>JAJRDA010000106.1 GCA_028678665.1 Methanomicrobiales archaeon | reverse complement strand
CTCGACGATCAGCACCGGCCGCGGCGCGGACGATGCCAGCGCCCGGAGCTGCCCGAAGAGGTCCCGCTCGACGAGCGTGTCCATGAAGTCCCGGGAGGTCTTGCGCTCCACGAGCACCCGGTCGCCGATGGCGTAGTCTCCCTGTTCCAGGCGCCGGAGTGCTATGCGGGCCCCCGCGCGGGAGAGGGCCTCCACCACCCGGGAGGAAGTCTCCCGGTCATCCACCGTGATCTCCGGCCCCGTAGCCACGAAGGCGTCGATGGCCAGCTGGCCCCGGGAGGACACCGGTGCCGCAGGGGGCTGCAGGGTCCGGGCAGCAAGCGTCTTCATCCCGGAGAGCATGGCCCTCTCCTTCGCCTGGCTCACCCAGCGATATGCTTCGTCGGAGGTGCCCTTCGTGACGAGGACGATGATCTTCCCGGCGCCGTGGCTCCCTGTCCTCCCCTTGCGCTGGATGGACCGGCTCTCCGAGGGCACCGCCTCGTAGAAGATCACCATGTCCGTCGAGGGCACGTCCAGGCCCTCCTCGCCCACGGAGGTGGCGATCAGCACCCGGAACTCCCCCTCCCGGAACCGGCGGAGCGCATCGATCTGCTGCTTCTGGGAGAGCCCCCGCTCGGCATCCTTCGCCGCCTGCCCCACGAACCGCTCGGCGAGAATCCCCAGGGACTTCAGGTGGTCTGCGATCAGCTGCACGGTGTCCCGGTAGGTGGCAAAGACGATGATCCGGCTGTCGGGGTATGCCCCCAGCTGGGCCCGGACGAGAGATCCCGTGATGCCCAGTTTCGGGTGGAGTTCCTCAGTCCATTGCGAGGCGGTCTCGGCGAGCATCCGGAAGTGCGGGTCCTGTGCCAGCCGCCGGCTCGCCTTCGAGGCGGACGTCCCCGCACCGTCCGTCGCCAGCTTCTCCAGGTACCGCGAGAGCGCCCCGCTCCCCTGGGACTCCGCGAGAGCGATGGCATGGCGCAGCTTCATGATCTCGGCGTACACCGACGCCGCCTGGTAGGCGGTCCGGTCATGGCGCCGGATCCGGTCCTGGATCTGGGCGTTCAGCTGGTTCAGGGACCGGATCGTGAGGGCGTCGGGCTTCGGGACCGAAAATCCCAGCCCCGCCAGGTACCGGATCCGGCTCCCCAGCTGCTGCTGGAGGGTCTCGACAGCCCGTGCCAGGACCGCGGGGAGCTGTACCGGCACGTACTGGATCTCCCGCTCGTGCACGTACGGCCGGACATCCTCGTCGGTCTCCACCCGTGTCTCCACGTGCCCGATGGCCAGGTGTTCACAGACCTCCTGGATCTTCTCCCTGACCCCGCCGGGCGATGCCGTCATGGCCAGGATCAGGGGTTTTTTCGCATCCTTCAGGTACCGCTCCGCGATGAAGACGTAGGCATAGTTCCCCACGGCACGGTGGCACTCGTCCACCACGAGGAGCGTGACATCGGAGAGGGTGTACCGGCCGGCGATCAGGTCGTTCTTCACCGCCTGGGGTGTGGCAAAGGCCACCCGGGCGGACCGCCACCCCCCGGCCCGCTCTTCCGGCGGGGTCTCTCCGGTGAACATGACGAACGGCGGGGGCTGGTCCGGCCCGGTGCCGGGGAGGGCCAGCAGCCGTTCAAAGAACCGGAGGTGCTGCTCGACGAGAGGCTTCGTGGGGGCGAGGACGAGCACCCTCCCGCCCTCGTTGTGGAGCCGGGAGGCGGCGGCGAGAAGGGCCACCGCGGTCTTGCCGAGGCCTGTCGGCAGCACCACCATCGTGTTCCCCTCGAGAGCCCGGAGCGCGATGGTCAGCTGGTATTTCCGTTCCTCAAGGCTTTCGGGCCGGACCAGCGGGTGGGTGACGTACTTCATGGGGACAGGGTTGAGAAGGCGGTGGTACCTTTGATGAGGTTCCGGAGGAGGAGGATCAGTACCTCCCGTTTCACCCGCACCTGGGCCATGGTATCCCGGTCCCGGAGGGTGACGGTGCCGTCCTCCATGGTCGTGTAGTCCACGGTGATGGCAAAGGGCGTGCCCACCTCGTCCTGCCTGCGGTAGCGCCGGCCGATGGCACCGGAGTCATCGTACTCCGCAAGGATGCCGGCCCCGATCAGATCCCGGTGGATCTCCCCGGCCCGGCCGTCCAGGCCGTCCCGGTTCACCAGCGGGAAGACCGCCGCCTGCACCGGGGCCACCGGGGGCGGGAACCGGAGCACCCGCCGCACCTCGCCCTCCACCATCTCCTCGGCGTATGCGTGCTCCAGCACCGCGTAGCACATCCGGTCGATGCCGTACGAGGGCTCGATGACGTGGGGCATCACCTCCTCGCCCCGCACCTCCACCTCTTCCTCCCGTACCTGGTAGAGGGAGGGGGGGATCAGGTGGGTCTCGCCGTTCACCGTCACCCGGGCACCGTCAGGCCCCGGCTCGGATGCCGAGAGCGCGTCCGCCACTGCCTTCGCATTCCCACGAAACCGGGGCCCCAGCGCCTTCATATCCGGAATGATCCTTCGCCGCCGCTCCCTCCGCGGGGTCTCCAGCGGGAGGAAGACCGTGAGCGCGGTGCCGCTGGCCTTGCTGTGGGCCTGGAGATCGTAGTCCGTCCTGTCGGCGATACCTACGAGTTCCACCCAGCCGAACCGCCCGGAGAGCACTTCGGCGTCCCAGCAGTCCGTGGCATAGTGGGCCCGTTCGTCCGGCATGTGCTGTCGGAACCGGAGCCTCTTCCCGTCCACCCCGATCCGCACCAGCAGGTCATGGGTCAGGGCCACGTAGTAGGCCACGTACTGGTTCGCGATGATCCCCTTCTCCACGGCCTCGTCCATCGCCACCTCCACGGGTGCCGACTCCGACTGCTGCTGCTCGATGCCCAGCAGGGGAACGCGGTAGGACGCGTACCGGTCGAACCGGGGGTGATCCTTCCGGTCCGGGTGCACGAAGATCTCGGCCTCGGCCTGGGTGAACTCCCGGAGCCGGATCATGCCCTGCCGGGGCGAGATCTCGTTCCGGTAGGATTTCCCTACCTGGACCGTGCCGAAGGGTAACCGGTCCCGGTAGAACCGGAGCAGGCGGGTGAAGTCGGTGAAGATCCCCTGGGCGGTCTCCGGACGGAGGTAGCCCTTCCGCTGGGAGCCGGGCCCGATGCTGGTCTCAAACATCAGGTTGAAGGCAAAGACCTTCACATCCCCCAGTTCCTCCCCGCAGGAGGGGCAGGGTACCGTCCGGAGCACGCAGGCCAGTTCGTCGGCAGGCATGACACCGGCATTGGCAACGCCCGCACCGGCCGCGGCATGGTCTGCCCGCAGGTACTCCCCGCACCGGAGGCACTGGCACATCTTGTCCGAGAACCCCTTCACATGGCCGGACGCGACGTAGATGGGCTCTACCCCGACGGTAGGGCACTCGATCTCGTAGTACCCCTCCCGGATCACGTAGAAATCCCGCCAGATATCCTCGATCCTCCGCTTCATGAGTGCGCCCAGGGGGCCGTAATCGATGAACCCGGCCACGGAGCCGTAGATCTCGGAGGATGGCCAGATGAAGCCCCTGCGCCGGGCCAGCTCGGTTACCCTGTCGTAGATATCACTCATCGCAATCACGAGGGGGGTGCCACAGTACTCCCCTCTATATCAGCGGCCGAGAATAAAACCATGCGAGAATACGGGTCTCTGCAATTCCCTGAACTCCCTACGTGTCCTCCCGGGATTCTGTACACCGTAGTTTTCATCACGGATCACCATCATTCTTCCTTCTGCAGGATCAATCCAAAGGGGCAACAGGCTGGTGCACGCGGGGGGGAGGAGGTCCTCAGAAAAAGCCTACACAATCGCAATCCACCATGATAATAGTTTCTCACTGTGCCGTTGGATACCTATATATATTATCGGCGTTACTGTAACTCAAATATTCAGTGTGACCCGCACATGGATGACGATAACCGGAAGAAGCAGCTGCTGGATCTTTTTGCCACCATCACCAGCAAGACCAAAATCGTGGAACCGATGAAAAAGATACACGGGTCGCTCCGGGACAGGGACGCCATCGAGCGGGAGATCGCGCTCATCATGCGGGAGATCCTGGACAAGGGTTACTTCAAGACCAAGCTCACCCCCCGCCAGCTGGCCCGCCTCGTCATGGCCTTCCACGACGGGAAGAACGATACCGAGATCGCCCGGGCGCTGGGAGACGAGAAGCTCTCCAAGACCGTGGCACGGGCCAGGGTCCGGCTCAAGCTCTTCCGGGACCTGGACTTCACCATGCCCTTCTCCCGGGACCAGATGGAGAATCTGATGGACTCGGGAAAGACGCTCAAGGAGGTGAGCGAGGAACTGGATATCTCCCCGTCCACGCTCCGGGAGTACCGCCACGTCATCGAGGAGGAGAAGGACCCCACCCTGGACCCCTACCTGAACCGGATCCACGACGTGATGGAGGACCGGGACCTCTCGGAACAGATGACCCGCGGCCTCATCCAGGACGGTCTCGCCGAGGCCATCGACATCACGGAAGCCGAGCTCATTGACGTCGGCTGAGCCTGCTGGTTTCCTCGCCTCATAGATTTTTTCTCAGGTATTTTTTCAGATCGGTTACGAGTGAGACGCTCCAGGGGGGGACCGGACGGTCCCTCCCACCGCGTGGGCGCCCCCCCCCATGAGGATATCCCGCCACGTCGGTGTGACCGGACCTCATGAACGACGGAGGCGATTTTTGACCGGTACAGGAGGGGGCTCTGCCCCCTCCCGAACCCTCCCCCCATGAGGAAATCCTGTTCGTCGGTTTTCCCGGATGGAGCATCAATCCCGGATAACTGGCGGGGGGTGCCCACGCGGCGGGGGCGGTGAGCCCCCGAGAGCGTCTCGCCAGTAATCGGTGAATACGGAATCCCGATACCTCATCGTTGGAGAATGCCTCAGCCGGCGCGGCAGGGGGCGGCAGCTCCCGAGAGCGTCCACAGGTAAGGAAATGAACGACTGTCCCGTGTCCCCAACCTTTTTCCCTCCCCACCGGTACCCTACTATCATGCGGCTGACCTGGCCTGGCCATGCGTGCGTGATACTGGAGGGCTCCCGGCAGGTACTCATCGACCCCTACATCCCCGAGGGGAAACTGGAGGTGTCCCCTGATCTCGTGGCCATCACCCACGGCCATGAGGACCATCTCGGGGAAGCGATCCGCCTGAACCGGAAGACCATCGCCATCACCGAGATCGGGAAGTATCTCAGGTCGAAGGGCCTCTCGGTGGAGACCATGAACCTGGGGGGGACCATCACCGTCGACGGCGTCTCCTTCACCATGACCCCCGCGCTCCACTCCTCATGGCTGGAGTCCTGCGGGTTCGGGTTCTACGGCGGCGTGGCGTGCGGGTTCGTGGTGGGGATGGACGGTGTCCATGTGTACCATGCCGGGGATACCGCCCTCTTCTCTGACATGAGGCTCATCGGCGAACTCTACCATCCCGACGTGGCGCTCCTCCCCATCGGCGGACGGTTCACCATGGGGCCGAAAGAGGCGATGATGGCGGCGAATCTGGTCGGTGCGAAGACCGTGATCCCCATCCACTACAACACCTGGCCTGCCATCACCCAGGATGCTGCACGGTTCAAACAGGCCATCGAGCGAACGACGGACATCCACGTCGAAATCCTCTCGCCCGGCGGATCCCTCGAGCTGGGAGCCGCACCATAACCCAGACGGATCTGGACCACTCCCCTACATGCCCCGGTAATGGGTGTCGAGCCGTGTTGCGCTGGAAAAGGTCTCTTCCAGATCCACCTCCGGCGGCACATAGGGTTTCTGCCTTGTTGCGAGGATCTTCCGGATCTCCTCCGTCACCTCAGGCCTCCTGAAGGCCAGGAGCGCCCGCTGCTCCGGCTCGCCCACGCAATCTTCGTGCACATCCTGGTGGCAGCGGGGGCAGAGGACCAGGATCTCCCGCTCCAGGTCTGCCGGTGGCAGGGTTTTCACCCGGTCTCCCTCGCCGAAGGTATGGACCTCCAGGTCGGCCGCGAGGATCTCCGCCCCGCAGAGCTCGCACCTGCACCCCGCGGCGACCGCGATCCTCTTCTGCCTCACCAATGGGACGAGGGCACGCGAGAGAACCGTCATCGTTCTCAGGGGACGGTAGCCCGGGGATATCTTATAGGTATTCCCGGCAGGAGAGGATTCTCCATCGGTCAGAGGGCGTGGGCAGGGACGGGAGCGGGGGGAGAAGCCGGATCTCATTCATGCCCCATCGCTTGTGTCGCGTAATCAGGGGAATCCTGGACTTCCAGCTCTGAAAAAAGGGAGAGATCAGACGGAGATACCCAGCGGCCCCATAAAGTTCACCGCCTCGCCGACCACCGTG
>JAJRDA010000105.1 GCA_028678665.1 Methanomicrobiales archaeon | reverse complement strand
TACTCCTTCTTCCGGAGGCGTTCCAGGAACTGGGCCTGGATCCCGTGGTAGCGGGAGACCCCCTCGGCATGGCACTGGTCGATGCAGGTGGAGTCGAAGGAGACGAGATCCGTGGAGTAGATGGCATGGGGTGACGACCGCCCCACCACCCGTGCCGACCCCTTGTAGAGCTGGAGGTCGACGGTACCGTTCACCCGCTCCTGGGTGGTCCCGATGAAGGCGTTCAGGGCCGCAAAGAGGGGTTCCCGCACGAGGCCCATGTAGGCCAGCTCGGACCACTTGGCGTCCACCATGGCCTTGAAGGCCAGTTCCTGCCGGGTGAGCACCAGCTGCTCGATGTCCCGGTGGGCCGTGAGGAGGGCAGTCGCTGCCGGGTGCTCGTATACCTCCCGGGCCTTCAGGCCCAGGATCCGGTCCTCGATCATGTCGTTCCGGCCCACGCCGTTCCGGCCGGCCCGCAGGTTCATCTCCTGCACGAGATCGTACCCCCTCATCTGTTTGCCGTTCAGGGCCACCGGTATCCCCTTGTCGAAGGTGATCGTGACCATCTCGGGCCGGTCCGCCGCCTTCTCGGGGGAGACCGTCCAGCGATAGATCTGCTCCGGCGGGTGGAACGCCGGGTCCTCCAGCCGGCCGCCCTCGATGGAGCGGTTCCAGCAGTTCTCGTCCACGCTGTAGGGGTTCTCCCTGTTCACCGATGCCACCGGTATCCCGTGCTTCCGGGCGTACTCGATCTCCCATTCCCGGGTCAGGTTCAGTTCCCGGATGGGGGCCACCACCTCCAGCCCCGCGCTGCGGATGATGAAATCGAACCGGAGCTGGTCGTTCCCCCGGCCGGTGCAGCCGTGCCCCACGGCGGTGGCACCCTCCTCCCGCGCCACCTTCACGGTCTCCTCTGCGATCAGCGGGCGGGCGAGGGCCGTCCCCAGGGGATACCCCTCGTAGGACCCGTTGGCCCGGATGGAAGGGAAGACGTACCCGTCCACGAACGGCTCCCTCGCATCGATCGTCACGTGGCGGTCGGCCAGCTTCTCCCCCTTCTCCGTTGCCGAGCGGAGGTCGGCCTCCGGCTGCCCCACGTCCACGACCACGGTGACGACGCGGTCATAGCCATACCGTTCCCTGAGCAGCGGGATGCAGATCGAGGTATCCAGCCCGCCGGAATATGCGAGGACTATGGTTCCCTTTCCCATGCAGCATTCCTCCGGTACGTCCCTGCCTGCAGATGCAGAGGACATCCCGACGGGCCGGCCCCGTCGGGTGAATGAATCAGGTTTCGTCTCCGGTGATATAAAGAGTGGGGAGGCGGCCCCTGGGACCTGCCCCGGAACCCTGCGCTCCTGCGGTCCCGGCCCTGAACCGGGTCCCTTTGTTCCTTTCACCCGCCGATGTAGTGTCCCAGCGGCTCGAGGGTAACCTTCTCCTTCCGGATGGCATCGATGGCCTGTGCCGCGGCCCGGGCAGCCTGGATCGTGGTGATGTACGGGATCCCGTAATCCACCGCGGTCCGCATGATCTGGTAGTGGTCCTGCCGGGACTGCTTGTCCTTCGGGGTATTGATGATCAGGCTCACCTCGCCCCGCCGGATCATATCGATCACGTTGGGGGACCCCTCCTGCACCTTCCGGACCATCTGGGCCTCCATCCCCTCCCCGTTCAGGAACTCCACCGTGCCGCTGGTGCCCACGAGTTCCAGCCCCAGGGATACGAGTTTCCTTGCCACCGGGGCGATCTCCCCCCGCTGATCCCCGGAGAGCGAGATAAAGACCTTCCCTTCCGTGGGGATCTCGTTGTCGGCGGCGATGCAGGCCTTGTAGTAGGCGCGGCCGAAGTCGTAGTCGATCCCCATCACCTCGCCCGTGGACTTCATCTCGGGCCCGAGGACCGTGTCCACGCCCGGGAGCTTGTTGAAGGGCAGGAGCACCTCCTTCACCGCCACGTGGTGGATGGGCCTTGCCGCGACGCCCAGGTCCCGGATCTTCATCCCCATCATCACCTTGGCCGCCACTTTTGCGAGCGGGATCCCTGTCGCCTTGGAGACGAAGGGCACCGTCCGGCTGGCCCGGGGGTTGGCCTCCAGCACAAATACCACCCCATCCTTGATGGCGTACTGGATGTTCACGAGGCCCACAACGCCCAGCCCCAGCGCAATCCGGCGGGTGTAGTCCTCCAGCCGGGCGATGATCTCCCGGGAGAGGGACTGGGGCGGGATCACGCAGGCGGAGTCGCCCGAGTGGACCCCCGCTTCCTCGATGTGCTCCATGATCCCGCCGATGAGCACCTCCTCCCCGTCGCAGGCGGCATCCACGTCGATCTCGATGGCGTTCTGCAGGAACTGGTCGATGAGCACCGGGTGCTTCCGGGAGACCCGGACCGCTTCCGTGATGTAGGTCTGGAGCTCGGCCTCGTCGTGGACGATCTCCATGGCCCTCCCGCCCAGCACGTAGGAGGGGCGCACCAGTACCGGGTAGCCGATCCGTGCCGCAATGGCCTTCGCCTCGCCCTCGGAGTAGGCAGAGGAGTTGGGGGGGCTCGGGATCTCCAGCCGGTCCAGGAATACGCTGAACCGGTCCCGGTCCTCTGCGATATCCATGGCATCCGGCGAGGTGCCCAGGATCTTCGTGGGCATCCGGAGGCGCTGCAGCTCCTTCTCCAGCGGGACGGCAAGGTTGATGGAGTTCTGGCCCCCGAACTGCACCATCACGCCGTCGTACCGGTCCTTCTTCAGGATATTCACCACGTCCTCCAGCTGCATGGGCTCGAAGAAGAGCCGGTCAGAGGTGTCGAAGTCCGTGGAGACCGTCTCCGGGTTGTTGTTGACGATGTGCACCTCCACGCCCAGCTCCCGCAGCGCCTTCACCGCGTGGACTGTGCAGTAGTCAAACTCGATCCCCTGCCCGATGCGGATGGGGCCGGACCCCAGGATCAGCACCTTCGGTTTCTCCTTCCGGGTCACCTCGCACTCGGTCTCCCAGGTGGAGTAGAAGTAGGGGGTCGTGGCCGGGAACTCGGCGGCGCAGGTGTCCACCATCTTGTAGGTGGGTTCCCCGGCGAGCGCCTCAATCTCCTCCCATGGCCTGCCGGTGATCTTCACCAGCTCCGCATTGGAGAAGCCGTACCGCTTGGCCACCGGGATGAGGTCCGGGCTGTACCGGGTCCCCAGCTGCTTCTCCAGGTCCACGATGTGCTTCACCTTGGTGAGGAAGAACGGGTCAATGTAGGTGAGGGATGCCACCTCCTCCACGGTGAACCCCACCCGTATCGCGTCGAAGAGGCAGCCGAACCGCTCGTCCGTGGGGGCCGAGAGGATCATCCGGATCTCGTTTTTATCCGTGTGGTGCGTGACATCCGTGTCCAGCGAGCGCAGTGCCTTCTTGAACGCCTCCTCCACGGTCCTCCCGATGGCCATCACCTCGCCGGTGGACTTCATGGCGGTGGTGAGGGTCCGGTCCGCGGTCTTGAACTTGTCAAAGGGCCACCGCGGCACCTTCACCACCACGTAGTCCACCGAGGGCTCAAAGGATGCCGGCGTGCACCCCGTGACCGTGTTCATGATCTCGTCCAGCCGGAGCCCGATGGCGATCTTGGCCGCCACCCGGGCGATGGGGTAGCCGGTGGCCTTGGAAGCCAGCGCCGAGGAGCGGGAGACCCGGGGGTTCACCTCGATGACCCGGTACTCGCCATCCTGGTACGCGAACTGGATGTTGCACCCGCCCTGGACCCCCAGGGCCCGGATGATCTTGAGAGCTGCCGTCCGGAGCAGCTGGAACTCCTCGTCCCGGAGGGTCAGAATGGGGGCCACGACCACGCTCTCGCCAGTGTGGATCCCCATCGCGTCCACGTTCTCCATGCCGCAGACCGTGATGCAGGTGTCGGCGGCGTCCCGCATCACCTCGAACTCGATCTCCTTCCACCCGATCACCGACTCCTCGATCAGCACCTGGTGGATCCGGGAGCGGGTGAGGCCCACCTCCACGATCCGCTTCAGTTCTTCCCGGGAATGCGCGATCCCTCCGCCGGACCCGCCCAGGGTATAGGCCGGCCGGATGATGGCCGGAAGACCCACAATGCGGTAGGCCTCATCCAGCTGCCCCATATCCCGCAGGATCATGGACCGTGGCACCGGCTCACCGATGAACTCCATCAGGTTCTTGAACTGCTCCCGGTCCTCGCCCCGGTAGATGGCCTCCAGCGGGGTGCCCAGGATCTCCACGTCTTCCAGCGCCCCCATCTCGGCCAGTTCCGCCGTCATGTTGAGGCCGGTCTGGCCTCCCATCCCCGAGAGAATACCGTCCGGCTTCTCCTTCTCGATGATCTTCGCAATGATCCCGGCCCGGAGGGGCTCCACGTAGATCACGTCCGCCATCTCGGGGTCGGTCTGGATGGTGGCAGGATTGGAGTTGACCAGCACCACCTCCACCCCCTCCTCCCGCAGCGCCTTGCAGGCCTGGGACCCCGAGAAGTCGAACTCGGCCGCCTGGCCGATCTGGATGGGCCCCGAGCCGATCAGGATCACCTTCCTGATGTGCTCCTTCCGGGGCATCAGGGGATCCTCCGCACGATCTCGTCAAAGAAGGTCATCTCCGTGTCCCGCGGGCCGGCATAGGCCTCCGGGTGGAACTGCACGCAGGCAGCGTTCAGGTACGGGTCCTCGAATCCCTCCAGGGAGCCGTCATTCACATTGGTATAGGACACCTTGCAGCCCTCCGGGAGGCTGTCCCCGTCAACGGCGAACCCGTGGTTCTGGGTGGTGATGTAGATGTTCCCTGCCGCGTCCCGGACAGGCTGGTTGGACCCGCGGTGCCCGAACTTCATCTTGTAGGTCTTCCCGCCTACCGCAAGGCCGATGATCTGGTTCCCGAAGCAGATGCCAAAGACCGGGATCTCTCCCAGGAACTCCCGGACAGTCCGGATGGTGTCGGTGGCCCGGACCGGATCGCCCGGTCCGTTGGACACGAAGATCGCCTGGGGCTCCACCGTCTCCACCTGGTCCCGGGTGGCGTGGTGGGGGAAGACGTACAGGTCGGTCCCCCGTGCGTTGAGGCTCTTTAACATCGCGTTCTTGATCCCCAGGTCCAGGACCGCGATCCGCTTCCCCTTCCCCGGGATCCGGAAGGGCTCCGGGCAGGAGACGTCCGGGATCAGGTCCAGGTCGCTGATGTCCGGGACCTTCCGGGCCCGCTCCACTGCCTCCTCAGCGCTCGCGTCCCCGCACATGACGACAGCCCTCATGGTCCCGTGCTCCCGGATCCGGATGGTGAGCCGGCGGGTGTCCACCCCCGAGATCCCGATGAGGCCCTGGTCCTCGAAGTAGCGGGTGATGGGAAGACCGCAGGACGGTTCCCGGCAGACCTCGCGCACGACGCACCCCAGTGCCTTCATCCCGGTGCTCTGGAAGACGTGGTGGTCCACCCCGTAGTTCCCCACCAGGGGATAGGTGAACATCAGGATCTGGCCGTGGTAGCTCGGATCCGTGAGCGCCTCCATGTAGCCGGTCATGGAGGTGCAGAAGACCAGTTCCCCCGCGCAGCTCCCTTCCGCGCCGAAGCCCTCCCCCTCGACGCTCGTTCCATCCTCTAAACCCAGGACCGCCTTCATTGAAGTTCCATACTGATTCTGCAGACGAGCGTATTAACGATGCGGATATGGAACGGATCTTCCCCCTGCCGGCGGGGAAGATCTCCACAGGAAAGCCTGTGGAATCTCCTGCAGGTGAGGGGATGCCCGGTACGGCAGGGCCGCAGATCACCGGGAATGGTAGTGTTCAACGGGTTCCCGCGCCACCAGCCGGTCTCCATCCCGCACCGAGACCGCGCCATGGCCTCCGCAGACCAGGCATCGCCGCCCCGCCGGGGCTTGGGCAATGTCCATGTCTGCCGCCAGAGCGAGGAGTATTCTCCGCTCCTCCCGGGCCAGGGCGGAATCCACGTTCACCGATGTGATCAGGTCCACGGCCAGGGTATTGTACCGTTTCCGCTCCTCCGTCAGGCTGTCGAAGTTGATCAGGCTGTCGGCGGTGAAGAGGAGGCCGCCCTCCCGGCAGATCAGGAAGACCTGCCCGGCCAGGTGGCCCCCGAGGGACTCCCGCACCTCGAACGGGAGGCCGCCGAAGGTGAACCGGTCCAGGAGCGGGAAGCCGCCGCACGGGGTGTCGGGCTGCGGGAACTCCCCGTCCCCCGGGTCAGCGGCTTCCGGCAGAAGGACCCCTTCCTCCGCAGGGGTGAAACGGGAGAAGAGGTTGATGAGCGTCGTGTATACCGGTTCCAGCACCGATCGCTGGGAGGATGACCCGTAGGCCCGGTTGTTCTCCCGCAGGATCTCCTGCGTCTTCCGGCTCATCACCGACGGGACCGGGAAGAAACCTGCCCCCCCGCAGTGG
>JAJRDA010000104.1 GCA_028678665.1 Methanomicrobiales archaeon | reverse complement strand
TGAATCGCTACGGTACCTTGCATTTGCGTCCGTCTACCGGGACGCTCTCCGGGGCTCCGCCCTGGCTCCGCCCCCGCCGCGTGGGCATCCCCCGCCGGTGTTCCGGGACACAGGGATCCAACGTTGCTGACCGACATGGCGGGACTATCCTCACGGGGAGGAGGCCTGCCCCCTCCCGCACCCGGTCAACGATCCCCTGTTATGCGTATCCCCAGGAAACCAACAATCGCACCCTCTCAGGGGCATCACCCCCTCAGCCGGAGGGCGGGGCGGAGGGCTCAAGTGCTCCCGCGATCCATCCCCTCCCATGGCCGGAAAGGATTCGCCGTCCTTCGTGGTCCACGAGCACCATGCCCGGACACGGCACTTTGACCTGCGGCTGGAGCACGGCGGGGTGCTGGCCAGCTGGGCGGTGCCCAAAGGGGTGCCTGAGGAAGCGGGCACCCGTCACCTGGCTGTCCGGACCGAGGACCATCCCCTGGAGTACCGGGACTTTGAGGGCAACATCCCGAAGGGGGAGTACGGTGCCGGCGAGGTGACGGTCTGGGACCATGGCACGTACGAGCCCCTGAAGTGGGGGGAGGACCGGATCGAGGTCATCCTCCACGGCGGGCGCCTCCGGGGAAAATATGTCCTGGTCTCCTTCAAAAAGGCCGGTGAAGGTCAGTGGCTGGTGCTGAAGGCGAAGGAGGGGTGAGGGGAACGCGTATCTTACAGGTCCAAAGGCACCATAGAGATGCATCAAGGAGCAATCGAAAAAATCACTCTACCCCATCCCGATCAGCGGCCCATAGATAATGATGATGTAATAGGTTCCAACCACAATGAAAACCGCTGCGACTGCCCATTTCGTCCACTTCTCCATCTTCTGTGCTGTGGACATCATTCCCGATACCCGGTTCACCCCCTGCGCGAGAACGAGAGAGATGATGAGAACCGGGAGTGCAGTGGCAATGGAAAAAACGGCGGGAACGAGGAGAGCATCCCCGGTCTTCAGTGCAAGGGGGATGAGCATCCCGAAGAACAGGACCGCAGAAAACGGGCAGAAGGCGAGGGCAAAGATGACCCCTAACAGGAATCCCCCCGCGTATCCCTGTTCACCCAGGAAGATCTCCAGGTGCTGCAGCCAACTGTTCCCCTTCGGAAGCGGTATCTCAACAATCTCCAGCATCAGGATGCCCATGATGACCAGAAACGGCCCGATAAGCATCTCCCCGTATTCCCGCAGGAAAGAGGAGATGGCCTGGATGTTCAGACCGCAGTAGACAATGAGGGCAGCGAGGCCGATGTACGCAGCCATTCTCCCCAGGCTGTAGAGTGTCCCTACGAGAAGCGTATGCCTGGCGTTGCCAATCTTCCTGGAGATATAAGCGATCGCGGTGATGTTGGTCGCAAGGGGACAGGGAGCGAAGGCCATCGCAAGGCCGATGAAGAAGGCAGCAACAAGCGGGATGCCGGTTGTCCCCAGGGCTTCCATGGTGCCCATCAGATCGATCAGGAGAAGTCACCTGCCAGTCTCTTCTCGATCACTCCTTCGAGGTAGGTCACGTAGTCATCCCTGTTCCCGATTTTATACCATACATTGACATTCTCTTCTTTGTGGAACCCGTTCCCGTCATAAATCCCGATCCAGAGAGAGGCTCCGGTCGGTCCATACCGTTCCACGAGGGCCCTGTTCTCGGGGAGTTCCATGTTGACATGGCCAAACACGACTTTCCCTGAGGCCACTTCGGGGGCGAACGAAGTATTCACCGTCTCTGCTGCATACGCCCCGACCGTGATACAGGAAGAGCATTGACGGGTTGCATGAAAGTGATAGATCTCAACTTTTTCGACGGACGTCTGGAAGGGAGGGTGGAGACTCGTCTCAGGATTTTCGATGATGCTGTCATCAGGTGTGGCAGTTTCAGCAGGGATCGTACATCCTGCGGCAAGGACCGAGAGTGCAATGAGAAGCAGGAGTACGGGCAGGATACAAAATCCTCTGTTATTCATCGTATCTCACGCTCTTCGTTATCCTTTGGATCATTCCTGATTTCCCTGACAATGGCCCGGGAGAGGCCTTCGATCTCGTCGTATCGTGGCTCTTCCATTCCGCGTTTGGTGATCCCTTCTCTCGTTGCTACGATGTACGCATCCGGGATCTTCCCGATCATGTCCATTCTCTTCTTTGCACAGCATTCCTCGCACCCGTCCACGGCGACCAGGCATTCATCCCCCTGCAGTTCCTTCTCCAACGGGCGTTTCAGACCGGTGAGCCTGATGTGGCGGGTGACCAGGACAGGATACTGGCACCGGAGCGAATTTCCGGTCATGGTGGTGAGTTGCCCGGTATGGGAGATCCCGGAGCAGGTCAGGAGAAGGACCGGCCGTTCGTCAACCCTCATGCCGCATCCCGCCCTCATTGCCGGAGTACCGGTCGTACCATTCGAACACGCGGTTCACCCCTTTGGTCCCGCAGGCATTGGTGAAGGAGTGAACCATCCTTTCGTGCGCAGACAGATCTTCACCAAGAGAAGCATCGTGGGCACTTCGATCAGTACCCCCACCACCGTTGCAAGGGCAGCCCCTGAGGAGAGGCCGAACAGAATGGTTGCGGTCGCGATTGCCACCTCGAAGTGGTTCGAGGCGCCAATCATGGCCGAGGGTGCTGCATCCTCGTACGTGAGGTGAATGCCCTTCGCCATGACGTATCCGATGGTGAAGATGAGCATCGTCTGGATGAAGAGCGGGATGGCGATCCAGAGGATGGTGAGCGGTTGCGTGAGGATCACTTCGCCCTTCAAGCTGAAGAGGAGGACGAGCGTGATCAGGAGGGCGGTGATGGTGACGGGGGTGAGGTAGTGGACGAATTTCGTATTGAACCATTCTTCACCCTTTGCACGGATGATCAGCTTCCGCGAGATGTAGCCTGCCACGAGAGGGAGCGCGACGTAGATCGCGATGGAGAGGGCAAGTGCCTCCCATGGGACGGGAAGCTTTCCCACACCGAGAAGGAACCCTCCGAGCGGTCCGTACAGAAAGAGCATTGACAGCGAATTGATTGCCACCATGACCAGGGTATGCCCATCATTCCCCTTCGCCAGATACCCCCAGACCAGCACCATGGCGGTGCACGGGGCAATTCCGAGGAGGATACATCCCGCAAGGTAGCTCCGCCAGAGGGGCACCTGAAGCATCTTGACACCCCCTTCAAGCACAACTGTCCCGACGCCATAGGTCGCACCCACCGGAAGGTCAAGCCCGAATGGCATCTTGACGAGATCCACGGCATCAGGCCCGATGAACCCGATGAACACATACCCGAGGAAGAAGAGGGCAATGGCATACATGGTGAAGGGCTTGATTGCCCAGTTGACGAAGAGAGTAAGGCTGACGGGTTTGATATTTTTCCCTGCTTTCATTACTTCAGCAAAATCGATCTTCACCATGATGGGGTACATCATGAAGAAAAGGCAGACCGCGATGGGGATGGAGACGACCGGCGCCTCCCCGATATAGATGGAGAGACTGTCGAGATATTTTGCTGCCTCCGGGGCAAATCTCCCG
Organism: Methanomicrobiales archaeon; assembly: GCA_028678665.1. Classification (GTDB taxonomy): domain Archaea; phylum Halobacteriota; class Methanomicrobia; order Methanomicrobiales; family JACTUA01; genus JAJRCY01. The sequence goes on along the minus strand of JAJRDA010000104.1, from coordinate 2,957 downwards.
AGCAGGATGCCAAGACCGATGCAGAGGAATACCCAGACGGTCAGGTACCGCTCAAACCAGCCCAGGCCCTTGGGTTCCTTCGTGACGCAGACTTCACCGGGCATAATGGTCAGCCCTCCTCGCTATCTGGTTCCGTAAGTTACCTTCCCTTCCCTTCCCATGCCGCTGAGACCACGGTTTCCACGTCGTCTTCCGTGAAATTCCGGGTATATGCTTTCTCAAACCCAAGTTCGGTAATGATGATATGTTGCGCAGGGTTTACTCCCTGGGCAGCGGCAATTTTTCCTCCGCAGGTGACCGGGCATCCATCGATGATGACCACCTCGTCTGCATCTGCAATTCGTTTTTTCAGCCCGGTATCACCGGTTCCCAGGAGGGCAATACAGGTGGCTGCCCCATATCCCTCGTCAGTGAGCTGGAGGGCGGCAGCATTCGAGATCTGGCCCACATTTGCGACGCCAGCACAGGGGAAGATGATCCGTTTCCTGCCACCGGTAAGGAGAGAGGTGTCACCGCAGGTAACACACTTCAGTTCGTTGCCAGTTGCCATGGTTCATCCCTTCAGGATTTCCTTCAATTCTTCCACGTCCGCAACCCGGCCGGAGATTTTCATCTCCCCGTCAATGGCCAGCGCCGGGGTGAACATGACTCCCCGGTCCATGATCTCGGTGATGTCGTCAACCTTTTTGATCTCCGCTTCGATGCCGAGTTCCTTCACCGCGGTCTCCACGTTCTTCAAGAGGCGCTTGCACTTCATGCAGCCGGTCCCGAGCACTTCAATTTTCACCCTGTCACACCCCTCTTTCCTGTATTTTCCGATATTCCCGCATAAGAGCAGTCCGGTACTGCTCTTCTGCTTGGGTCGGGATATACCTGTAAATCTCAACCCTCTTCATGAGTGCATCTCCGATTTCCCTCTCTCCGGTAAGATTCATCGCCTTTACTTCTGTAAGGATGGTTTCGAGCATGGCGATACCACCCACCACGCCACCGACGTTCACCTGCGTGATACGCCGCAGAGCCTCCGCCGTACAGCAGGGTTTCTCATCCATTGGTGCCACACCACGGTAGTCGGATGGTGAGGTTCTGAATGAATAATTTAAGTAGTCATAGTATTTTATATTTATTTGAAATGGTCAGGCAGGTACCACGTCCCCGGATGGCACGAAAAGATGTCGGTGATCTCTCGATTCCCAGTGAAATTGCCGATTCACTCTGTGCATGTGGCGGATTGGATGGGCTGGTCGATCGACTCCCGCCCGATGATCTCATTGAACGCATGCGGGAATGGTACCAGGCCTGTGCTGATCCTGCACGGTTGAAAATCCTCTCCCTCCTCATGGTCCAGCCGCTCTGTGTCTGTGTCATCAAAGCGGTGGTGAAGATGGCTGATTCCAGGCTTTCCTACCATCTCACTATCCTGAAGAAAGCCGGGATGATCGAAGGGGAGCAGCAGGGGTATTATATTATCTACCATATCACCAGAGAAGCTCGCACGTTTCTCGAGAGGGAAAAGAAGCGTTTTCTCGCGCGCCAAATGGTATCCCTAAAGGGATGAACCCATGTACGAAGACATACTCTTACCGGGGATTACGGGGGGGATCACGGCTTTTATCGAGTATATATCCGCCCATGTCCTCACCTGCCTGTTACCTGCGTTCTTTATCGCGGGTGCGATGAATGCCCTCCTCCAGAAGGAAGCAATTACCCAATACCTCGGTGCGAAGAGCCCGCTTTACAAGGCGTACCCGATTGCGGTCGTCTCCGGGCTCCTTCTTGCAGTCTGCTCCTGCACGGTCCTTCCCCTCTTCGCGGGGATCAAGAAGAAGGGTGCGGGGCTCGGACCGGCAATCGCCTTCCTCTACACGGCCCCGGGCACGAATATCCTCGCGATCGCCCTCACCTGGAGTGTGATCGGGGCAGACTTCGCAATCGCCCGCATCGTGCTCTCGATCACCTTTGCAGTCATCATCGGCCTCATCATTTCTACGCTCTTCAGGGAAGAAATCCCCGACACGGCGGCTGCCGCCCCTATCGGGTGTGCGTGCGCTCCTGGAGCGGAGACCGCAGGGGGACAGAAGCATGTCGTCCTGTTCATTGGAACTCTCGTGGCGATCCTCTTCGTCGGCACCTGGAGTATCTTCATGGTGAATACCCTGGCAGGGATTCCACTCCGGTTCGTCATTCTCCCCTTCCTCGTCATCCTGGTCATCATCGAGGCGCAGAGATGGTTCACCCGGGATGAGCAGAAGGCCTGGCTGGGAGAGACATGGTCTTTCATGCGGACCATCTTCCCCCTCCTCTTTATCGGGATCTTTATCGCCGGAGTGCTTACAGCACTCCTCCCGGAAGGCATTCTTGGAACGTACCTCGGGTCAAACACGGTCTCGGCGAACCTCATTGCGGTCCTCTTCGGAGTGTTCATGTACTTCCCCACCCTGGTGGAGGTCCCCATGGCGAAGATGTTCCTGGATCTAGGCATGTCAAAGGGACCATTGCTCGCGTACGTCCTCGCCGACCCGGTCATCTCGCTCCCCAGCATCCTCGTCGTCCGGAAGTTCATGGGAACGAAACAGACCATTGTCTACGTGCTCCTGATCGTGTTCTTCTGCACGCTCTCCGGGCTTATCTATGGGGTTGTCGCGGGATGATGGTTTGACCGCATGAAGAATAGCTGTCCTCTCACCGCCCCTTTCATTGCGACCGGGACGGGTTGAACAGATCGGCGCCATGAGGCCCACTCACATCCAGGATGATCGAAGGGGAGCAGCAGGAAGATGATATTATCTCCCATATCCCCAGGGGAGCCCGCACGTTTCTCGAGAGGGAGAAGAAGCGTTTTTTGTGGCGAAATCCCCGATGGTGGTTAAAGCGCAGGGATGCCTCAACCGCCGGGGATTGTCATGATCCTCAAAGAATCCGGTCAAGAATCTTTGCGGCATCCCGTACGAATGCCG
>JAJRDA010000103.1 GCA_028678665.1 Methanomicrobiales archaeon | reverse complement strand
GGATGCGGAGGAGATCGCTGCCGCAGACGGCATCGTGCTCCCCGGCGTGGGTGCCTTCCGGGATGGGATGGACCAGCTGGGACCACTGCGGGAGACCGTAGTATCCTCGGCCCGGGAGGTCCCGCTGCTGGGGATCTGCCTGGGGATGCAGATGCTCCTGGAATGGTCCGAGGAACATGGCCTGCACCGGGGGCTGGGGCTCGTGCCCGGCCGGGTCGTCCGGTTCCCGAACCTCCCGGGCATGAAGGTCCCCCACATGGGGTGGAACACGCTGGAGAAGGCGGGGGACGATCCCCTCATGGAGGGGATCAGGGACGGTGAGTACATGTACTTTGTCCACTCCTACCACGCGGTGACGGAACCGCGGTACGCCGTCACCATAACGGATTACTGCAGGCCGTTCGCCTCGTCCATCCGGAACGGGAAGGTGTACGGGGTGCAGTTCCACCCGGAGAAGAGCGGGGACGCCGGCCTGCGGATCCTCCGGAATTTTATCGGGATGACCTGAAGAACGGATAAGGACAGGGGATCATCCGCACTCGGGGAATCACGGTTCCCGGAGAGGGAAGCGAACGTCGACGAGAGCGTTCCTGCCAGCGGGAAGGATTGGACTGAATTTGGAAAGCGACTCCAAAAGCCCTGGTACACACAAAAAAACATTGATCGGGCAGGATCCCTCGCAGGTTTTGTGGCCCGATAAAAAAAAGTTACTGAGATAGTCACGACGCGACTGACGCTTATTTCTTTTTCATTGCCTGCTTCATCATCTTCAAGGTCTCAACCTTGTGTTTCAGGTATCCGATCTTGAACTCTTTCTTCATGATCCGCTGATCGAGCTTGCGCAGGATAACTTCCTTTTGCGTCTCGTCGTCAAGGGTCTCCCAGGCGGCCATCTCGGCCCATTTTGACTGGCCCACGTGATGTATCGTTGATATCTTACCTTCAGATCTTTCCCACATTTCATCTCAACTCCTCAATCATTGTTCATTTCAGGCTTTTTCTCCGCTCACTGTTGATAAATTCCTGCAGGTCCTCTTCATGGATTCGCACGAGGTCTCCCAGTTTGAATGCCCTGACTTTTCCCCGGCGTATCCATTCCCTCATCGTTCGTGGTTTGATGAAGAGGATCCCTGCTGCCTGTTCGATGGTGTAAATCTTATCGACCATCATCTTCACCGCTCCCCAGAGCGCTACACACCCCTCTCAGATCCTCCATATTCGCCATGATGTCCGGGAGAGGAGACACAGCAAACTTTGGAATATTGCATTTCTGTCATCATATTTTTCACCACACATACATGACACTCAATAGTATATATATGTTAGTATATGTACTCTAAGTGTAAATAGATGATAATATGTGATATAAAACTACTCTGCAGGGACGCTGGTCATTCCTAACCTCCCCCTACGGGAGTCCCCTGTGAAACAAAACAAGGGAGTTGAAAATTTCAAAGTTTTGCTGATGGTTATTTTTTCTCAGCGAGGATGGTGGTGGTCTTGTGATCTATCCTTCTCCATGCATCGGAGAGATACGCGTAGATGGTGTACCACCCGGTTTCCCTGGGTGTGAACTCCGCAGAGTAACGGGCTTCCTCTCCCACGGAAAGTTCCTTCATATTAATTTCTGCCTGTTTTTCTGACTTTCCTGAGGGGGGCTCCACCCAGAATTCCAGTTTCAGTCCCGTGCTTGTTTTCAAACCCTTGACCGTTGCCTCGGCCGAGAGGGTCTTTCCAATTGTCGTATACGGGTGTGACAGCACGAGGAGGCGTTCGAGATTTGCTTTTTCCTCGTTTACATAAACCCGCGTCCATCCGGATTCCCACCAGGTGATTTCTTCACCCTCAGTTACCCTGATGGTGGCGTACACATCAGCGGTTCCATTTGCAGTAACCCGGAAAGGCGTTTTTATTTCTCCCTTTGGTTTTAGCTCTTCGACGTACTGTCCTGATCCATGAGGAAAGGAAATAAACGAGGTATCGAGAGAGTGCAATTCGACATCAAGTCCTCGAAGAGTTTTTCCCGCGATGTTTTTCCATTTGAACGTTAACCAGTGTTGTCCCTTTCCCACTTCAGTAGGGAACAATTCATACTCGAATGGGTACTTATATCTCATTTTCGCCCTCCTTACGTCTGTGGGTCACGGGAAAAAGAAATGAAGATGTCTGCAAACCACTTCGCACTGGATACTCCACAGAGCAAACGAGAGATGGTGGGGGATGAGGATATACCTGTCCCCCATGCGGGTACAAAAAGAGCAGGCTCGGCGGGCCCACGCCGGGAAATGCCAATGTGGCGGGGACTGAGGCCCCGGCAAAGAATACTACCGCATCTGCAGGAAAAAAGGAGAAGTAAAAGTCCGTCAGGGAACGGTTGCAGTTCCTCCACTCCCTTCCCTTTTCAGGACCCAGGCAAAGGGTATCGCGATCAGGTCCCCGATGACAAACGTCGCGAAGATAACGGCCTGGATCCAGCTGTACTGGGCCACACTCCCTGCCACCAGGTTCGGGAGAAAGACTGCCAGGAACCACACGACCTTGTAGCACAGCTGCAGGAGAAGCACGGGGACAAACTTCAGTGGCGAGAGCAAACCCAGGATAGCCAGTATGCCAAAGGCCACGTAGACACTCGCCGCAATCCCCATGAGCGGCGGAGCCTGGGCCGGCCACCCGAACATTGCCTGAATTGTTGCCGGGCTGGCCAGCACACCCAGCCCGATACCCCATGCCACGATAATCGTGTACAGGTACATCCCTTTCAACCATCCAAAACGAATACCCGCCTGATCTGCCATGGAAATCCCCCTTCCCGGCGAACCACCTCCGGTTCTCCGGGATCGAGAGACTCATTCGCCTGCGGATTGATAAACTTATGCGGGGTGGCCATGGGGTTCGTATGCAAGGGTGGATGAGGAAAAAACAGGAGGAGGGAGATTGTCACCGCTCCCGGTACCACCGCACGATCTCGTTCCCCATGAGCACGAGGAGCACCACGACCCCGCCGAAAAAGACGAGCAGCGGTATCCAGTTGAAGCCGGGAGTGGCGATGGGGGGAGCCGCAGCGGGAGCAGAGACGTTGGGGGTCATCTCCGGGATGGCCGCGGGTGCCCCTTCGGTCAGCTGCTTATCATGGTTGGTCCGGGCGAACCCGTCCCCGGCACCCGCCACCCCGTCAGGGCTGATCCCAGGTACCGCACCGATGCCGAGCATCGGTGCCAGGATGGCGGCCATGATGCCTGCGAACATGACGAGCGTGAAGAGGGAGGCGTACTTCAGGAGCAGGCCCTTCAGATCGCCCCGCTTCGGGGTGACGATCAGGACCTGGTCCCGGAGGCCGTAGACCTTCACCTCCCGGCCCTTCACGGACCACCGCCGCTCCGCCACCTCGATGAGCCCCGCCTCCCGCAGGTTCTCCAGGTGGTACTGGACGGTGGTCATGGGAATCTGGAGCTGCTCCGCCACCTCTGTCGCGGTCCGCTTTCCCTCTTTGAGCAGGTTCAGGATCCCGGTGGCTGTACCGCTGGCCATCGCCTTTGCGATCTTCTTTGCCCGCTCATCGCCCGGTTCCAGGATCACGACACCTTCAACCATGGAGCTTCGCCCCGATGAGCCGCTTCCCCGCGGAGAGCGCGTCGTCAATCTTTGAGGCGTCCGGACCGCCACCCTGGGCCCGCCGGGGCGTGCCGCCGCCCTTCCCGCCCACGACGGCGCAGGCGGCCGCCACCAGCTCCGCCGCGCTCACCTTCGCGGTCCCGGATGCGGCGGCCACGTTCACCCTGCCACTGCCGCCGGCCAGGAGCGCGACACCGCCCTGGTCCGCGATCTTCTGGGCAAGGGCGGCGAGTTCCTTCGGGGGCAGGTCCAGCCGCTGGACGAGCACCGGGATACCCCCGACCGTCTCCGGGGCAACCGAGGCAGCGGAGAGCTCCGCCACCTTCGCCTGCAGCCGCTCGATCTCCTTCCGCTGCTCCTTCCACTCGGAGAAGAACCGCTGCACTGCCGCCGGCAGGTTCTCCGTCTGCACCGAGAGAACACCGGCCGAGGCGGAGAGGAGCCCCTCCACCCGCTGCATGGCGTAGAGGGCCGCCGTCCCGGCCGCGAACTCCAGCCGCTCGATCCCGTCCTGGATGTGCTCCACCCGGAGGACCTTGATCGCACCCACCTCGCCCGTGTTCCCGCAGTGGGTGCCTCCGCAGGCCTGGACCTCGCCGTCCACCTGCACGACCCGGATCTCGGTCCCCGGCGGGACACCGCCCTGGTACAGGTCAAACCCGTACTTCTGCTCGGCATGGGTCCGCTCCTCCCACCGGATGGAGACGGGGAGGGCCATCATCACCATCCGGTTGGCCTCGACCTCGATCTTGGCGAGCTCCTCCGGGGTGATATGCCGGAAGTGCCGGATGTCCAGCCGGGCGGAGTCGCTCCCCTTCTGGGCGCCGGCCTGGTGGACGTGGGTCCCCAGCACCCCCTTGCAGGCATGGAGCAGGATGTGGGTCCCCGTGTGGTGGCGCATGAGGGAGAGGCGCCGCTCCTCGTCCAGCTTCCCTTTCACCTTCTCCCCCACCTTCAGGACCCCGCCCTTCGTCTGGTGCAGGATCACCTCGCCCAGCTTCACGGCATGGTCCACCCGGACGATCCCCTCCGAGGCCATCAGGGTCCCGGTGTCGGAAGGCTGGCCGCCACCCGCGGGGTAGAAGAGGGTCCGGTCCAGCACCGCCAGGCCGTCGAAGTAGTCCAGCACCGTGGCCTCGAACTCCATGTCGTGGGGCGAGTCGTAGTAGAGCCGTTTTGTCGGCGGTAACTCCCGGACGCGGTCCCGGTACCGCTCCAGCGGATCTGCGGCCTCCTTCTCGGCCTTCGAATGGACAAGGGCGATCTGGGAGTAGAAGTCGTCCGGGATCTCGGCCCTGGCGCCCTCGGCGGCGGCCAGCTCCCGGAGGGTCTCCGGCGGGATCCCGTGGGAGTCGTAGAGGGTGATGGCCTCGGCGACCGGGATGGGCTGCCCCTTCTTCCGGTAGGACTGGGCCAGCCGCTGGACGATCCGTGTCCCCCGTTCCATCGTCTGGGCATAGCGCTCCACCTCCCGGGTGACGATCTCCCGGACGGTGGCCGCGTCCTGGGGGAAGGTCCCCGGGCCCGCTGTCGTGATCTGCAGGTCCACGTAGTCGGCAAGCGCTGCCGGGTCCAGGTGGAGTTCGTGCATCATCCGCAACGTCCGTCGCAGCACGAGGCGTGCCAGGTAGCCTTCCCTTACGTTGGAGGGGACGATGTTATCCCCCAGCATGTAGGCAAGGCACCGGGTGTGGTCGGCGATGGCGTACACCCGTTCCACGGGCACGATCATCTCCAGGAGCTGGGCCACCGGGATGCCGATGGCCCCTGCCACCTTCTCCCGGAGGGCGGCCAGGTTGGATCCCCTGATGTCCACGAGGCCCGCGTACCTGGCGTTCAGCCCCAGGATCCTGCGGTACTCGGGGTCCGTGAGGGCATGGGAGAGCCCGGCGTCACCGGTGATCCGCTCCACGGCACAGGGAAGCACCGCGTCGTAGATCGTGGGGGAGCCGAGAGATGCCCAGACGAACCGCTCCAGCCCGTAGCCGGTGTCCACGATCCGGATGGGCATCGGGTAGTAGGGTTCCCCGTCCAGCATGACCGGCGGATCGGAGGTCTTCTGCTTCCCCATGTTCATGAAGACCAGCGTCGCCACCTCCAGGCCGCCGATGAGCACTTCCACGCTGGGGCCGGCGTTCCCGCCGCCAAACCAGGGGTGCTCCTTGTAGGTGACCCGCGCGAGGTCAGCCCCGATGGAGGCCAGGAACTCGTCGCAGAGGGCCACGGTCGTGTCCTTCCAGTAGATCTCCTTCCCCGGGGTGTTGAAGGCGTGGTGGGCCATCATCTCGAAGAGGGTCAGGTGCCGGCCGGAGCGGCCCACCGCGTCCAGGTCATTGAGCCGGATACATGGCTGGGAGATGGTGAGGGGGTTCGCAGGCGGCGGCACGACACCGCTCGTCACGTAGGGCTGGAAGTCGGCGATGGAGGCGATGGTCAGGTAGATGTCGTCCCGCCACCGGGCCACGACGGGATACCGGTCGATGCGGGTGTGCTGGTGCCGCTCGTGGAACGAGAGGAACGCCTCACGCATCTGGTCCAGGTCGTGGGGGGCAAAGACCGGGTTCCCGATGAAGCTGTAGGGCTCGCAGGGGGCATCGCCGCAGACCGCCTTCTCCGGGTCCCTTGTCCAGAAGGCCGCACCGCAGGAGGTGCAGACCTTCCGTACAAGGCCGTGATCCCGGAAATACTCAAGCTGGTACTCCTCCTCGAGCATGGTGACCCCGTGTTCAAGCTAGTACTTGCCCTGCAGGGGATAAAAATATGTCAGGGAAAATGGGGGGAGGTGAAATGTCCCGATTCCGGATCCTCCCCTCACCTTTCACCGACCATCCCCCAGGGGAGAACAGGCAGAAGGGACAATCCTCACGGGGGGTGGGACCGGGAGGGGGCCAGTCCCCTCCCACCGGCAGGACATGGGTCCTTCGCCACTCCGGTGATTTCCCCCCCCTCCCGTCACTCCTTCCAGGTATCCTGGTACCAGGCCGGGCACTCCTGGTATCG
>JAJRDA010000102.1 GCA_028678665.1 Methanomicrobiales archaeon | reverse complement strand
GGGCCACATGAAGTACAGCATGCAGCGGTACTGGTTTGGCGATGTGACGGAGAGTGGCTGCACCCGGGCTGAAGGGGATGCCGCTGCCCTTGCCCAGCGGATCTCCACCCTTACCGCCGCAATGGAAGGGTTCGTTCCCCTCCGGTGGGAACAGGCGGTGGCGTGCGGGGCCGCCGGGGACCGTGCCGGATACCTTGCCCGGCTCCGGGAAATAACCTCGCTTCTCGCCGAGCGGAAGATCAGGGACTGGTACGCCAGGGGGGATACGCTCCTGATCCAGAAGGTGCGGATGCTGGAGGACCTTGACCGGGCGGCGAACCTGGTGGCCGAGCGGTTTCAGGAGTGGGACCGGGCCCTCCACCCCGGTCCCCGGGATGAGCTCCGCGACACAGCGCCCCGCCAGGCCCTGGAACAGGCCCGCGGCCATGCCGAGGGTGCCCAGATCCCCGTCATCTCGTCGGTGGACGGCCTCGCGCTCGCCCGGGCTGCGCTGGTCCAGGAGGTCTCTGCCGGAGCCGGGGATATCCTGCCCAACTGCACGGCGCTTGTCGGAGGTCTCGTGGCCGCCCGGCTGCTGTCCGCCGCGGGGTCCCTGGATGCCCTGGCACGGCTCCCGGCCGCCTCCCTCCAGGTGCTGGGGGCCCGGGCCGCCCTCTTCGCCCACCTGCGGACCGGTTCCCCCCCTCCCAAGCACGGTATCCTGTACCAGCACCACCGGGTCCACAATGCCCCCCGAAACCGCCGGGGAAAGGTGGCCCGGACGCTGGCCGCACGCCTCGCCATCGCTGCGCGGCTGGACCGGTACCGGGGTACGCGTGATGAGGAGTTCCTGAAGCAGGCGGACGAAGCGGTCCGGCGTGCCGGGAGGGGCACATGATCTGGATTGACGGCGTGCTGGTCTCCCCCGGCGACCGGAGCCTCTACGGCGAGCGGATGCTCCGGGGCCACCGGGTCTGGGATCCGTACCGCTCGAAGTTCGCCGCCCTGGCCCACCTGGGACACGGGGTGGACCTCCCGCCCTCCCTGCGGGTGCTCTACCTGGGCGCTGCCCACGGCACCACCGTCTCCCACCTCGCCGATTACGTGGAGTGCGTCTATGCCGTCGAGATCGCCCCCCGGCCGATGCAGGACCTCCTCTCACTGGCACGGCAGCGTGGGAATATCGTCGCCATCATGGGGGACGCGACCCGGCCCGAGGAGTATGCGTCCCTCCTGGAGCCGGTGGGGCTCCTTTACATGGACGTGGCCTCGCCCCGCCAGGCGGAGATTGCCTGCGCCCACCGGGTATTCCTGGAGGAAGGAGGCCCGCTCCTCATGATGGTGAAGACCCGTTCCATCGATGCCACCGCGGATCCCGATGAGATTACCCGGCATGTGATTGACGAAATCTCTCCCTCCTACCGGGTGAAGGCCGTCGTGCCCCTGGAACCGTACCACCGGGACCACCGTGCCCTCCTCTGCGAAGGGGTCAAATAGGGAGGGGACGCACTTCCCACTGATGCACCGGTACCTCTTCAACCCCTTCACCTTTGTCATGCTCCTCGTCCTGGTGGGGGTCTTTCTCCTGGCGGTGCCCCTCCTCTTCCTCTCCCTCATCGGCTCCACCTTCGCCAAGCTTGGGTTCAAAGGATGGCAGGTACTGCTGATCCTGGGAGTGACGCTGGTTGGATCCTTCGTGAACATCCCCCTCACCACGATCCATGGCCACCCCATCGTCATCGAGACCCGGTATGACCACTTTTTCGGCACGTTCTACCGGATACCGGTCACCACCCCCACCACCACGATCGCCATCAACGTGGGCGGAGCCGCGATCCCGCTTCTCATCTCGGCCTACCTGCTGTTCCAGTCCGTGGCCCTGACGGGGAGTACATTCGTGCTCAGCTTCTCCCTGCTGGGCGTGCTGATCGTCGCGGCCGTGACGAAGATGGCCTCGCGGCCGGTCCGGGGCCTCGGTATCATGACCCCCTTCTTCATTCCCCCGCTCGCCGCCCTTGTCTGCGGCCTGGCCTTCTCGGCGGCAGCCGGGTCTCCCGAGATGGGGGCGCCCATCATCGCGTACGCGAGCGGCACCCTGGGGACCATCCTGGGTGCTGACCTCCTGAACCTCCACCGGATCCGGGAGCTGGGCGCACCCCTCGTCTCCATCGGCGGGGCAGGGACCTTTGACGGGGTCTTCCTCTCGGGTCTCATCGCCGCGTTCCTGGCCTAGATCCGGTGACGGCGTGGCGATGGGGCGGGATTGCAGAGAAGTATGGATCAGGGAAAAAAGTCTGATAGCCCGGAGCAGATTCGAACTGCTGTCGCGGGATCCAGAGTCCCGCATGATTGACCGCTACACTACCGGGCTGCTCCCTCATCTCTTCTTCTTTACCGCTCATTAAGGTGACGGAGGGCGCATCATCTCCGGCTCCGTCGTGGGGGGGGCGGGATCACCGGCCCCCGGCGCCGTACGGGCATCTCCCGCAAGATCGGCAGACCTCCTCCACCGGGCGGATCTCGGCTCCGCTCCTGCAGAAGGCCTCCAGCTCATGGAGGTCCCGCCGGTAATAGACATGGGGAACAAGGGAGATGTGGGTGTAGGAACCGCAGGGCAGACCCAGGCGGTCCGCGATGGACTTCTGGAGGTGGACAAGGGCAAACATGTTGGCACCCGCGGCGCTCAGCATGTCGTTGGAGCGGAAGACCACCTTCATGTGGAGGGCCCCGTTCCGCACCAGGCACTGGACCAGCTGGAGGCAGGGGCAGTCATCCAGTTCCTCGTCCACCGGCGGGTTCCAGGTCACGGCCACCGCCCGCCGGGAGACCGGGGAGGCGGCCAGTTTCCGGCCGATGTAGCCGATCTGGTCCGCGTGGATCTCCTTCCCGGCCCGGGTCAGCCCCTGGCCCCAGTCGAAGAGCCGGCTGTGGTAGTCGTACTCGAACTGGGCCGCGGAACCATTCAGCAGGTCTTCCGCGTACTTCTCCAGGAACCGCCGCTGGAACCGGGAGCAGGGGCTGGCCATGGGTTCAGCAAACGGCGTCTCCACCCGGATCCCCATCTCCTCGTACTCCACGGTGGCCTCGCCGTTCTCGGTGACAAGCGTCCAGCCCTTCTCCAGCACCATCTTCACGGCCAGCTCGTGGGCCCGGCCGAGAGAGGGTGCTGCGATGATCCTCATGCAGAATTGTGGGATCCGGGGGGCATTAAAGGATGGGAATGGGGTTCGGGACCGGAGAGGCCCCCCCCGGGAACCGGGTGCTGATCCCGGGCGGACGGGGCGCCCATACCTTCTTGCCTGCCTGCGCTGTACCATGGTACCGGAGCATCCGGTCCACGGCGTCCCGGCCCCGGAAAAAGCCCCCCTGCATCCTTAGTATATAATCCACTTTCCGGGCCTCCCCGTCGCAGGACCCCCGGATTTTCGACCACAAAAGATATAAGACTCCATCCCCAAATATTGGGTCATATTCCGTTAAATCGGAGTATCGGGCATGGTGAAGCGTTATTCGGCAAATGCCGAACACTGCGCGGTCGCATGTCTGTGAGTCTGCAAATGAATGTAAGGAGGAACTGAATGAAGAGTAAGATTAGTTTGGTACTCGCTGCGATTGTCCTCGTAGCGCTGCTGGCTGCACCGGCTGCAGCCCGGGGTGCTAGCATCAAGACAATCGTACCGGGTGATACGATCTTCGTCTACGAGACGGGGCTGGACCTCACCGCGTTAGGTTTTGCCGGCGCAGCTGGTGATGCCCTCAACAAGTACGTGGACGATGATCCCCTTAAGGCTCTGATCACTGAAATCCCGGTCACGGATTTCACCAGCTTTGATGTCCTGGCCTCCCAGGTGGGATCGGACTACGGTATCTATTATGCCGCTCCAGGAGGTGTGGCTGGTGCCAACACCGTCAGGATCCGGGCGATGACAGCCACCCTGGGCCTTGTCCTGAACGCATCCCACGTCGACTCTGTCGACGGGAAGAGCGTGACCCGGGACACGAAGATTGCCTTCAAGGTCGGAAGCCAGTATGGCTCTCTCTACCGGGACAATGTGCCCGTGTACCACGCTAAGGTGGATATCGAGATCACCACTCCTGGCGGAGCAAAGGTCCGCGAATTCCAGGATGTAGTCCTCTCGAATTTCAACCTGACCTCGGCTGAATTCTACACCGACACCGGGCCACTCAACACGGGACTTGGAAACATCTCGCTGACTGGTGCTGAAGCCGGTACCTACAGTGCCCTGATCAAGTTCAATGTCACGCCCTTCACGAACCAGGCACCCAACTCCAACACGGTGACCTGGACGGTGCTCTCCAAGCCCGTGACGATCACCACCAACAAGGAGACGGTGGTCCGGGGCGGCACCTTCGTGCTGACAATCACCGGCGAGTCCAAGCACGTCTACTATGTCTACCTGAAGTCCGTTTCGGTTGGGACTGGCAAGACAGCCCCGCTCGCGACTCCGGGCCAGACCAGCGTCAACTCGACCACGGAAGCTCAGACCGAGATCGATGGCGCGACGACTGACTTCAATGCCGGGACGACCTCGTCACCGTACGGGGCCCTTGTCACCACCGCAGCTGACGGCACAAGGACCATGGAGTTCAACACGACGCAAACAACGGATGACAAGAAGTACACCGTCAAGGTCGCCGATAAGTCGGACATCACCAAGTACGACACGGTCGATGTCACGGTAGAGAAGGGAACCATCACTGCCACCTACGAGGGCACGGGTACCTACTACCAGGGAGAGACGATCAAGCTGAGCGGTACCAACACCGACAGCGACTTTGTCTACCTCTTCATGACCGGCCCGAACCTTGCGGTCAATGGTGTGCGGATTGACGATACCTACTTCGCTACCGTCACAGGCAACGAGGCGACCTTCAAGAAGGTATCGGTCAACACCGATGACACCTGGTCGTTCAAGTGGGACACTTCTGCCCTGAACAAGACCCTTGACTCGGGTACCTACACGGTCTATGCCGTTGCGGAAGCCAGGAACAAGGCCGACCTCTCGGGCATCACGTACACGACTGCGTCCGTGGTCCTGAAGAAGCCCTTCGTCACCGCTGCCGCGAGCTCCAACACGCTTGCCAAGGGAGACATCCTGTACATCCGGGGCACTGCAGAAGGCAAGCCCACGAATGTGTACGTCTGGATCTTCGGCAAGAACTACCGGAGCTGCAGCAACTCGGCCAGCGTCAAATCCGACGCGACCTACGAATACAAGCTCGACCGCGGTGACACCGAGGACCTGTCCGCAGGCCAGTACTTCATGGTGGTCCAGCACCCGATGATGAACGGCATCCAGGACATTAGGTCAGATGCTGCGGGCACGACCTGTACCGCGTTCTTCAACGCCACCACCAGTACCTGGGGTACGTATGGATCAGGCGGCGGTATCTATGTCAGGATCACCGGTCTGCAGGCGCCCGATGCGGCCACTGCGCTGACTGATGCACTCAACTCCCCGAACGTTGACGACACCTACACCAAGCTGTCGGTCATGATCGAGGAGCCCTTCATCAACATCGGAGCCGGTGCCGGTTGCGGCGACCTTGGCGACAAGTGCGTCGGCGACACCTTCACGATCACCGGTACGACCAACCTCGCCGAGGGCGACGAGATCCAGATCGATGTCGTGTCCTCCTCGTTCAAGCCGACCGAGAAGACCCAGAGCGGCGAGTTCAGCGGTGCCTCCGGCACGGTCACGGTTGTCAAGGGTGACACCTACAACACGTTCTCGTTCGACGTGGACGCCTCCACCTTCAAGCCCGACGAGTACATCGTCAAGGCCGAGGCAATCCAGCCGAGCGTGACTGCGACCCACACCTTCAACGTGCTTGACTGCGCGGCCACCAGCCCCGCGGCATGCATCACGATCCCGGTGTGCACCACTGTTGCGCCCGTCACCACGATTGCAACCACTGTTCCGACCACCGTTCCGCCCACTACCGCCCAGCCGCAGCCCGGCTTCGGCGCAGTGATCGCGCTCATCGGTATCGGTGCAGTTGCACTCCTGGTGCTCCGGCGCCACTAACCCCACACTTTTTCTTAGACCACACCGTCGCGGTTTTCCGTTCTGAAGTTGTCTCCTCAAGGCAATCTCTCTCCAGCGGAAGCCATTGAACCGGCGGGCAACCACCCTCCTGAAGAAGAGGAGGATCCCGGTCCGGGAGCATACGGTTTCCCAGTGGCCGGCTGACCGGGACACTTCAGTAGTGGGATCTACCCGGTCACGCCCGCCAAGTGGGTGCCCCCTCCTCCATGAGAATCGGATCTTCGGCTTCCACCGGATCTCCGCCACGGCCATGTTCGGGCACATGGTGCGGGAGGGGACCTGCCCCCTCCCGGCCCCTCCCCCGTGAGGATGTCCCGTGACGTCGGTGTTCAACCGAAGATCCTCCCATCCTTCCCGGGGGATGACCACGCGGCGGGGGCGGAGCCCCAGAACAGCGTCTCAGTAGAAAGAACCACAAAAAACAACACCCTTTGGAACGCTCATCAACTCATCCCAAGGGGGCGAGGCGGGGGTGGAGCCCCCGAGAACGTTCCACTGGGAAAGACCCCGCAATCCCGGATTCCCCAACACAGGCGGAGAACACAACCGGGTGCAGCGCCGGCAGCTATCTATGGGATGAGGGAGATAGGAGATCTG
>JAJRDA010000101.1 GCA_028678665.1 Methanomicrobiales archaeon | reverse complement strand
GGCACTCGACAGAACCGCCCCGCTGGGCCATGCCATGCGTCTCGGCCGCCTTCACCGGCCTCCCCTCTGCCAGGCATGCCTCGCCCAGCACGTTGGAGGCGAGGATCACTCCCTGGCCACCCACGCCGACGATCAGGACATCGCAGGTCTCTGTCATCGCTTCACCTCCTTGCCGATGGCCCCCGACGGGCAGATCTGGGCGCAGACCCCGCACCCGGAGCAGAGGCTGGTGATCGACGCTTTCTCATCCCGGAATTCGATGGCCGGGCAGCCGAACTTGACACACGTCTCGCAGCCGGTGCACACCTCTGCATCAACGGTGTACACCCCACGCCGTATCCCCATCTTCCGGGCCGTGATCACGCAGGTCTGGCGGGCGATGATCACCTTCACCCCGTCGCGGGCCTTTGCCTGCTTCATGACGTCGAGCATGGTGGGGAGATCATACGGGGAGATGGTTTCCACGAAGGAGACCCCGCAGGCCCGGCAGATCGCCTCGAGGGAGACGGGCGGTGACGGCTCCCCCATGGCCGTCTCCCCGCTCCCCGGGTTCGGCTGGTGGCCGGTCATGGCCGTGATGCGGTTGTCCAGGATCACGACGGTCATCCGGGCCCCGTTGTACACGGCGTTCATGAGGCCCGGGATCCCGGTATGCAGGAAGGTGGAATCCCCGATGGTGCAGACCACGTCACGCGGGTCGCCGGCATGGCTGATCCCGCTTCCCACCGTGATGGATGCCCCCATGCAGATAGTGGTGTCCACCGCCCCGAGCTGGAGCCCCAGGGTATAGCACCCGATGTCGCTCGGGTAGATCCCGTCCCGGAAGACCCTCTTCATCGCATAGAAGGTGGCCCGGTGCATGCAGCCGGCGCAGAGGATGGGCGGCCGGGGCGGGAGGTCCGGTACCATGTCCCCGGGCACCGGCACGGCGTCCTGCGGGATGACCCCCTCCTTCGCGAGAATCGAGGCCACCACCGCGGGGGAGAACTCCCCCTCCCGGGGCACGGAACCGGTGAGCTTGCCACTCACTTCGACCGTCCCGGCCACCTGCCGCACCTCCTCCTCGATGATCGGGTCCAGCTCCTCCAGGACCAGCACCCGGGAGTGTTTCCGCACGACATCCTGGAGCCATGCCCGGTCGATCGGATAGGCACCGATCGTGACGAGGGAGACATCCGGGGGGAGGTACTCCTGCACGTAGGCGGCGGCAATCCCCCCCGCGACCACCGCGGTCTTCCCCCGGATCTCGGCCCGGTTGTAGCCCCGGTCGGCCAGGGCCTTCACCACCAGGGGCTGCTTCTCGTTCAGCTTCCGGTGGAGCACCCGGGTATGGGCCGGGATCACCACGTACTGCCGGGGGTCCCGGTGGAACTCGCCCTTCCGGTGCGTAGCGCTCACCTCGCCGAGGGCCACGTCGGACCGTGAATGGCAGATCCGGGTGGTGGGGCGGAAGAGGACGGGAATCCCCAGGGACTCGGAGAGGGCAAAGGCGTCGATGAGCATGTCGTGGGCCTCCTGGGCGGAGGCCGGGTCCAGGCAGGGGACCTGGGCGAACTTCGCGTAGCACCGGCTGTCCTGCTCGTTCTGGGAGGAGTGGGCGAAGGGGTCGTCGGCGCCCATGATGACAAAGCCGCCGGTGACGCCCGTATAGGAGGAGGTCATCAGCGGGTCGGCGGCCACGTTCAGGCCCACGTGCTTCATGGTGGCCATGGCACGCTGCCCGCACCAGGCGGCGGCCAGGGCATTCTCGAAGGCCACCTTCTCGTTCACCGACCATTCCACGTGCAGCTGCCGATCCTTCTGGACCCGGAGGATATCGATCACCTCTGACGAGGGGGTGCCGGGATAGCCGGCCACGAGGTCCGCCCCTGCCTCCAGGGCAGCGTGGGCGATTGCCTCATTCCCCAGCATATAACGCCGTTCCATACGAAAAGCCCCTGAAATCCCGTTCCCTTCGGGGAACTCTCTTCCTTTGATTCTTCATTCATAATCTATAAAAACTCATGTGCTCTATTATACCGGGTGACCACCCGAGGGCCCGTAGCATAGCCTGGTGGTGCACCCGGCTGATAACCGGGAGGTCGTGCGTTCGAACCGCACCGGGCCCATATTCTCCGTCCTACCGGGGTGACAGGATTGGATAAGAACCAGAAATGGATCCTTGTCGCAGGCCTCCTTGTCTGCGTGGCGGTGGCACTCATTTTCCCGGATGGGCTCTTCTATTCCCTCATCCTGCTCGTATTTGTCATCGTCCTTGTCTTCTCCCTGCAGATCATGCGGGAGACCCGGGGCTTTCCGGATATCACCTGCCGGCTGCAGGACGATGCCAAAGGGATCGTAATCCGCAACCGGGGCAATGCGAAGGCCGTCGCCATCCACCTGGCGCTCGTGCCCCTTGACCTGGAATTCGAGATCCCCCCTCTGGAACCCGACGGGACGGCTACCATCGCGGTGCCCCGCATGATCAGCGAGGCAAAGGCGGCCATCACCTTTCAGAATGAGGCGGGCGGGAAGTTCACCCGCACGGTGATGCTCTCGGCAACGGGGGCGAGCGAGGAGGACCTGCTGAAGCCCATGGTCCCCCTTTTCGGATGGAAGTGACAGTCCTCTAGGCCGCGATATAGTCCAGTACCCGGCCCAGGGCTTCGACGAGATCCCGCTGGTCCCCAAGGTAGTCTTTCATGGCCCGGTACAGCATGAACATGATCTCCAGGCCGTAGATGTCCAGCACCTGGTCGGCCGCGAGAGGGTTCAGGTACGAGTCCAGCAGGAACCCGTTGGAGCTGTACATGATCTCGAAGAATTTCCCCTCCTCGGAGAGCACACAGAACTGGTCCGTCACCTTTTTGCTGGCATCGTCGGGGCGGTAAGGGGCCGGCTCGGCCTTGCCCAGGACGATCATCTTCCGGGGATAGTACTGGGCATCGTACGTCTCCCCCTTGCCGTCCAGCTTGGCCCGGTCCACCATGGTCATGCCGATCCGCTGCACCACCGGCACGGTGGTCTTCCCCATCTTTTCGAGAAGCATTGCCGCCTTTGCCTTCACCTCTGCCAAGAGCGGGGTGCTCTTCCGGTTCATCTCCTCCACCTTGTCGAGGAGCTGATCGAATCCCTTCTCGATATCGTCCATGGGCCACTCCCCCGGTACCATCCACCCCGGCCCATGAATACCTATCGTTCCCCCCAGGCGGGAACGGTACCGGAAAAGTTGGAGAAGGGGCAACTTTTATCTGTCCGGGGCCTGATACCCCATCCATGCAGGAGATCCACGGGCTGGAGCTCCCGCCCCGGAAGATCCAGTACCTGGTCTTTCTTTTCAGGAAGGGCGGCCGTGCGAAGGTGGGCGATCTGTCGGGGGAGTTCCGGGTGGACCCCTCCACCGTGACGAAGACCATCGCGGATCTCGGTACCCGGGGCTACCTCTCCCACCGGCCCTACGGGGAGGTGGAGCTGACGGAGGAGGGGAGACGGTATGCCCGGTTCCTGCTCCGCCGGCACCGGATCCTGGAGCTGCTCCTCTCCCACTTCGGTTTTCCGCCTGAGGATGCATGCCGCGAGGCATCCCATTTTGAGGGCTATGTCTCCCGGGACGCGGTGGACCGGATCTGTGCCTCCATGGGCCACCCGGTGATGGGCGTCTGCGGTGAGATCTCCCGCGACAGCGGCTGCTGCCCGGAGCCGGAATGATGTCCTGGGATGTGTCATACGGGTGGTTGCCCCCCGCTGACCAGCGGAGGTCCCCATGAGCCGGGGATGGGCGGGCAGCCACCTGCCGGACCCGGACCTGATCACCTGGTACGGGGAGAACGGCCGGTCGTTCCTGTCCCTCCTCTCGCCATGGACGCGGGTGATCCTGCTGGCCGGTGTCGTGGTTCTCGTCACCGTCCTCACCTCTCCCCTCCTCCTGGCAGTGCTGTACCTGACGACCCTCCTCCTGATCCGATCGGCAGGTCTTCCGACCCGGCAGATCCTCTCCTGGTCCGTGATCCCTGCCCTCGCGGTCCTCTCGCTCGTACTGCTCCTCGTATGGGGGGAACCCGGAACGCCGCTTCTCACGGTACCGTTCGGGTCTGTCACCCTGGTCCTCACCGACCGGGGCCTGCTGCTCGCTGCAACGCTCCTCCTCCGGGCGCTCACCTCCTTCTCGGCCACCCTGCTCTTCCTTGCCACCACCCGCTCCACCCACCTGGCAGCGGTCATCTCCCGCATCTTCCCCTACCCTGCCGACCAGATCCTCCTCCTCGCCTACCGGTTCCTCTTCGTCACGCTCGCCATGGTCCGTTCCCTGCAGAAGTCCCTGTGGTCCCGGGGGGGAGCCTGCTCGCGAGCGCGGGAAGACAGACCCGGGTCTTCGCCGACGCGGGGGCTCTTGTCTTTCTCCGCTCCCTTGACCGGGCAGAACGGATCGGGAAGGCCATGGAGAGCCGGGGTTACGACGGGTCGTACCGGGTGGGAACCGCCCTGCCCCCCCCATGCACACGCGATGGCATTGCCCTGATCAGTGCCGGGGGGTTCGCGGTCCTGCTCCTTGCAGCCACCCTCACGGGGGCGGTCCCATGAACGGCAGGGAACACGCTGCCCCGGAGATCCTGCCCCCCTGTCCACCTCCGCGGCCGGAGCAGCGGGAACTGCTCCACGTGGACTGTGCAAGCCACGTCTATCCCGACGGCACACCAGGGATCCATGGCATGTGTTTCCGTGTCTATGAAGGGGAGATCGTGGCGCTCTGCGGCCCGAACGGTGCCGGGAAATCGACCCTCATCGAACACCTGAACGGACTCCTGCAGCCATCCTCAGGGCGGGTCACCGTCCTCGGGAAGGACGCACGTCCCGGCGGGGAGCAGGAGCTCTGGCGGCTGGTGGGGGTGGTCTTCCAGCGGGCCGATGACCAGCTCTTTGCCCCCACCGTGCTGGACGATGTGATGTTCGGGCCGGTGAACCTGGGCCTGGATCCGGAACAGGCGGCCGCGGCTGCCAGGGAAGCCCTGGCAGCGGTCGGTGCAGGGAACCTGGAGGGGAAGATGCCCGCTTACCTGAGCGGCGGCGAAAAGAGGCTCGTGGCGATTGCCGGGATCCTGGCCATGAACCCCCGGATCGTCGCCTTCGATGAGCCCACGTCGGACCTGGACCCTGTCCACAGCGCGGCCGTCGAGCAGATCATCCGCGACCTGCGGGACAGGCGGGGGATCAGTGTGGTTCTCGCCACCCACGACCTGGACCTGGCGGCGCGCCTTGCCGACCGGGTCTGCCTGGTGAAGAACGGCTCCATCACCGCGGAGGGCGACCCGGGGGCGATCTTCTACGATGCGCCGCTCCTCCACGACGCGGGGCTCCGGGAGCCGTCCTTCGTCCGGTTCTACCGGGATCTCTGCGGGGCGTGGGGGATCGATCCCGGCGACCGGCCCCTCACGCTGGAAGAGGTGGCCCGGTCATGCCGCTGCGCACCGGCAGAAGAACCTGAAGGCAGGAAAAAGTTGGAGTGATCCCAACATGTTGTACCTCTCTCGCCGTGTGACAGGGACGGGGATTCCCCAGCGACACCGGGGGAGGGCGTGAGCCATGGCCCATATCCATCTCCAGGATGGTGCATTCTCCCTCCCCTTCGTGCTGCTCTGGTGGGCGGTGGCCATGATCCTGCTGGGCGCCTGCCTCTACCGGCTCAGGACGGCAGGCCGGCTGTCGAGCAGGCAGATCACGACAGCCGCCCTCTGCACCGCTGCCGCGTTCGCCGTCTTCCAGGTCGAACTGCCCCTCTTTGGCGGGGTCCACCTGAACCTGACCCCCCTCGTGGGGATCCTGGCGGGACCGGTCACCGGGTGCGTGATCGTCTTTCTCGTGAACGTCCTCTCCGCGGCGACCGGCCACGGCGGCTGGGGGCTGATCGGGGCCAACACGCTCGTGAGTCTCGTTGAGGTGACCGTGGCAGCCCTGATCTTCTCCGGGCTGCGCCGCACGGACGCAACACCGGGAGTCCGGGCAGGGATCGCGACGTTTGTTGCCCTCGCCGCAGGCAATGCCGCCATGATCGGCATCATCCTGGTCTCCGGCATCCAGGGGGTCACGCAGACGGCCTTCTCGCTGCTGGCCGGGCTCACCCTCGTCGCCGTCGTGAACATGGCCGCGGCATTGATCGAATCCCTGGTCACCGCCCTGATGGTCTCCACCATCGACCGGATGAGACCCGTGCTCCTCGGGGAGAAAGGATCGTAACCAATGGCTGCGGGAAGACGGGGATACCGCTTCCCTTCCTCAAAAGACGCGGAACCCTTTCTCCTCCAGGAACCGCTGCAGCTGCTCCTCTGCATCGGGCGACGTGAGGATGATGGCCCGCACCGCCTGGTCCCATGCAGCCCGGAGCCCCGGGTCATCGGAAAAGAGGCCAAAGGTGCCGTGCACCTTCCCGATCTCCCTGCCCTCCCTGTTTGCGATCCGCAGGATCACGCACCGGTAGGCCCTGCACTGCACCGGTCGGGTCTCATGGATGGTGCAGATTACCGCGGGCCCGTCTGGCCGGAGGAAGGGGCAGGCATGGGGGTGCGCTTCTGTGAAACGCCGGTCCCGGAAGAGGGCCCGCTTGTCCTCATCGATCCGGGCCGTGAATTCTGTCCCGGTCGAGACGGCGCAGCAGGCAAACTCGAAGGGAGCGGTCTCCCGTTCGATCACCAGGTAGTCGCCCAGGTACATGCAGCAGCTCCCGCACCGGGCGCAG
>JAJRDA010000100.1 GCA_028678665.1 Methanomicrobiales archaeon | reverse complement strand
TCTGCGATATGTTTATTGAGCAGGATAAGCGCTTCCCTGTCCAGAGCTTCCGGGCGATTGCCGTGAATACCGCCCGGACCGATCTCATGGGCCTCCACAATATCAGTCTTAAGGACAGGATCCTGATAGGGCAGACCGTGGTGAAGGGACACGGGGTGGGTACCGACAACGTCACCGGCGCCAAGGTCACCGCAGACGAGATAGACAGCATCATCAACGC
Organism: Methanomicrobiales archaeon; assembly: GCA_028678665.1. Lineage (GTDB taxonomy): Archaea > Halobacteriota > Methanomicrobia > Methanomicrobiales > JACTUA01 > JAJRCY01. The sequence continues at coordinate 6,620 of JAJRDA010000100.1, read as the reverse complement.
CATCGACCAGCGGGGCACCCATGACATCGATGCCTTCGTCATCGTGGCAGGCCTGGGTGGGGGTACCGGCTCCGGCGGCACGCCTGTACTGGCCCGGCACCTGAAGCGCATCTACCGGGAACCCGTCTACGCGCTCGGCATCCTCCCGGCGCCGGAGGAGGGGCGGCTCTATTCCTACAACGCTGCCCGGAGCCTCTCCACCATGGTGAACGAGGTGGATAACACCTTCCTCTTTGACAACTCCGCCTGGAAGAACGAGGGGGAGTCCATCAAGTCCGCGTACCAGCGCCTCAACGACGAGATGGTCCGCCGTTTCGGGGTCATGTTCCGGGCAGGGGAGGTCACCAAGATGGGGGTCGGGGAGATGGTGGTGGACTCGAGCGAGATCATCAATACCCTCCGGGGGGGTGGGATCTCCAGCGTCGGGTACGCCATCACCGAGGTGGTGAGCCAGCGGACCAAGCAGAAGAAAGGGGTCTTCGGCTCGCTGCGGGACTCCCTGAAGAAGAAGCAGGCCACCGAGCAGGTGCTCCTCGGGGAGGACAAGTCGGCAAAGATCATCGCACTCGTGAGGAGGGCCATGCTGGGCCGGCTTACCCTTCCCTGCGACTACTCCTCGGCCGAGAGGGCCCTCGTGCTCATCGCCGGTCCCCCCGAGGAGATGGACCGGAAGGGCGTCGAGAAGGCCAAGTCCTGGGTGGAGGAGAACATTGCCGGCATCGAGGTCCGGGGGGGAGATTACCCGGTGGACTCCAACTACATCGCCGCGGTGGTGGTGCTGGCCACCGTGGGCAATGCTCCCCGGATCCGGGAACTCCTTGAGATCGCGAAGGAGACCAAGGAGGATGCCATCAAGGCAAAGGAGAAGAAAGTGGCTCTCTTTGACGATGATATCGAGCCGCTGTTCGAGTGAGGGAGTGGGGATGAAAGGAACAAAGGTATTTTTCGTCTTCCTGGTCATTGCCGTGTGCGCGATCCAGGCGGGATCAGCATTGAAAGTGTCAAACCTGGAGGTCAATCCGACAGGAGACCTGCAGGTGGGGGATGCAGTCGCGGTGCAGGGAACCGTAGAGGTGGGAACTGGTTTCGATGAGGACGAATACCTTGAGTTCTACACCCAGCTGGACAGGCCCACCGTGCACTGGGAGTATGCCATCGGGCTTGACGACAGGTACCCTCCCATCACTGCCTCGGGCGGGCAGTATCTCAGACTTGACGGGTGGCTGCTTTCCTACGAGGACCAGAGTGTCGCGGTGAAGGTAACCCTCGATGGAGTGGTGCCAGAGTCCGCTTCGGGGCAGCTGATAGTCTTCCGGGCCCGGCAGCTGGACGTGGATGATGAAGTCGTGGGAACCGAGGTGCTGAAAACCGTGACGGTATACAACACGGCCGAACTCGATGCACAGATTGCTGCCATGGAAGGGAACCTGGCCGCCCTGAAGACGAGCATCGATCAAAGGTCCTCGGCCGGTATCGGCGTCGGGGACGCGCAGACCTACTACACTGCTGCGTTCAATGCCGTCTCCAGTGCCCGCAGTGCATCCGGAGGGGATGTGATAGGGTACCTGAATACTGCCATGACCAACATCAACGAGGCCAATACTGCCCTTGACCGGGCCTGGTCGCAGCAGTCCATTGACCAGACCCAGCAATCGATTGACAGCGTCATCGGCCTCTACAACGAGTTCACCGTGAACCGGTCCCTGAAGCTCTCGGATCCCAGGCTGGTCCCGATCACCCAGAAGCGTGACACCGCCATCACCACCCTCTCCAGCGCCAAGGATGACCAGGCCGCCGGCTCCTATGCCTCTGCCCGTGCCAAGGCTGTCGATGCCGGAACCCGGGCTCAGGAGGCCTGGAACCTCTCCCTGGACCTGAAGAAGGAGCTGGACAGCGGGTTCTCCCTCAACTTCAACTTCGGCGGTCTCCTCCTCCCCATAGGTATTATCTTCATCATTGCGGCTGGAGTGGGAGGAGTCTATTACTGGAAGAAGTATCGCACCTGGGACGAACTGGGGTAAATCCCGGGGGTCCTTCCCTCTCATTTCTGGACAGGAATAACCAGCAGCGGATGCTCACGGATGGGCTTCCCCTCCCCCGCCACGACGCCCCGGTTGATTCTGGTCAGCGTTCCATGAAGGGTCTCCGGCCATATGATGCATTCTGCTGGTACGCTCTCGGGGGCTCCGCCCCGCCAAGTGGGCATCCCCCGGGGAAGAGGGATGATCCTCGGTTTCTGAGAAATCCACTACCTGCAACCCCGACTCAGAATGGATCCTCCTCTCGTTACGGGGGAGGGACCGGGAGGAGGCGGGCTCTCTCCCCGCCCCATGGCAGGGAGCCATCCTGGTGCAAAGATCCTGCACAAACCAGGACGTCACCTATCCTCAGAGGGGGGGGCGCCCAACGCCGCGGTGTGGACCGCGAATGTTCCCCCCCCTGGAGTGTCCCACCAGTCGTCAGGTCAGGCGATGGGGTGAGGAGGGAAGCAGCAGGGGTACGTCCTCTTCCCCGTCAGGTGGGGAAATCGTCAGGTCCCCTCGTGAGTGTATGCGGAGCTGTTGTTCCCCTGCAATCCCTCGGGAACAAGGGTGGGCAATTCTTCAGATGCATTCACCCGCGTGAAGATGTCCAGGTTCATGGACCCGACCTTGCCGTCCCGAAGGATATAGTATTCCAGCACCCGGAACTGATTGTCCGACTGCTCGATATCGTACCAGCTGAACCAGTAGTTCAGGCGGTACGTGCGCTTGTCGTAGCCGGGGAGCGAGGTGTACGACTCGACATCGTACGCGATGACCATATCGTAGGGTTCCCGGTACAGGATATCCTCATCCACCCTCCGGCTGAAGTAGCTGATGTTCTTCCCCGCATCTCCGCGGAAATACCAGGGCAGGGGCCAGTAGTTCTTGGATGAAATGGCCACCCGGTCTGCCTGCTGCATCTGGGCCATCACCTCCCGCATCTGCTCTGAGTTCTGGACCTGCACGATGGGCTCGTTCACATCCACCGGGATAAAGGCCACGTGCCAGGTACAGAGAACAAGAAAGATCGTGGAGATCACTGCGATGAGGGCTTTCCTGTCAGTCATGCGATAGACGGCCACAAAGACCATGGGGAGCAGCTGATGGATGAGCAGCCAGGGGACCTTCTCCCCGATATATCCATAGGCTGCCATGGAAAAAACCATCCAGAGGATGCAGAACCGGGTGAACTCCTCCTGTTTCAGGTTCCTGATCCCTGCTCCCATCTGGGCGAGGGACAGGGAGACCAGCTGCTCCATACCCGGTTCCTCACGCCGGCCCCGGATGCGGTCCGCAATCCGTTTCAGCCGGTATCCCAGGCCAGATTCACCCGCAAGGAACTGGCCGGCCCCGTAGAGGGCCAGGAGGAAGATGGGTAGCTCGTAGAGGAGGAGCAGCAGGATGTAGAAGTAAGGGGGGCCGCAGAGCCGGCACTGCTCGTGCATGGAGGTCCAGTGCTCCAGCGCCTTCATGGGGCCGGTGAGGAGGATATCCGGATGCATCCCCAGCGAGGAATAGAAGAGGGCCATGATCCCGATCACGGCTATCGTACCTCCCGCCAGATGGATCTTCCAGGCCTTTGGGAGCCGGAATTTCCCCTGCCAGATCGCGTACACGAAGTACAGGCCAAAGATGGCCAGGATCAGGGGGAACTCCTCCTTGCTGCACAGCCCCCCGGCAGCCCCCAGGGCTGCGAGGATGGCATAGCTGCCCTTCCCGGTATCCAGGTACAGGAACAGGGCAACGACAAGCAGCATGGTGAAAAAGAGCATGAAGATGTCGTGCCGGAGGAACCGGGAGAAGTAGACCATGTCCGGCGAGAGAGCCAGGAAGAGGGCTGCGACCAGCGTCTCCCTGCGGCCCAGGAATCCATGGCGCTGGAGCGGGAGGAGGAGCAGGATGACGAGACACCCCAGGAGAGAGGGTATGAGCCTGCCCACGAGGTCGCTTTCGCCGAAGAGCGAGAACATCCCCGCCGTCACATAGTAGAGGACAGGACCGTGGTACGAGGGGTCGTAGGACCAGATCCCGTCGTGGAGGAGCCGGAACGAGAACCAGGCATGGATGGCCTCGTCATGGTGGAAGAGCTTGAGATCAAGGACCGCGAACCGCAGGACGACGGCGACGGCAAAGATGGCGAAGAAAAGGACTTCAAAGGAGAGCTTCTGCCGGATCCCTGCCGGGATCAATGCGGCAGCCCGCCGCATGGGCTTCAGCTCTCCAGAACGATCTCGATACCGATATCCTTGGGCACCTGAATCCGCATCAGCTGGCGGAGGGCGCGTTCGTCAGCGTCGATATCGATGAGCCTTTTATGAACGCGCATCTGCCACCGGTCCCAGGTGGCAGTCCCTTCGCCATCGGGGCTCTTCCGTATCGGGACGATCAGGCGCCGGGTGGGCAGGGGGATGGGGCCTGCCAGGTTCACACCGGTCCGCTCGGCGATCTCCCGGATCCGGTCACAGACCATTTCGACCTTCTTACAGTCGGTCCCCGAGAGGCGGATTCTGGCTTTCTGCATGTGATGTCACCGGAGCGTAGGGATTATCTCAGCTGCTTCTGCACGAGGTCAATGCACATGCCGGCAGCGATGGTCGATCCCATGTCCCGGATGGCGAACCGGCCCATCTGCGGGATCTCCTTGATCCGCTCGATGACCATCGGCCGGCTCGGCTTGATGACCACGATGGCGGCATCGCCGGTTTTCAGGAAGGTGGGGTTCTCCTCCTTCACCTGGCCGGTCTTGGGGTCCAGCTTCTTCTTGAGCTCGGTGATGGTGCAGGCCACCTGCGCGGTGTGGCAGTGGAAGACCGGGGTGTAGCCCACGGTGATGGCGCTGGGGTGGTAGAGGACCACGATCTGGGCCGTGAACTCTTCGGCCACGGCAGGCGGGGACTCCACGGGCCCCAGCACGTCGCCGCGCCGGATATCGTTCTTCGCGATCCCGCGGACGTTGAAGCCCACGTTGTCGCCTGGCACTGCCTGGGGAATCTCCTCGTGGTGCATCTCGATGGACTTGATCTCACCGGTTTTATTGGCCGGCATGAAGATGACATTCATGCCCTTCTTCATGATGCCCGTCTCAACCCGGCCTACCGGCACCGTGCCGATGCCGGAGATGCTGTACACGTCCTGGATCGGGAGGCGCAGCGGGAGGGCCGTGGGCTTCTCGGGTTCCTTCAGGGTGTCGAGGGCTTCCAGGAGTGTTGGCCCCTTGTACCAGGGAGTCTTGTCGCTCTTCTTTGCGATGTTCACTCCCTGGAATGCGCTGGCCGGGATGAAGAGCATGTCATCCGGCTTGTAGGCCACCATCTTCAGGAGATTCGTGATGTCGGCCTTGACCGCCTCGAACTTCTTCTGATCATAGTTGACCGAATCCATCTTGTTCACAAAGATGATCAGCTGCTGGATGCCCAGGGTCCGGGCCAGGAAGACGTGCTCCTTCGTCTGCTCCTGCACGCCGTCAGGAGCCGATACCACCAGCACCGCGGCGTCAGCCTGCGACGCACCGGTGATCATGTTCTTGACAAAGTCGCGGTGCCCGGGGCAATCCACGATGGTGAAATAGAATTTCGCGGTATCGAACCGCTTGTGGGCGATATCGATGGTGATACCGCGGTCTCTCTCCTCCTTCAGGTTGTCCATGACCCAGGCAAACTCAAAAGAGCCCTTGCCCTTGGACTCGGCCTCCTTGCGGTACCCGTCAATCACGTGCTGCGGTACCGCTCCCGTCTCGAAGAGGAGGCGGCCCACGGTCGTTGACTTCCCGTGGTCGATGTGGCCGATGACGGCCAGGTTCAGATGGGGCTTCACACTTGCCATAAATGGTATCCTCCAGTCACATGCAGGACCGTCACGGCTGCACCAGTCCGGAACGGGCTGTCACGGCCGCAACAATCGGATTGCTGCGAGTGTAAATTATTGGATCGGCACCTATATAAATCATTTCGAGAGGGGTGGATCGGCGGAATATGGGGCGGGAAAGGGAGGATCGACATCCCTATATCGGTTGCACCCCCACGAGAGATCGGACATGAAGACGCTGGCGCTCCAGAGGAATGAGAAGACAGGCCAGGTGACGGTCCAGTGCGCCGACGGCGAGGTTTCGGTGTACAGCCACTGCGAGTACTGCCGTCATTGCGCCGGGGTCCTGGTGGGGAAGCGGGTCATCCCGTCGCCGATCACGCAGGCCTTAAAAGAGGTGAAGCGGGGGACAAGCCCCGACGAGTCCCTGATGAACGCGGCGATGATGTTCAACTCGCTCATCAGGGACGGGAGCGCCATTGAATGCACGGACGACGGGAACGAGGGATTCAGATCCCTGTACCAGCGCTGAGCTCGCCCACGATCTCCTCCCGGAACCGGTCGAAGTGCAGGTCATCCAGCTGGTCCGAGAGGAGCCGCCCGCTCCAGGCCCGGCGGTACACCCACTGCACGATCTTTTCCACGGCCGCCACCACCTTCTCCTCGTCCTCCAGGAGGATCAGCTGCCGTCCCAGCACCGGATGCCGCCCCCGCCTGCCCCCGACCACGATCTGGTAGTGCCGGTGCTCGGACTTCAGGAGGTGGAACGGACAGGACTGGACGCAGACCCCG
>JAJRDA010000099.1 GCA_028678665.1 Methanomicrobiales archaeon | reverse complement strand
GGCAAAAAGGATCACGGGCAGGAAGGGACACGGGGACCTGGCCGGGCGGATCCGGGCCCTGAAGGAGGAAAGGGATGCAGTGATCCTGGCCCACAACTACCAGGTGCCGGAGGTGCAGGATCTCGCGGACCTGGTGGGGGATTCCCTGGAGCTGGCACGGGCGGCTGCCACCCGGGACGAAGCTGTGATCATCTTCTGTGGCGTGGACTTCATGGCCGAGACCGCGGCGATCCTCTCGCCGGAGAAGACCGTCCTCCTCCCTGCGGGTGATGCCTGCTGCCCCATGGCGCAGATGGTCACCGCGGGCGAGGTGGAGGTGCTCAGGGAGCGGTATCCCGGTGCCGCCGTGGTCTGCTACGTGAATACCACGGCGGAGGTCAGGGCAGCCTCCGATATCTGCTGCACCTCGGCAAACGCCGTCCGCGTGGTCCGGTCCCTGGAGGAGGACCGGGTGATCTTTGTCCCGGACCGGAACCTGGCGCTGTACACGGCCCGGTTCACCGAGAAGGAGATCATCCCCTGGGAAGGTTTCTGCATCGTCCATGACCGGATCACGCCGGAGGAGGTGCGGAAGGCAAAGGATCGGTATCCCGGGGCAGAGGTGATCGTGCATCCTGAGTGCCGGCCCGGCGTGATCGACCTCGCGGACCAGGTCTCCTCCACGTCAGGGATGGTACGCCATGTCTGCGAAAGCCCGAAAGAAACGTTCGTCATCGGTACAGAGGTGGGAATCCTGTACCGGATGCGGAAGCTCTGTCCCGGGAAACGGTGTGTCCCCCTCTCGCCGAAGGCGATCTGCGCCAACATGAAGAAGACCACCCCCACGATGGTCATCAGGGCCCTGGAGACCATGGGCCCCCGCATCACGGTACCTGAAGAGACAGCCCGCGGCGCGAGGGCTGCCATCGAACGGATGCTCTCCCTCCAGTGAAGCCGGGAGAGACCGTTCCGGCGGATGCTTTCCGAGGATCACTCGGTGAGGACGATCACCTGCACCGGGCAGCAGCAGGCTGCTTCCCGGAGGCAGCATTCCATCTCCCCGGGCACTTCCCCTTCCCCCGCGCCACCCCGGATCCGGTGGACCTCCGCCACCTGGCTCTTCCTGTCCTCCGGGTGCTGCTCAAAGAACTCGGGGCAGAGGTTCCAGCACGCGGAGCAGACGATGCACCCGTCCCGGTAAATCGATACGCGCACCGTGATCTCCCGGTCCCGGTGAGGTGGCGCACCCGATAAAGGAATCCTGCCCGGTGTACCGGGCAATCGGGGAAACAATGGGATAAGGGAACCGTGCCTGCCCGCCAGCCGTGATCACGGTGGTTACCCGTGATCACGGTGGTTACTCACCAACCGTGATCACGGTTACCGGGCAGGAATCCGCCGCGTCCCGGACACAGTCCACGGCATCCTCCGGTGCATCCCCCTCGGCAGGGTTGCCGCCGTTCCGGCAATCCTCAATGATCTGGCTGAAGTGGTCGGCGGGGTTCTCCTCAAAGAACTCCGGGCAGAGATCCCAGCACGAGCCGCAGCTGGTGCAGTTCTCCCGGTCGATGGTAACCTTCACCATGCGTGATCCCGGAGAAAAGAAGACCGTTCCTCAAGATAAATCCGTGGGATAAGGTCCTCCGGGGGCCCCGCAGCCGGACCCGGAACCCGCAGGATTATCCCGCCCGCCCGATGAAGTCCCCGAGTGTCCTCTGGCCTGTCCCCCGGTGCAGGTCAGCAAGGAGCGTACTCTCCGAGAGGAACCGGTCCACGGGGAGCGCAAGGCGGGGGGCGAGGGCAGCGAGCGCAGCTTCCAGGTCCTCGAACTCCTGCCCGGGCCGGAGCATCGCCTGTCGCACATTTTCCCGCACATTGAAGACACCCAGCGGGACATACCCCTGGTACGCCTCCCGGAGGATGATTGCCCCCGCCTGCCTCCCTTCCCGCGCGAGAGCTTCCAGCACCGCCATCCGGCAGGAATAGAAGCAGCCCCCGACGGATGAGTACTCCTTCTTCCGTCGGAACCCTTCGTGGTCGGCAAAGAGGAGTTCTTCCCTCCCCATCACGTGCAGGAAGGCCTCCATCCACTCGTACTGCCAGGAGGTGGGGAGCAGGATCACGGCGTAGGTGTTGTGGAGGCTGGAGAACTCGTGGACCCGGACCGTGTCCAGGAGGGGGTGCTGACGGACACGGCCCAGCAGGTGATCCCCGAGGGCCGAATCGCAGGCGGTGATGGACCAGCGGGTGGGAACCAGGCGGCGGTGCGGGCCGGTTCCCAGGGCTCCCGCGGAGAGGGCTTTCTGGATGGACGAGAACGGGATGCCTCTCCTGTGAAGATCGACCATCGCGCCGGTGGCGCTGAGATCCGTATCATGGAAAGCCCGCTCCAGGTCCCGGTTCCACCTCACGTTCCCGATCTCAAACCGCTCCACCGGTGCGCTGGGGCCGAACGGGGCATGGTCCTCTGAGAAGGAACACCCCTGCGGGATATGCGCAAAGGCGGCCTCGCTCTCCACCGATCCCTCTGAGAGGGCAATCTCCCGCAGGAGGCTGGCGTACCGGGAATCCCGGTCGTTTACCCGGACCCGGCGCTTTCCCCGGACCAGGCCCATCCGGTACCCGATGATCTCCTCCTGCGTTTTTCTCCCCGGGATCCACTCCTCCGGGGTGTCCATCACGCGGGTATCCCCGTGGACCGGTGCCATCATGGGACCGGCATCCACCGCCGGGTAGTTCCAGGCCCCGATGAAGATCGACGGCGGGGTGGAACCCTCCATCTCCCGTCCCACCTCCATCGAGAACATGGGGAGGGTGGCGGTGAGCTGCCTGAGGTACTCAGCCTTGCCCGGTCCCATGGGAGGAGGGGTCGGCCCCTGCGGGATATAGACCCGTGGTGCGCGGGGAGAAAGTGGCGCCTGACCCTGCACTCGCGACCCCCGCGGTTAAAAAAAGGAACCTTCATCTCTCCTGCGGGGGAGATGGTCTCCTTGTTCAGGGAAATGCCGCATGGACCCCCGCCCGCGCATCACCGATGAGCCGGTCCTCTCCCGCTGGATGTCCCTCGAAATGGGCCGGATCAACCAGGGGATCGTGGAGATAAGAAAAACCCTCGCCGAGCTCCTGCGGGAGGAGACCCCCGCGTCCGTCACGAAGGAAGGGAAGGAGTACCGGTTCCGCCGGGACATCCTGCTGCAGATGGGGGAGAAGCTGCCGGGGCCGCTCCACCGCCGCCTCAGGCTCCCCCTCCTCTTCCATTTCAACCCGGACGTGAAGGACAGCTGCCTCCTCACCGATCCCGCGGCGGTGGAGGCGCTGAAGATCCTGGGGGAGATCGGGTCCCTGCGGCAGCTCCGTGACGGGAAGCTCTGGATGGGGCGGGCCATCGTCTATTCCCTGATCCGGAAGTACCCGACAGTCGTGCAGATGGTGATGGGGTGAATGGAAATGGTGAGCAGGAAAGGAGTCCGGGAGAGAAGAATACGGATCTGCGGCTTCTGCGGCCTTGAGACTGTGGAGGAATACACCGACGGGGAATGGCAGGCCCAGGGGTTCCTCTGTGAGGAGTGTGCCCTCACGGAACTGGCTGACGGGACCATCGACGAGTAATCCTGGCCGGCGGTATTCCTGCCGCAGTCCATCCCCGGCCGCCGGTGTGATGCATCCTCTTCCCATCACTTCTGTGCTCCCCGCGGCCTCTGCGGTCCCCTCACCGCCAATCCGTGGTAGTGACTTTCTTCCGGCTGAATACGTTCCGGTAACTTCAAATCACTTCGGAGTCAACGATTCCCTTATGGTCTCCCCTGCCGAATTCCGTCCATGCAATCGACACATACTCTCACCGGCCTCCTGGCAGTGGGCTTCCTGGTCGCAGGCCTGCTCATGACCGGCTGCACCTCCTCACCCGCCATCTACGATGAGGCCAATAACGGGCAGACCGTTTCCCTGGCAAAGGACAGCACGGTGACCATCCGGCTGAAAGAGAACCCGACCACCGGGTACAGCTGGCAGGTGAATGTTACAGACGGCCTCTCGATCATCAGCGATCAGTACATCCCGGATAAAGTCCCGGCGGGCATGGTGGGGTCCGGCGGCACCCACACATGGACGCTGCAGCCGCAGGGTGCGGGGACGTTTACCTTCCGCGCTATCTACATGCAGCCCTGGATGAACGTGACCGGGAGCGAAGATACCTATACCCTGACGCTGGTGGCGCAGTAGCACCCCACTACCTTATCCTTTTTCTTGCGGGATCCTGCCTGCACATTTCCATCTTCCCCAGGGCAACCGTCCCTGAAGTGAGCATGTGACGGGAGGGGGCAGGCCCCCTCCCGGTCCCACCCCCCAGTGAGGATAGCCAGTCGTTCGGTGAATGCGAGGTGGGGAAGTAATGTCCGGGGAAAACCGGCGGGGGGGGTGCCCACGCGGCGGGGGCGGCGAGCCCCCGAGAGCGTCCCGGTAGTAACACACCAATGGATGTCACCGACACGCTTCGATGAGAGAACACCGCAAGGGTCGCGGCGGGGGCGGTGAGCCCCCGAGAGCGTCCCGGTACAATCACCCTCTCACATGCCCTTCCCAGTCTCATGGGGTTTGGGACAGGAGCCTGTCCCGCTTCCTCCGCGAAAAGAGCTACCCCCTCAGCATCTCCGCAAGGGATGCCAGGAAGACCTCGATATCATGGGGGTAAGTGTAGGGCCCCGTGCTCGCCCGCACGGTACCGGAGGGAAGGCCCAGGTGCGCCATCAGCCGCCCGTACCCGTGGTCCCCGGCACCGACCAGCACATCCGCGGTCTCGTCCAGGTACCGGGCCACGTCTGCAGGGTCCAGCCCCTCCACCGTGAAGGAGATGATCCCGGTCCTCGCGGCCGGATCCTGCGGGGAGTGGACCCGTACGCCAGGGAGCTCCCGGAGCCCAACAGCCAGGGCATCGGCAAGGGCCCTGTCACGGACCTGTATCCCCTCCCTCCCGGCCTTCTCCAGGTACTGCGCCGCCACCCCAAGGGCGATGGCGCCAGCGATATTGGGAGTCCCGGCCTCATACCGTTCCGGCCCCTCCACCGCCCGGTAGCCCGCAACGGTGACCTTCTCCACCATGCCACCGCCCACCATCCGGGGTTCCAGGTCCGCGTCGCGCATCCAGAGCGCACCGGTGCCCGTGGGGCCCAGCATCCGGTGGCCGTCCAGGGCCAGGTAGTCGCACCCCAGCGTCGCCACGTGGATCGGCATCCGCACGGCTGCGTGGCTGGCATCCAGCAGCAGGCGGGCTCCCGCATCGCGGCAGGCACCGGCCATCTCCCTCACCGGGAGGATGGTGCCGGTTGCCCCTGAGACCATACCGGCGGCAACGAGACGGGTCCCGGGGGTAATGGCCGCTGCCACCGCTGCCGGATCGATGGTGAGTCCGTCGGTGGGGGGGACGACGGTGACATCGACGCCCCGGGCCCGGAGCGCCTCCCAGAGGCCCAGGTGGAGATCCGGCTCGAGAAGCGTGGTCACGATCCGGTCACCCGGCTGCCAGTCAACCCCTCTCGCCACCATCACGAGGGCATCGAAGGAATCCCGGGTGAAGACCACCATTCCTTCCCGGGCCCCGAGGAAGGCTGCCAGGTCCTTCCGGGCCTGCCAGAACCGCTGGGATGCCACCTGGGTGAGCCGGTGGATGCCCCGGCCCACGTTGGCCCGGGAGTGGTGCTCGAAGTCCGAGAGTGCCTGGAGCACCGGTTCCGGGCAGACTGAGGTGTCGGCGCTGTCCAGGTGGACCAGGTCCGCGATCAGCGGGAAATCGCCCCGGAGGTCCCCCTCCGCCCTCAGCACCGTCAGGGGTGTTTCGGGAATGGCTCTCTGCGGAGGCCGGGGCGCCAGGTCCACGCCGTGGAGTTTCGCGAGTTCCCGCATCTTGGGAGGCAGGTCCTTCCACCGCCAGAGCCCCCACCCGGCATACTCCGGCGGGAGCCCCTTCTCCGCTGCCCACCGCTCCAGGAACGCGTCCCACCGGGCGGCGAGATCCGGGTGCATCCCCCGGAGGGCCTCGTGCTCCGACTCCAGCATGGCGGGGCAGAGGTAGCAGCCGATCCGCTCGATCCCCTGTGCATAGAGGGGGTTCACCGGGAGCTCCCGCCACCAGAGGTACAGGAAGACCTCCAGCGCCCGCCAGTGCCGGATGGGGGAGAGGTTCACCTGCAGGGGGTTCGCAGGGTTCTGGCTCGCAAGGTCCAGGTCCGCCCGGTTCCAGGACTCGTACCACCGGTTCCCCTGGATCGTGATGCAGGGGCCGGTGGAGGCCAGGTGGATCTTCAGGGGGTGGAGCTTCAGCATCTTGCAGCACCAGCGGTGGTCCTTGGCAGGCGGGCCCGCTTTCGCGACGCCTGCCCAGAAGTCTCCGGCCTTCCGGATCACCGGCACCCCCTGCGCCTCCACGAAGGCGACCGTCTCGGGAAACTCGATTCCCGTGTCCAGGAAGAAGGCCTCGGTAACCCCCGCCTTCCGGGCCAGGTGGAGGACCGCGGTGCTGTCCTTGCCCCCGGAGAAGGAGACGTTCACGCAGGGGCGGTCGTGCAGGTGCTGCCGGATGGCCCGGACGGCGTGCCGCTCCAGGTTCTTCAGGTGGTACCGGTTCCGGTCCACGGCCACCTCCCAGCCGGGATCGGGCGGGGTGTGGGTGGCAACAGGCCGGAGCTCCCGGACCCGGAGCTGCCCCTCCCGCAGGACCCCTGTGCCCGCGAGGGTGCCATGGCAGACGATCACGGTCCCGTCCGGCTCAGCGGTGGAGACCGGCACCCGTTTCCCGCCGATCCTTCGGCCACCTCCCACGGCACCGGGGGCGGCCGTCTCCAGGTCCACGATGCCCCGGGTGGCGTG
>JAJRDA010000098.1 GCA_028678665.1 Methanomicrobiales archaeon | reverse complement strand
CTTCCGGACCGCCCACACCATCGTCGGGAGGGCGGTCCGGAGGGGGAGCCTGGACCTCCGGGTCCTGGAGGCGGCCGCCCAGGAGGTGGCGGGCATCTCGCTCCTCCAGCGGGGTGTCACCGCGGACGAGGTGGCTGTCGCCCTGGACGTCACCACGGCCATCACCATGCGGAACGCACCCGGGGGACCTGCCCCCGAGGCCATCGCCCAGGCCCTCCGGGAGCGGAGGAGGGTCCACCGCCAGGACTCGGCGTGGGTGCTCTCCCAGGAGAAGGCCATCCAGGAGGCGCTCTCCCGGCTCCTGGCCGACGCCCGGGAGCTGGTGGCATGACGGCCGGGCTCCGGCCCGGCGACCGGGTGCGCTGGCAGGGATCTTCCGGCGCACGCGATGCCACCTACATCACCGACCGGGACGGGATGGCCGTCCTCAAGCTGGACAGCGGCTACAACCTGGGGGTGCCGGCCGGCGAGTGCACCTTCCTTGCCCGTGCCCCTGCCGCTGCCCCCCCCTGTGGTGCCGTAACCCAGGACCCGAACCTCCCGGAGCTCTCCATCATCTCCACGGGCGGGACCATCGCGAGCCGGATCGATTACCGCACCGGTGCCGTCACCAGCCAGTTCTCGGCCGAGGACATCCTCCGGGCCATCCCGCAGCTCCGCACCGTGGCCCGGTACCGCACCACCCAGATTGCCTCGATCCTTTCGGAGAACATGACGCCGTCCCTCTGGCAGGACCTGGCTCGGGCTGTGTACCGGGAGATCGGGAAAGGGGTGCAGGGGGTCATCGTCACCCACGGCACCGACACCATGGCCTACTCGGCGGCCGCGGTCTCCTTCATGGTGGAGACCCCGGTACCGGTCATCTTCGTCGGGGCGCAGCGGTCCGCTGACCGGCCGAGCAGCGACAATGCCATGAACGCCCTCTGCAGCGCGGCAGCTGCCGTCTCCCCGCTGGGGGAGGTGGCCGTGGTGATGCATGGGGGGACCAGCGACGACCGCTGCGCCATCCACCGCGCCACCCGGGTAAGGAAGATGCACACGTCCCGGAGGGACGCGTTCCAGACGCTCGGTGGCCCGCCTCTCGGCACGGTGAAATACCCCTCGCTGCAGGTGGACCTCACCCCCGACGCCGCCCGGAGGGGTGCTGCACCGCTCCGGCTCCGCGACGCGCTGGAGGAGCACTGCGGCCTCCTCACCTTCCATCCCGGCCTCAGGCCCGATGTGATCCGGGCCTTTTCCGGCTACCGGGGCCTGGTCCTGGCCGGCACCGGCCTGGGCCATGTCTCGTCAGAGTGCGTCGGGGCCGTGAAGGGGCTGATCGACGGGGGCACCGAGGTGGTGATGACCTCCCAGTGCCTGCACGGGCGGGTCTGCGACCGGGTCTACGACACCGGCCGCGATCTCCTGGCCGCAGGCGTCATCGAGGGAGAGGACCTGCTCCCCGAGGTGGCGCTCGTAAAGCTGATGTGGGTCCTCCCCCAGGCCCGGGACCACGACGCGGTGGCGGCGCTCATGCGGGAGAACCTCCGGGGCGAGATCCGGCCGAGGAGTCTCCATGGACCCTGACGTCCCCTCCCTCACGGCCGGGATCGAGATCCACCAGCAGCTGGACACGGAACGGAAGCTCTTCTGCCGGTGCCCCACGCTGCTCCGGGACACCAAGGAGCACTCCGGCGGGTTCACCCGGTTCCTTAGGGCCACGGAGAGCGAGATGGGGGAGATCGACCGCGCCGCCCTCGAGGAGCTCAAGCACGTCCGCCGGTTCACCTACTACACCTACGACACCACCTGCCTTGTCGAGGACGACGAGGAGCCGCCCCAGCCCCTGAACCCCGAGGCGCTGGAGATCGCCCTGTCCGTGGCCAGGATCCTGGGGATGAACCCGGTCCGGCAGGTACACCCGATGCGCAAGCTGGTCATCGACGGTTCCAACACCTGCGGGTTCCAGCGCACGGCGCTTGTGGCGCTCGCCGGCCGGCTCCCGGACGGCACCGGGATCGATACGATCTGCCTGGAGGAGGACGCGGCCCAGCGGGTGGAGGAGGGGGTCTTCTCCCTGGACCGGCTGGGGATCCCGCTCGTCGAGATCACAACGGCACCGGACATGCACACACCCGAAGCGGTCCAGGCCACCGCCGAGTACATCGGCATGGTGCTCCGCTCCACGGGGCGGGTGAAGCGGGGTCTCGGGACCATCCGCCAGGACGTGAACATCTCCATTGCCGGCGGTGCCCGGGTGGAGATCAAGGGGGTGCAGGAACTGGACCTGATCGCCGAGGTGGTGCGCCGGGAGGTCCGGCGCCAGCAGTCGCTCCTCGCGATCCGGGACGATCTCAGGGGCCGGGGGGCCTCGGTGGAGCGCCAGCCGCAGGACGTGACCTCCCTCTCTGCCCGGAGCGGTTCCCGGATCCTCTCGAAGGCTTCCTGCGTCCTGGCCGTGGTGCTCCGGGGCTTTGCGGGTCTTGTCGGCCGGGAGATCCAGCCTGGCCGGCGTCTGGGGAGCGAGATGGCTGACTACGCAAAGCGGTGCGGGGTCGGCGGGATCTTCCACACGGACGAGCTCCCGGCCTACGGCATCACCGCGGGCGAGGTGGAGACGCTCCGGGCTCACACAGGGGCAGGGACCGGCGACTGCGTGGTGATCGTGGCCGGGACACCGGAGCAGGCCGGCTGCGCGGCGCAGCAGGTGATCCGCCGGGCGGCCATGGCCCTGGAGGGTGTGCCCGAGGAGACGCGGCGGATGCTGCCTGAAGGATCCACCGCCTACATGCGGCCCCTCCCCGGCGCGGCCCGGATGTACCCGGAGACCGACGTGCTGCCGGTGACGCTGGACGAGGGAGCCTGGGACCGGGTCCCGGTCCCCGAGCTCCTCTCCGACCGGGCCGGCCGGTTCGTGAAGGAGTACGGCCTCGATACGGCGGTGGCCCGCCAGATCGCGTTTTCGGAGCGGCTCCCCCTCTTCGAGCGGGCGGTGGCCGAAGGCGTGAACCCCCGCCTGGCCCACCGTGCCCTGATCGCAACGCCGGTGGAAATGGCCCGGAAGGGCACGGACCTGTCCCGGCTCACGGACAGCCAGTACCTTTCGGTCCTCCAGGCGGTCTCCACAGGGAAAGCCGCCAAGGAGGCTGTGCCTGACCTGCTGGCCGCTCTCGCCGCAGGGAAGCCGGAAGCCGAGGTGCTGGGCTCCCTCACCGCCACCCTCTCCCCCGCCGAGCTGGACGCCATCGTGGCCCGGGTGCTGAAAGACCGGGAGACCTTTGTCCGGGAGCGGGGGAAAGCGGCCCTGGGCCCCCTGATGGGGGTCGTGATGGCCGAGGTCCGGGGCCGGGTGGACGGGAAGCTGGTCTCCGAGGCGCTGAAACGCGGGCTAGAGAAGGTAGTGAAATAGCCCCATAACAGGCTCTATCGTTCCCGGGGATTCGTGACGGGAGGGGGGCAGGCCCCCCTCCCGGTCCCACCCCCGTGAGGATAGCCACTTCCATCGTTTTCCGGCAATGCACTCCAGGTGCGGGATAACCGGGGAACCAACCTGACCGGGTAACCAACCTGAACGTCCTCTCCTCATCGGGGGTGGGTTCCGGGAGGGGGCGAAAGCCCCCTCCCGTCCTCATCCCCAAGAGACAAGCCGCGGGTGGATACCGAGAAACAGAGGGATCCCCCGGAGGAATATCTTTATCCCTCCTGTCAGGTACCTATAAAGGGAGTTTTCCCATGGGCAAGACAGGGACCACGAACTGGATGCAGGTGAAGGGGGTCAAGGGCCAGATCCGGCTCGTGCCCCAGAAGGACGCCGAGGTCAAGAAGCCGGGGCCCAACCAGCGGTTCAAGCCAAGCTCTACCATCAAGAAGTTCTCCCGCAGATCCGAGGACGAGCAGCAGGGGCGCGGCCCGCGCCGCCCCCCCCGGGGCCGTGGCGGCCGTGGTGGCCGGGGCGAGATGAAGGACACGCGCCTCCGCCGCCGGATCCGGCGCTCCAAGGTCTCCATGATGGGTGCCAAGCAGAAGGCCAAGAAATAATCCCCTCCCTCTGCATCCGTATCTTTTTTCATCCCGTGCCGTGAGTGATGAGTATGGAGAAGAAGACCGCGGTGAAGAGCTACCAGTTCAGCGAGCGGGCGAAGTCGGAGCTGATCCTCGTCTCGCAGCTGCTGATGGTGCTGGCGGAACTGAAGGGGGAACAGCAGGCGGGCGGGAAACGGATCCTGCTCGCGCTCATGGACGGCGTGCGGGCCGAGATCGAGTTTGCCCGCCGGTCCACGGAGCAGCCCGAGTTCCAGAAGGCCATCGGGCACCTCTCCGAGGCCATCAGCCTCGTTGAGTCCAACCAGTTCGGCCCTGCCGGCCTGAAGGTGAGCGAGGCCATCTCGGCCGTGACCACTCCCGCCCAGAACGCCTGGCAGGTGCTCACCGGGCATGGACTCCTCTGAGTTCCGGGAGTTCCTCCGGTCCCGGTCCTCGGTCCGGGAGTTCACCCCGGACCCGGTGCCGGAGGACCGGATCCGGTGGCTCCTTACCTGCGCGTCGACAGCGCCCAGCGCCGGGAACCTGGAGGCATGGGACGTGGTGGCGGTGACGGACCCGGAGGTGCGGGAAGCGCTCGCCGAAGCCGCCCTCTCCCAGCCCCACGTCGCGGCAGCTCCCCTCGTCCTCGTTGTCTGCGCCAACTACGTCCGGTCCATGTCCCGGTACGGGGAGCGCGGGATCCTCTACGCCGTGGAGGATGCCACCATCGCGTGCACGTACCTGATGCTCTCTGCCCACGCCGCGGGCCTCGCCTCCTGCTGGACGGGCGCCTTCGATGAGGGCGAGGTGGAGAAGATCCTGGACCTGCCGCCCCACGTGCGGCCGATCGCGCTCCTTGCCGTGGGCCGCGGCCGGGGAGCGGCGGAGCGGACCGGGAGGATGCCTGCCGAAGACCACCTCCACACGGACGAGTGGTGAGGAGGGAGCGCACGTGCCTGATTACCTGGTCACCCTGGAGTCTGCCTGGATCGTGAAGGACGTGAAGACCCCGGACGACGCCATCAGCGTGG
Source organism: Methanomicrobiales archaeon (assembly GCA_028678665.1). Classification (GTDB taxonomy): domain Archaea; phylum Halobacteriota; class Methanomicrobia; order Methanomicrobiales; family JACTUA01; genus JAJRCY01. The sequence continues at coordinate 1,836 of JAJRDA010000098.1, read as the reverse complement.
CCATCAGCGAGGCGGGGAGACGCCTGAACCCGTCGGCCAAGTTCGTGGAGATCGAGAGCTCATCCGTCTCCTGCCCCTTCTGCGACCACGACCTCCAGGGGGCTATCGTCGTGGCCGGGACCGGCCTCGCGGGCCTGATCCTGGAGATGAAGGTCTTCCGGGCCGAGTCCCCGGAGCACGCGGAGCGGATTGCACGGTCAGTGATCGGGAAAGCGATCCGGGACGTGCCACTGAAGGTTCTCGAGGTGAAGGAACTGTGATCCACGTGGTGGGGCACACCGCCATCGACCACATCCTCCGGGTCCCGGTCCTCCCCGCGCGGCATACCTCCACCTACATCCGGGACCACCAGGTGTACTTTGGCGGGGGTGCGGCCAACATCGCGGCCGGCATCGCCCGCCTGGGCTCTCCCGCCGGGCTCGTCTCTGCCGTGGGCGGGGACTTTGCCGGGAGCGACTACGAGCGGTGGCTGCGGGATCTCGGCGTCAGCACCGAGATGATCGTGGTCCCGGAGGCCCGGACCCCCACCGCGTATATGTTCACCGATGACGCGGGGGACCAGATCACCTTCTTCGAGTGGGGCGCCTCCGCCGCCTTTGCGTCGGCCGACGCCCCCTCCCTCCCGTTCGTCCACCTGGCCACCGCCGATCCCGCGTTCAATGTCCGGGTCGCGGCGCGGGCCGCCTTCGCCTCCTTCGACCCCGGCCAGGACATTGGCTGGTACACGAAGGAGCAGCTGGAGGCCATCCTGGCCCGGGTCGCGATCCTCTTTGCGAACCGGCACGAGATGGCCACCCTCTGCCGGGTCCTTGGCCGGACGCAGGAGGAGATCATCGGCGGGATCCCCCTCGTGATCGTCACCATGGATGCGGAGGGGTCCGAGGTCCACGCGGGGGGCAGGGTGCACCGGATCCCCATTGTCCCCGTCCCCCTCAGGGACCCCACGGGGGCCGGCGACGCCTACCGGGCCGGGTTCCTCTCCGCGTTCGCGAGGGGCCATGGCCCGGAGGCCTGCGGCAGGATCGGGACCGTCACCGCCTCCTTTGCCGTCGAATCGGTGGGGTGCCAGACGAACCTCCCCACCTGGGATCAGATGGAAACGCGGCACCGGGAGCACTTCGGCCCGCTGCCCGTGCCCGAACGGGCCGGCGCCACGGGGCGGTGAACTGTCCATGGGGAACCCTCCTTCCCGGACCTTCCTCTCCCCTGACTCCCGGATGGAGTACCTGACCCGGTTCCTCTTCAGGGCACCCCCCTGGTACCTGACCCTCGTCGCCGCGGCGGTTCCCGGGATCCTGCTGGACCTCCTGGCTGCGCCTGCGCTCCCGTTCCCCTGGGCGGGGATCCTGCTCCTCTCCCTCCCGGCCGTTGCGGCGGCACTCCTCACCGTCCCGCTGGTCCGCATGGCAGGCGGCATCATGACCGCGAACCGGTCCGCCCTCCTGGCTTTCAGCTGCGCCCTCTTCCAGCTGGCGGCGGTGCTGCCGGGTCTCGTCCTCCCGGTGCCCGGCCTCTTCCTCTTCCTCGCTGCCTTCTCCCTGGGCCTGATCTTCGGGATCCGGATGCTGGTACTCGTGGCCATCGCCGAGTACCGCCCCCCCCGCATGCTCCTTCCGGCACTCATCCAGAGCCTGGCCGGCCTGGCCGCCGGGGCGCTCTTCCCCCTCCCCGGCTTCCTGCCCGTGGCCCTTGTCGCGATCACGATCGCCGGCGCCGGCTCCTTCCTGCTGATCTGGCTCATCGAGTTCCCGCGGGAGCGGATGCTCCACGTGCGGATCTTCGGGTTCCTGAACGCATTCCTGGCCCACCTGACGGACGGCTCACCGGGCATGGACG
>JAJRDA010000097.1 GCA_028678665.1 Methanomicrobiales archaeon | reverse complement strand
CCCACGAAGTAGGCGGCGCAGGCCACGATCGTAAGGGGATGGGGCAGGAGGAGCATGAGCGACCCGGTGATGGCAAAGGAGACCACGTTCAGGAACGGGAGCCTGCGCATCGTGTTGCGCTCCAGTACCACCCGGGCCGCGGCATAGCCAGCGATTCCTGCGACGACGGCGAGGGCGATCAGGACCGCCACCTCCAGAAGGTGGCGAGCAGCCGGCTCGCGTGCACGTGGGAGAGACCCTGGATCGTCAGGATCGCGATGACCATCCCGGCAATGAAGTCGCTGGCCGAGAAGCCGATCTGCGTGAATCCGTACACGATGAAGGTGGCGGTAATCGTCCCGGTGGTCCCCGCGTAGCCGGGGTCATAGCAGATCCGGTTGCCGATATAGACGAGCAGCGCGGTGAAGAGCCCGCCGGGGATCCCGGCAGCATACACTGCACAGGAGGCGAGGAGTGTGCCGGCGCTGGCATCCGGGGAGGAGACGATGTTCCCCATCATGTACCCGCCATGGAGGGCCCCGCCCTTCTTCTCTATCTCCTGCGCTATGGCGGTGGCCCCGCAGACGCCACCCTCCTTCGGCAGCCCGAAAAAGACGTCGATGGTGACGAAGTTGAGCCAGCAGACGCATGCCGCAATCAGGATCCGGAGTCCCTCGGCGAGCAAGGCGTGCACTCCAACATGGTAGACTGGCTCAGGGGGAGGTGAAATGGTTTTCGGTTTGGGGACGTTCTGGAAGAGTTACCGGAGGGGTGATATCAAATGATTTTGCATGGCAACACTGCCGGAGTTCCGACGGGGGGACGGGGATGACCGAAAATCCTGGCCCGGGAGCCTGGAATGCAGACCCCGTGGTTTATACGGGATGGAAATGCACCTTCTCCTGCACCATGCGGCAGTCACGGAATCGTACCCTGATCCTTGCCCTCGCCGGACTCGCGGCCATCCTGTTTCTGGTGCTCTCTGCCGGGTGGGCGGACGCCGCCATCCTGGGGATCTCGGTGGCGGCAGTGCTGGTACCCGCCCATCGCAGGTTCCGGTTGCAGGTCCCGGCCGTGGTCTCTGCACTCCTTATCGCCCTTGCTCTCTTCGCCATCCTCCTCACCGCCATCCAGGTATCCGTGGGAATCCTTTCGGACAACGTGGAAGTGGGGGGAGAGGTGGCCACGGCCATCGGTGGATGGATCTCAGATCCCGGAAATATCCTCGTCCAGCACGGCCTTCCTCTGGACCCGGAACAGGTGGCTGACCTCTTCTCTGCCCTGGTGGGAAGGGTGGAAGTATTCTGGGACGGGCTCCAGCAGGGCCTCCTCCAGGTGTCGCTGCAGCCGTTCTTCTTTTCCCTGGCCCTCTTCCTCTCCCTGTGGAGGGGGGAGCGTGCATGGGATCTCCTGGTGCAGCGGGCACCGGTGGAGTGGACCCCCCCCATCATCCGGCTCCTGCCGGTGGCAAAGGACACGCTGCGGTCGATTTTCGTGGTGCATGCACTGATGGTGGCCATCACGTTCCTGCTCTCTCTCCTTTTTTTCGCCGTCCTGGGCTACGGGCATGTCCTGTTCTTTTCCTTCGTGACCGCGCTATGCGAACTGGTTCCCATCATCGGGGCCTCGCTTCCCATGGCCGTCCTTGGGGTCTATGCGCTGGCTCTGGGCGATCTCCGGGGGGTGATCCTGGTCTTCCTGCTGGGGTACGGGGGCGTGGCGCTCCTCCCGGAGCTGACCGTGCGCCCTATCCTGATGGGACGGAGTTCCCACGTCCACCCGCTGGTGATGTTCTTCGGGTTCATGGGGGGGATTCTCCTGCTGGGCACCGCCGGGTTCGTGCTGGGGCCGCTGATCCTGGCCATGGTGGTCTCGGAGTACCGGTTCGGGAAGGAGAATAGGGAGACATCTCCGCAGGACTGATCAGGGAAATCCTTGTCTGTGGTCTCCCGAGGTTACTTCCCCTGATGTCAGATTCAGGATAACCACCGATACTTTCGAGGTTTCCAATTCCGCAGGGTTATCCTCACCCTGGGTGGGACCGTGAAGGGCTCTGCCCCCTCCCGTCCCCCCCCCGGAGAGGATAGCGGTTCCGAATGGGAATTTCCGCCATGAGAAAAGGTTTATTGCGCCCCGGTGCCTCCTTTCAGACTGCGAGGGTTGCCGAGCCGGGTCAAAGGCGACGGATTGAGGGGGTCGGTAATCCTTTCTCGTGAGTGGGACAACTTTTCATACGAGTTGTCCAACCCAACCGACGAAGAGGTTGTCCAACCCAACCGACGAAGAGGTTGTCCAACCCTCGCATAGGGCGGAGATTGTCGAGCGGCCAAAGACGCAGCATTTAGGGTGCTGTCCCGAAGGGGTTCGCAGGTTCGATCCCTGCTCTCCGCATCAGTCCATTTTTCATTTTGATTATTGAAACGGGCGAAGTTGCGATGATTTTGAGTGGAGAGAGAGAGATAGACCAAAAGGGTGGGTCTCAAATTATTTTTTGTGGGTGTATTTTGACAATGTCTCTCTAAGATTTTGGACACTCAGCATTATGAGTCATTCTGCTCAACTTTTTACCATCATGAAAGTCCCGCTCACCGAACTCGAAGGACGGCTGCAGCGTTTCCGGGCCCGGATGGACAACGCCCGTCCCGGATGGGAGCTGGCGGCCATTGTCGGCAAGATCCCCCTCTACTATTTCACGGGCACCATGCAGGACGGACTCCTCCTCATCCCGCAGGATGGCGATGCAGTCTTCTGGGTACGGCATAGTTACGAGCGGGCGATTGAAGAGTCACTCTTTCCGCATATAAAAAAGATAAAAAGCTACCGCGACGTGGCTGCCGGCACGGGTACGGTCCCGCGGGCAGTGTATCTGGAGATCGACCTTATGCCGATTACCCAGCTCCAGCGGCTCCAGAAACACCTGCTGTTTAAGGATGTGAAGGCAGTTGACGATCAGGTCGCAGCGGTCAGAGCGGTGAAGAGCCGGTACGAGCTTTCGCTGATGAAACATGCCGGTACGATCCACCGCCGTGTGCTTGAGGACTTTGTACCCGGCATGCTTGAGGAAGGAATCGACGAGGTCTCGTTTGGCTGCGACCTCTACTCGCTCATGGTGAAGGAAGGCCACCAGGGTATCATACGCTTCGGGGGGTTCAATGAGATGCTGCTCGGCCAGATCGGTTTCGGCACGAGTTCCATCTGCCCGGTCTGCGTGGACACCCCGGGGGGTGTCTCGGGCATGCACCCTTCAGTTCCGCATATGGGCAGCAGGGACCGGACCCTTCACAAGGGGGATCTTGTCGTCATTGACATCGGGTGTGGTTACAAGGGCTACCAGACAGACAAGACCATGACCTATATGTTCGGCAGGCCGATCCCTGATGCGGCCATCCATGCACATTATCGCTGCGTGGAGATTCAGGACGAGCTTGCGTCCATGCTCAAACCCGGTGCAGTCCCGTCAGAGATCTACCGGACAATTATGGCTGGCCTTGAACCGGAGTTCCTGAGTACCTTCATGGGTTCCGGGAAACATAAGGTGAAGTTCCTTGGCCACGGGATCGGGCTCTGGATCGATGAATCACCAGTCATCGCGGAGGGCTTCGATGAACCTCTGCAGGAAGGGATGGTCCTGGCACTTGAACCCAAGAAGGGGATTCCTGATGTGGGACTTGTAGGTATTGAGAACACGTTTATCGTCACACCGCAGGGTGGCCGGTCCATCACCGGGAAGAGCAAAGGACTCCTTGAGGTTTACTGAACGAGCATATCGCTCCTCATTGTGGTGACGAGGGATCGCACCGATTCCCTCATCCCAAAAATTGTCCCGGAGACGGTAATGAATAATTGACGCCCCGGCCGCGCGCACAAATTATTATCATCTCCACACAACAAGGCCCGGGCCGTAGGGAGTGCGAAGCGTCTGCAGGAAAGAACTGCTCCAGGGGGCACGTCTATCCTCTCATCCGCTTGCCCGGGAGCTGGCGGTTCTTGGTTGGACAACATTTGGTCGTAACGTTGGACAACTGCCGTCAGAGGAGATCGGATTATAGGGTCCGTTCCCGCAGGGGTCCGCCGGTTCGAATCCGGCCCCTCGCATGAGCCGGGTGGGGTAGGGGTCCCCACAGCAGAAAGAGATGATTTTATCTCATATTTTTCATATGATTACATTCCCCTGGGATGGAAAGGTGTGAATCATGTATTTCATTGCACTGGTGAATTTCAAGAAAAAGCTGAGCAGGGAAATTATTGCCGAGAACCTGAAGGATATCGAGGCCGACACGAAAGGAAAGGTTCGATACGTGGGCATCTACTGGACGCTCGGAAGGTACGATTCCGTTGTGCTCTTTGAAGCCCCGAACGAAAAAGTAGCGATGAAAATGGCCTTCACACGGGCGGACCGGATGGATAGAGAGACTCTCGTGGCCGTACCAGCGGAAAAAGGGAGTCCCGCGGGACCGGCCTGATGCATTCCTCTCCGGGGTAAAAGGGATCCCGATGATCAACAGGAGAGAAAGCGGAAAGACAGCTGACACCACAGGAACGAGTTCCCTTTGCATGCCCGGTAGAGACGCCCAATGGTGTCCCCGTGGTCGAGGAGACGGACGGGGGACTGGCGGCAGGAGCCGCCACCGACGGGGAGGTAGCCCATGGCAACAGAAAGCGGTTCCAGAATAGCGGTCGTCGCGGCCATCATCGGCAACCTGATCATCGCGATCATCAAGTTCGTTGCGGCGGCAATCACCGGCTCGTCGGCCATGATCTCCGAGGGCATCCACTCGATCGTCGATATGGGAAACGGTGTTCTCGTGCTGCATGGAATGAACCGCGCCAGGCAGCCTGCCGATGAAAGCCACCCTTTCGGCTACGGCAAGGCGCTCTACTTCTGGACACACATCGTGGCGGTCTCCATCTTCGGCATCGGTGGTGGCATGTCGCTGTACGAGGGTGTCTCGCACATCCGCCATGTCGCGCCGGACGCCCAGATGGGCGATCCGACGGCGGCCTACCTCGTGCTCGCCATCTCGTTCGTTGTCGAGAGTGGAACATTCATGGTGGCCATGAAACATTTCCTGCAGGCCAAGGGCGATACGGGCGCCTGGCAGTTCATCAAGCAGTCGAAGGACCCGAGCCTCTACACGGTAGTGCTCGAGGACAGCGCGGCCTTGCTCGGCCTCATCTTCGCGTTCCTCGGGATCTTCTTCGGCCACATGTTCAACAATGCGTATCTTGACGGTGCAGCATCGATCGCAATCGGCCTGCTGCTGATGAGTGTGGCCGGGATTCTCGCGTCCCGGAGCCAGGGCTTGCTGCTGGGCGAGGGTGTGAACCCCGACCAGCTCGCAGACATCCGGCGGCGCGTGGAGTTGGATCCGGCGATCGAGCGCGCCGGTGACATCCTCACGATGTACATGGGCCCGCACGATCTGCTCGTGAACATGGGGGTGTGCTTTGTCCCGGGCACCACGGCCGAGCAGATGCACGAGGCGATCCGCCGCATTGAAGCCGACCTGCACAGCGCGTACCCGGAGACCAACCGCGTCTACATCGAAGCCGAGTCGCTGCCGGCCGAGGCGGCGCTCACTGCGCCACCAGGGTCGTGAGTTCTCGGACCCCAGAGACTATGTATCACCCTGGGGGCGTGGTGAACGGAACTGCCCGACGACCTCCCGGTCCCCGGTCTCCACAATAATCCCTACGGTGAAAAGGTACAAAAGTCTATAACCCCGCATGAGCCTTGTGCCTCTCAGGCTCCCTTTTAATAGGGGGCACTTCTTACTTCATCCTGTGGTTGCCGTGAATCTTCCCCCTGAAACCGACAGCAGGAGAAGTGGCCTCGTGAATCCTGTGACCATCTGCCTCATCTTCCTGGCCTTTGGAATTTTCTGGATCCTGACGACCGGGATCCTGCTCCCTCCGGCGGGGAGAGACGCTGCACCCTTCCCCGCATTTGGTGGAGGGGTGGACTGGGCCTTCCTCATCCTCGCAACGGTGCTCCTGTACCTGCTCCTGCGGTACTCCACCGGGCGCCTCCGGGAATCGGAGGAGGTGTACCGCACCCTGGTCGAGCACGCAGGGAGCATCATTCTCACCATGGACCGGGACGGGAAGATCACGTTCTTCAACCGCTATGCCGAGGAGCTCTTCGGATTTCCCCGCAGGGAGATCCTGGGGGCGAGTGTGATCGGGACCATTGTACCAGCAACGGAGAGTTCAGGAAGGGACCTGGACCTGATGATGCAGGAGCTCCTCTCCACCCCGGGAAGGTTCCTGAAGAACCGGAACGAGAACGTGACTGCCGACGGAAGGCGGATCACGGTTCTCTGGACCAACCGTGCGATGTACGACCGTGACGGGTACGTGAACTCTGTTCTCTCGGTGGGAACCGATCTCCCTGAAGAGGGGCCCGCCCCCTGAAGGGCGGGCATTCCGGGATTCCCCTGACCGTCCCCTCAGTTTCAGGGCACCGGCCCGGAGGTCACGACCCGTACCGGAAGGAAAAAGAGCAGCGGGAGGACCACGAAGATCAGGAAGCCGATGAGCCATGCCAGGAAGGCGGCGGCGAGGGCCCTACCGCTGCTGATCTCCTGCAGCACCTCGATTCCGATGATCAGGATCACGATTGCCCAGAGTGCGCCGGCGAGGAGGCCCACCACCGGGACCCATCCGAGGAGGAGGATGGGGATCGCGGCATAGAAAACAGCTTTCACCGTCTGTTCCAGCCCCTTCCGGCCGCCCATCAGATAGACCCAGAGGTGGAGCCAGGCTGCCTTCACCACGAAGGCGATGAGGCAGAGGATCACGATGATGAGGATCCCCACCAGGAGGGCAGCGAGTGTGGCCCCGGATCCCAGGAGGCCTGAACCTGTGATCAGCGGTGCCACTGGCCCGAAGAGAAAGGCGGGTGAGAACAGAATACCCATCACCGTGAACAGCACGGCAAAGAGAAGGACCAGAGGGATGATGGTAAAGGCCGTGGCCGAGAGGGGCTCGTTCCGGGCTTCCTGGAACGCCTCGCGGGGTTTGAACAGGAACT
>JAJRDA010000096.1 GCA_028678665.1 Methanomicrobiales archaeon | reverse complement strand
TTCCTCCTCTCCGACCGCCCGCTGGGATGTTCGACCGCCTACGCGAAGACGGCCGGGATGGTGGAGTCCGCTGTCTCCCGCGGGAATGCAGAAAAGATGCCGTACTACCGGCAGTTCAGGCCGGCGATGGACTGGCAGTGGATGCTCATCATCGGGGTGGTGATCGGTGCATTCCTCTCGGCCACCCTCTCGGGCACCTTCACCGTGCTGGCCGTGCCCCCGCTCTTCGCAGAAGCGTTCGGGACCGGCTGGGCGTTCCGGTTCGCGGTTGCGCTTCTCGGCGGCATCCTGCTGGGGCTGGGCGCCCGCTGGGCCGGCGGGTGCACCTCCGGGCACGGGATCTCGGGAACGCTCCAGCTCTCGCTGGCCAGCTGGGTGGCCGCCGCCTGCTTCTTTGCAGGCGGAATTCTCGTGGCAGGCCTGATCTACGGATTCCAGTTCATCTAGGGGTGGACCCATGGCATTTGAGAAACTCAGATCCAATGAACGGGCCCAGGTCGTCCTTGGGCTCATGACAGGCATTGTCTTTGGCTTCCTCCTCCAGAAGGGCCGGGTGACGGAGTACGGGGTGATCCTGGGCCAGCTCCTCCTCACCGACTTCACCGTCGTGAAGGTGATGCTCACCGCCGTGCTCGTGGGGATGATCGGCGTGTACGCCATGAAGTCCGCAGGGCTCGCCCGCCTCCACTGCCGGATGGGATCGGTGGGTGCAACCGTCATCGGGGGGTTCATCTTCGGCGCAGGGTTTGCTGTCCTGGGGTACTGCCCCGGCACCGCCGCCGGCGCGGTCGGGTCGGGGGCTCTCGATGCCCTCGTCGGGATGATCGGGATGGTTGCCGGTGCCGGCATCTTCGCCCGCCTCTACCCTCGCCTGGACCGCTCGCTCCTGAAGCGCGGGACGTTCCCGGCGGAGACGGTCCCGGAACTGATACGTCTCCCGCCCGGGATCGTGGTGGTCGCGGTGGCGATCCTGATCCTCGTGGTCTTCGCCCTGCTGGCGGCCCTGGGATTCTGAGGGGGATTCCCACCCCTGATTACTACAATAATTTTCGCAGTATAATAAAACAATAAATATTATTGTATCCCATGTTGAACCACACACCGGATTGCGGGGTGATAGTGTGAAACGTGAAATGGCCCTCGCGGGTTTCTGTATCCTGTGCATGACAGCAGTTATCATATCGGGATGTCTTACCTCACCACCGGGATCACCCGTGACACCCACGTCCACTCCCACGCCAGTCCAGACACAGAGGGAAGCCGGCCCGAGAACAGCGGGAGAAATGGCCGTGGTGGATGCGAATAACCGGTTTGCACTGGAAGCCTACAGAGAGATCCGCAAAGACCCTGCATACGGACAGAGCAACCTCTTCTTCTCACCGTTCTCCATCTCATCCGCCCTTGCCATCACGTACGAAGGAGCCCGGGGAACCACCGCGGACGAAATCCAGGCCGTGTTCTTCTTCCCGAAGGACGATGCCACGCGGAGACAGGGCTTTCAGGGGCTCTACCAGGGTATCAACCAGGGGAATTCCCGCTACGTCCTGAAAACGGCGAACGCACTCTGGGCCGAAAAGACCTATGCGTTCCTTCCCGACTACATGCGCACGGCCCTGGAGTACTACAGTGCCAACGCCACGAACATGGATTTCAGGAACCAGCCGGAGCCTTCCCGCCTGACCATCAACCGCTGGGTGGAAGTCCAGACGAACAACCGGATCCGGGACCTGATCCCCCAGGGTGCCATCGATCCCCTCACACGGCTTGTGATCACGAATGCCGTATACTTCAAAGGGACGTGGGTGAAGCAGTTCGACGCGAACAACACGAAGGAAGATCTCTTCACGATTGCACCGGGCAAGACCGTCCCAGTCCAGATGATGGAGAGGACGGATAGCGAGGCCATCTTCAATTACACGGAGACTGACACCCTGCAGGTGCTGGAGATGCCGTATGCAAAGGACGGCGGAAAACAGCTCTCCATGCTCGTCCTTCTCCCGAAAGCGAATAATCTGGCAGCAGTTGAGGATACCCTCACCGTGCAGCAATTCTCCCAGTGGAGAAATGCGCTGAGGAGCCAGCGGGTGAAGGTCGCGTTCCCTAAGTTCACGATGGAAACGAAGTACAGTCTCCCTGCTACCCTGTCATCCATGGGCATGCCGACGGCATTCACCGGAGAGGCGGATTTCTCGGGCATGGACGGTACGAAGGACCTGTACATCGGTGACGTCATCCACCAGGCATTCGTGGAGGTGAACGAGGAGGGAACGGAGGCAGCGGCCGCGACGGCTGTCGTCATGAAGGCCACTGGTATCCGGGACGAACCGCCCATTCCGGTGTTCCGTGCGGATCACCCGTTCCTCTTCCTGATCCAGGACAATGATACCGGGAACATCCTTTTCATGGGACGGGTCATGGATCCGACCGGGTGATTCATCTCTCCTCGTTTTTCCCTTGTTTCCCCTGAATAATCGGATAATCTTATCAAGGTGCATTGCATCTCGGATTATCGCACCTGGTGGCCGAAATACGCATTTTGGATACGAAAACGAATTTCTCATGAAATATGACTTTTCTTGAAAAATAGGTTGAGAACCCATTGCCCTTGACAGGGTAATCCTGGTATTCCCTCGACTCTCTACAGATCACTCAGCGAGCTTTCTCGCCTCTTCCACCGGAATCGCGATCATGGTCTCGGACGCGACGTTCTCTTCCAGCCGTATCGCGTGTTTCATGGCTACCTTCTCGTTGGGGGCCTCGAAGATCCCGACGGCATCGTACCTGCCGAGGGTCCAGTAGATTCCATGGTTCTTGACCCCTTCCTTGGCCCCCATCTCCAGCATCTTCATGTTCTGGGCAACGACTTCCTTGGTTGGTTTCTTCTTGAACTTCGCGAGTACTACGAAGTACACTCCTTCACCTCCGCCCTCTCGGGCAATGCAGCATTGGGTAGGGGGGTGATATCAACGTTCTCCTGGCAGTAACCAGGGGTATTCACCCATTCCCGGCGCTGCGGCAGGCCGGGCAGAACGGCCCGTGGGCCAAGCTGCCCCTCTCCTATCGGGTTTCTCACCGCCTATTCCTCCAGGGACACCAGTGCAAAACGAGTCCGTTCTGACATTCCCGCATTCTGGAGTATCCTGATTGTCAGGATCACTCCTGCTCTCATCGTCATTCATGGGGTAGGGAACTGCGTTTTGAAGGATCCATCTTTCCGATCTCCTTTTTCTCCCCGGGAGACTCTCATTCTAGTATCCTATCAGGAAGCCGGGAGCTTCTGAGGGATTTCTGTATGGCTGAAGCGGTTCCCAGGAAGAGACACTGGATCATCCTCCTCGCGGTATTCCTCATCCTGGCAGCGTCCCTGACAGGGATCGCCTGGCTGTGGGAGCAGCACACGAGGCAGGGGGAGCAGCACGATTACACCTACGAGGTCGTTGTCTCGTTCAACACAACAATAGAAAATGTGACCCTGCTCCTACCGGTACCTGAGCGGAAAGGGTCCCCCTTCCTTGTCGATGTCCTGGTGAACGGGACCGGCTACGGGGTCCCGCCGGATTGGAATCTCTCGATTGAAGAGGGAAATGGCACTCCGATGCTCGCCATCCGGGCCGGAGTGATGGTTCCAGAGTATCGCGCCTACCCGGTCCCGGTCGAACCGGGTAAGGGCCCGCTTCCGATGACTCTTCCACCTGGAACCGAGTACTCGAGCGAGCGACCGGTGCTGATACCGGTCGTTATGACGGTGATGATTTCAGGGGACCATACCATCGATACCCGCGATCCCGTCATCGGCGAGCCCGTCTTCGGCCACGAAGGACCGTTCTTCCCCGGGACAGTGGCAACACCTGTTTCTGGTGGATCGGTGTACGTCCATGCTGTTCCGGTCTACGTCCGTTTCATCTCGGATCATCCGGCTACACTCTCGCTTCAGACGAAGGTCCAGGGAGTGAACTCGATCTGGAGGGGCGGGTGGGTGTTCAACCTCTACACGGATACGGTGACCCTGGAGGTCCGAAACAGTACGCAGGGATGGCTCGAAGGCGAGGGGATTCTCCTCGCCGGTGAGGGAGTGTATTACTGAGGGAACCGGAATCGACCGTGGAGTGTCTGAAAACGGGTCTGATTCAGTGGGGGTTTCCCCCGACTCTCTCCTTGTTCTCTCAGGAGCTGCCCGGAGAGGAAAAAATCCGGTCCCGTAGGACGAGCAGACCGGGATCACGATATGGGGACCAGCCCCTTATCCCTGCTCTCTCACCGGTTCCCCCTGGATCCGGATCAGGTAAAGGCCGACTCCCACCGGGATCAGGAACGTCAGGGCGTAATATACGAACACATCGGGGCCGTAATAGGTGGCCTGGAACAGCCGGACAATGAACAGGTAATCGAGAACAACCGCGATCACGGTCCAGACGATTCCTACCCCTGCATAGTAGGAGAGGGCAAGGTTCCTTGCCCTGAACCACCACCACGTAATCGCGATGGTGACCGGAGTGAAGACGGCAGTGATGATCCAGCCCATGATGCCCGAAAACGGCGAGAAGAACAGCACCAGCGAAGTGAGGTACCCGAACAGCCAGAGTACCGTACCGAGTCCCGCGGTGTCCCTGATCCACACCTTCATAGGGAATGTTTTCACAGTCCACGATCTTATGCCTTCTGCCGGTCTGTTGGTCTCACCCCTCTTTCTACCGATGCCGGCACGTCCCCTGGAAATCTTCATGTATTCCCGAACCCTTTCCATGCACGGGATGATCGGAAGATGAACATCTGCTACATCTATCATTCGGAAACAGGCCATACCAGGGGAATCGCGGGCCGGTGTCTTGCCGCCACGGGCGGAGATCAAATCGAGGTACACGATCTCCAGCATTACAACATGATCACCAAGTTTCTGGTGGGAGGAAGGCGGGCAGGGAAGGGTCTCTCGGACCCCATCGAGCCATCAACCATCGATGCTTCGAAGTACGACCTGGTCGTGATCGGTTCCCCTGTATGGGGCGGGAAGCCCACCCCAGCCATCAACGCCGCCATCCAGGCCCTGAAAGGATGCGAAGGAAAGAAGAGCGTACTGTTTGTGACCTGCGGCGGTTCGCCCGGGGAGAGTCTCGCTCTCATGAAGAGAGCGCTTGAAGGGAGAGGCGTGACCATCGCGGCCAGTGTGTCATTCAACCGAAAAGAGCTCAGTGACGAGGGCAGAGTGAACGATCTCATCCGACAGATCAAATCCACTTCTGCAGTGTAGACGATCGATTCTGCGCTGGGGGACTCCCACCCGGACCCCGGATGCTGCCATGGAGCGTCCCGGGACCGGGTTGGAGTCCCGCTGACTTCAACCTTTCATCATAGCGCCTCATGCTTCCGGCCGGGACTGGATTTTGAATTCTGTTCCCTCTTTCATTGTTGACAGGAGCTTATGGAAAAATGCAACCTGATCATGTTCGGCTTGCCCAAACCCATAGCCCGAATAGAGTTCACAGTGACCGGGGGTAGTAGTGTCTCACCTCTGCAAGTGCTCTCAAGGGTCGACATCATCTCCAGATTACGTGATAATTAAATATTGCTGACAGAATTATGAACACATTGCTCAATAAACAGTTTAAAACTGCTTAAGTGAATAGAAATCTTTATGCTATATAAAAATAAATATGAAACCATGGCGCCCATCATTCATCTTTCATACGGCATCAAGTCTCCTCCAAAACCAGGATGCCCCAAGACGATTGTCCGCATCGTTGGAATAACCATGCTAGCCTTTTTACTGCTCGCAGGCAGCGCAAGCGCAGCACCGGTTACTTATCTGTGCCCGGATCGGGTTGGAGGAGGCGGGGTATTTGAACTGCGTGTCCCGAGCGGGTCGTCATGGAAGATACGCGGACCATTTGGCTACTTTGGACCGGGCGGCACATATACAGATGCACCCTGGGCGCCGATTTCGGGAACACTGGCATGCATCCAGACAGACTCGTGTGACGCTTTTTATACGGTATACCTTAAGGGACCGGATGGAACCGTAAAGACATTTCAAGTGAATTCGTTGCGCCCTGAGAATTGTCACGTCATCATAAATTACCAGGCCATCACTGCTCCGACCGTGGACTTCACGGCCAATCCTGTCTCCGGGAACGCTCCCCTGGACATCCAGTTCACCGATGCCTCGACCGGCACCATCACCTCATACTCCTGGGACTTTGGTGACGGCAGCACCTCCACATCCCAGAACCCGTCCCACACCTATGCCGGTGCAGGGATCTACACCGTTACCCTCACCGCCGGCAATACGGGGGGGAGTGATACCATGACCCGCACCAATTACATCACCGTCATAACACCAAACAATCCGCCCGATATCTCTCATGCATACCCCAGCGTGAGCTGTCTCTGGCCACCCAACCACAAATCCGTTGACGTCACCATCAACGGAGTCACCGATCCCGAGGGCGATCCCGTAACCATTGCCATCACGACGATAACCTGTAACGAGCCGTTCGTATCGGACGACGTATCTGGAGTGGGCACTGATACCGCTCAACTCAGAGCAGAGCGTGCCGGAGATGGCAGCGGGAGAATTTATACAATCTCCTTCACCGCGAACGATGGGGAAGGAGAAGAAGCCAGCGGCACCGTGAATGTATGCGTTCCGCACGATCAGAGGGGAACGTGCACGTGCAATGATCAGGCAGAATTACAGCCGACAACGCAGCCGACCGTAACCCCCACGCCTACCCCGACACCCACTGCCCCCGTCGCTGCCTTTACCGCAACTCCCCTCACAGGTACCGCACCGCTCGAGGTTACCTTCACGGACCAGTCCACCAACTCCCCTGCCTCCTGGTCCTGGGACTTCGGCGACGGCATCACCTCCACATCACAGAACCCGTCCCATACCTATCCGATGCACCTGACCGGTATAGGGATCTACACCGTTTCCCTCACCGCCGGCAATGCGGGGGGGAGTGACACGATGACCCTCACTAATTACATTAGCCTCACCTCAGCTGGCAGCACGTGCCAGGATCG
>JAJRDA010000095.1 GCA_028678665.1 Methanomicrobiales archaeon | reverse complement strand
CTCCCCTCGGCCCGGAAGAGCCGGATGGGTGCGAGGCCACTCCTGCCCGCAAGGGCGATGCCAAACGCGATTACCCCGATCCCCCCAATCCACTGGATGAAGGACCGCCAGAAGACGAGCGTGCGGGGTGCCGCATTGACGGAGACCATCACAGAGTAGCCGGTGCCGGTCCAGCCGGACATGGACTCGAAGATGCTGTCTGTCCAGGACATGCCCATGGAGAGAACGAAGGGAAATGCCCCGATGACGGCGACCGCGAGCCAGGTAAGGGCTACGGCGACGAGGGCCACCGAGAGCTGGGGCACCTCCTCCCGCTTCGGGATCCGGGCGATGAGCCACCCCAGCACGAGGAAGGTGAGGGGGGCGGAGAGCATCGGGATCACCATCCCCCACTCGCGGAAATAGAGGAGGACAGCAAAGGGCATGAAGCAGGCGAGGCCCAGGAGCTGGAAGACGGATCCCATGTCGTGGGCAATGATGGCCAGGTGCTCCCGCCGCTTCATCCGGAGAAGTTCTTGCTCGCCCCCCCAATAACTTTCCCATCCGATCCGGGCGGTTTCCACGGAACGGCACCGGGTTCCGGAATCGGTCCAGGGAGAGGGGGGAGGAGGCCAGCTTCACAACCGCCCGGCAGCGTCGATCCGGTGAGATCAGGGATCCGACCTGGTGGCTCACAGGATCCCTGTCGGGTTACCGGGGATCCTCACTGCCCGCCCTGACCTTACAGCCAGATGAGCTGCAGGAGGAGCCACCCCACTGTCACGGCGATGACGGAGAACGGGACGCTGATCTTCATGAACTCCCAGAGGTTGATCGTGGAGTCCCGCTTCTCCAGCATCCCGCAGGCGATAACGTTCGCCGTGGAGCCGACCGGCGTGATGTTCCCCCCGATGCCCGTCCCGATCAGCATGCCGTAGAGGAAGGGGAACGGGTTCAGGGCCAGCGCTCCTGCAATCTGCGTGCAGACCGGGATCATGAGGATCGTGTAGGGCACGTTGTCGATGAAGGCGGAGAGGAGGACCGAGATCCAGGTCAGGAACGCCAGGATCAGGGTGGGACTTTCGATCCCCAGGGAGACGAACCAGGCCGAGAACGCGTCGAGGAGCCCCGTGATATCGATGGAGGCAACGATGACAAAGATCCCGATGATGAAGAGGAAGGACTCCCAGTCGAACTCACGGAACATCGTGGTCTTGGACAGGGGGCAGATGGCGAGGGCAACGGCCCCGACCACCAGGCTGATGACGCCGGGCGAGATCGGGAAGAAGGCCAGTGCCAGCACACCTCCGACGAAGAGGATGCTCGGGCCGTAGCTGACCTCCAGCGGTTCGGGAGTGAACGACACCGGCTTGTCCAGATTCCGGAAGATCACGAGGAGGGAGAGGAGTGCGGCCACGACACCGACAAGGGAGATGAGGCCGAGCCCGACCCTGGCCTGGAACCAGTAGAAGTCAAAGAACCGCATGCCGGTCTCCATGGCAAGGATCGTGGACGGGGGATCAGCGATCATGGAGACGGTGGTGACCACGTTGGATGCGATGGCGAGGGGCACCAGGTAGAAGAAGAGGGAGGATTTGAACCGGTCCGCGATCTCGATGGCGATGGGGGCGAGCATCATCACGACGATGGGGTTGGGCATCAATGACGAGAGGGAGGCCGCCACCACCGCCAGCCAGAAGATGGCCCACCGCTCGGTCTTCACCCTCCGCATGATCTCAAACGCGAGGTACCTGGGGACCTGGCTCAGGCCGAAGGCAATGGAGAGCATCCCGAACCCGAAGTAGATGCCCAGCACGTCCCAGTTGATGGCCTCGGTAACCACCTGGAGAGGGGTCACAATCCCGAGAAGAACCAGGATGGCGGCCGCCCCGAGGGAGATGTACAGGATCCTGATCTTCCGGTACAGGATCAGCGCAAAGCTGACGACAAAGACAGCGAATGCGATCATCTGCTCGGGGGTCATGGCATCACCGGGGAGGGGCTCTCTTTATACCGCCGGCTATGCAACCCACTCATCGATAACGGTTCCGGTTTCCCCTGAGAGCAGGGCCGGCGCGCGGCGGTCGTGAACGCACGGGGGTCTCCCGCCCGCTCCGTCAGCAGACCTGCGCAGGGAGGTGTACGGAACCGTCATATAGCATAAAAATCAAGAGCTCCTGAGATGGGAGAAGAGATCCGGGACCTGATCGAAAAAATCAACCAGGACGGGATCAGGGCCGCAGAGGAGAAGGCCCGCGAGATTGAGGCTGCGGCAGGGCAGCAGGCCGGGGAGATCCTTGACCGGGCGGGGCACGAGGCAGAGAACATGCTCGCCGCCGCACGGGAGAAGATCCGCCGCGAGGAGGAGAATGAGAAGACCGTGCTGGCCCAGGCAGGACGGGATCTGCTCCTCTCCCTGAGAATCGAGATCGGTGCCATGCTGGGGCGCATCCTGGAGGGGGAGATCCGGGAGGCGCTCCCCCCCGAAGCCCTCTTCACCGTGCTCTCCGACATGATCCGCCACGGGAACACCGGGGAGAGTGGGGACATCACGGTGTTCCTCAAAAAGGAGGACCTGGAAGGCCTGGAGACGCACTTCCTGCACCGGCTCCGGGAAGAGACGAAGAAGAATATCGTGCTCACGGCAGCAGACGGCATCTCGGGGGGGTTCATCATCAGTTACGACGGCGGGAAGTCCTGCTACGATTACACCGACCGGGCCCTGGCAGCCTACCTGGGCGCCCGCCTGAAGCCGAAACTGGACCGGATTCTCCAGGACGCAGCAAAGGAATGAGGCACGATGCCTGACCTGTACCCCTACGTCATCGCAAGCCTGCCCATGCTGCATTTCGGGATGAAGCCGCCGTTCTCCTTTGAACGGTTCCTGGAGATGTGCCACCACTTCATTCCGGAGGAGGACTATCGCCTGCTCTCCACCCTGCCGGAACCCGGAGAGTACCCGGAACCGGGGAGAGGCCACCGGGCGATCCGTCGGTGGACCGAATTCGATACCGCGCTGCGGAATGAGCTCGCCAGGATCCGTGCCGGACGGCTCCACCGGGAGCCTGCACCGGATCTCCGGCCCGAGGGATACCGTGATGCGTCCCTCGGCCCCTCGGTGATGGCAGCGGCCATGCAGGCGTCGCCACTCGAGGCAGAGATGGCCCTGGACGAGCTGCGCTGGAAGGCCCTGGAGGACCTGGGAACGGGTCATCCCTTTGACCTGGATGCTCTGATCGCGTATGCCTGCCAGCTCCGGATCCTCCAGCGGTGGGAGCAGATCCGCAGTGCAGAGGGAACGGTTCTCTTGGGACAGGTACTCCTGCAGTGAACAGGGGATCCATGACAGCGACTGAAAAAGGCCGGATTACCAGGATCAGCGGCAACATGGTCACCGTACGGTTCGCGACACCGGTGATGCAGAACGAGGTGGCCTACATCCTGCACGGCACCGAGCGCCTGAAGGCCGAGATCATCCGGGTGCGCGGCAACCTGGCCGAGCTGCAGGTCTACGAGGCCACCGGCGGCCTCTCCATCGGCGAGGAGGTGGAGTTTTCGGGCGAGCTCCTCTCGGTGGAGCTGGGGCCGGGGATGCTGGGGCAGATCTTCGACGGCCTGCAGAACCCCCTGCCCGAACTGGCCCGGCAGTGCGGCTTCTTCCTGAAGCGCGGGGTATATCTCAGGGCGCTGGACGGGCACCGGGCCTGGGATTTCACTCCCCTGGCAAAGCCCGGGGACCGGGTGCGTGCCGGCGACAGGATCGGGTCGGTGGTGGAGGGGATATTCACCCACTTCTGCATGGTCCCCTTCGCCCTCCAGGGAACGTTCGAGGTGGTGTCGGTCGCCTCTCCCGGCCAATACACGATCCGCGATACGGTGGCCCGGTTGAAGGACCCGGACGGAAGGATTGTCCCTGTTACCCTGAGCCAGCACTGGCCGGTGAAGATCCCCATCCGGGCATATGCCGAGAAGCTGAAACCCGGTGAACCGCTGGTCACGAAGATGCGCCTCATCGATTCGCTCTTCCCCGTCGCCCGGGGCGGGACGTACTGCATTCCCGGACCGTTCGGATCAGGGAAAACCGTGCTGCAGCAGCTGATCAGCCGGCATGCCGAGGTGGACGTGGTCGTGATCGCCGCCTGCGGCGAGCGTGCCGGCGAGGTGGTGGAGACCCTGAAGACCTTCCCTGTGATCACCGACCCGAGAACCGGCCTGCCCCTCTCCGACCGCACCGTGATCATCTGCAACACGAGCTCCATGCCGGTAGCAGCCAGGGAATCGAGCGTCTACACTGCCGTCACCATCGCCGAGTATTACCGGCAGATGGGCCTCCATGTGCTCCTCCTCGCAGATTCCACGTCCCGCTGGGCCCAGGCGATGCGGGAGATGTCGGGGAGACTCGAGGAGATCCCGGGGGAGGAGGCGTTCCCGGCCTACCTGGAGTCCCACATCGCCTCGTTCTACGAGCGGGCGGGCGTGGTGCGGCTCCATGACGGCACCCTCGGATCGGTGACCATCGGAGGGGCCGTGAGCCCGGCAGGCGGAAACTTTGACGAGCCGGTTACCCAGGCGACGCTGAAGGTGGTGGGGGCATTCCACGGGCTCTCCCGCAGCCGCTCCGATGCCCGCCGGTATCCGGCCATCGATCCGCTGATCAGCTGGAGCAAGTACCGGAGTTTCATTGACGCGGGGGAGAAGGAGCGGGCGCACGCGATCCTGCGCCGGGGGAACGACGTGGCGCAGATGATGAAGGTGGTGGGGGAGGAGGGGACCTCGCTCTCCGATTACACGGATTACCTGAAGGCAGAATTCCTGGATTTCGTGTACCTGCAGCAGAATGCCTACGACCCGGTGGACGAGGCCACGACGCGGGAACGGCAGGAGTATGTCTTCTCGTTCATCTCCCGCCTCCTGGCATCGGAGTTCACCTTCGGTGACAAGGATACGGCGCTCCACTTCTTCCAGCAGCTCCGGCAGCTCTTCCGGGGATGGAACTCGGCCCCCTGGCAGAGCCCGGAGTTTGCAGGCGCCGAGCAGGAGATCCAGGCCCTGGTACAGGGGCGGGTGACGGGGGGGTGAGCATGCAGAAGTTCTACTCCCACATCAGCCAGATCGTCGGGGACGTGATCACGGTCGAGGCAGAACACGTGGGGAACGGGGAGCTGGCCCAGGTGACCACCCGGCGCGGAACCTCCCTGGCCCAGGTGATCCGTCTGGACGGGAACCGGGTATTCCTGCAGGTCTTTGCCGGGAGCCGCGGCATCTCGACAGGAGACACGGTCCGGTTCCTGGGACACCCGATGCAGATCGCCACCGGAGAGAACCTCCTGGGCCGCATCTTCAACGGGAGCGGCAGGCCCCTGGACCACGGGCCGGATCTGACCGACAACCTGGCCGAGATCGGCGGCCCGCCGGTGAACCCGGTGAAGCGGATCATCCCCAACAAGATGATCCGCACCGGCATCCCCATGATTGATGTCTTCAATTCCCTTGTCGAGTCCCAGAAGCTCCCGGTCTTCTCCATCGCCGGCGAGCCCTACAACGAGCTCCTGGCGAGGATTGCCACCCAGGCGGAGGTTGACATCATCATCCTGGGGGGCATGGGCCTGAAGTACGACGATTACCTCTTCTTCAGGGATACCCTGGAAGAGCACGGCGCCCTCTCCCGATCGATTGTGTTCATGCACACCGCGGCGGACCCGATCGTGGAGTGCCTCCTCGTACCGGATATCAGCCTCGCGGTGGCCGAGCACTTCGCCCTTTCGGGAAAGCGGGTCCTCGTCCTCCTCACCGACATGAGCAATTTCTGCGATGCGCTGAAGGTGATTGCCATCACCATGGAACAGATCCCCTCCAACCGGGGATACCCGGGCGACCTGTACAGCCAGCTGGCAGCACGGTACGAAAAGGCGGTGGACTTCGAGGGCGCCGGCTCCATCACGGTCCTTGCCGCGACCACGATGCCCGGGGATGACGTCACCCACCCGATCCCGGACAACACCGGCTACATCACCGAGGGGCAGTTTTACCTGAAGAACGGGGTGATTGAGCCCTTCGGTTCCCTCTCCCGTCTGAAGCAGCAGGTGAATGCACACACCCGCGACGACCACCGGACGATCATGGATACCATGATCCAGCTCTTTGCCGAGTACCGGGAGACGCGGGAGAAGCAGGCCATGGGATTCCAGATGAGCGCATGGGACAGAAAGCTCCTGAAGTACGGAGCGCTCTTTGAAGAGCGGATGATGTCCCTTGCCGTGAATATCCCGCTGGAAGCGGCGCTGGACCTGGGCTGGGAGATCCTGCATGACTGCTTCACTCCCGAGGAGACCGGGATCCGGAGGGCCATCATCGAGAAGTACTGGCCGGAAAAGACATGAAGATCAAGCTCACCCAGGGGGAACTGAAGCGCCAGAGGGATGCCCTGCGGCAGTACGAGCGGTACCTGCCCACCCTGCAGCTGAAGAAGCAGCTCCTGCAGCTGGAGATTGTGCACCAGGCGGCTGCTCTCAAGGTGAGAAAGACGTCCCTGTCCGGAATGGAGGATGCGGCAAAGGAATGGGCCGGGCTGCTCTCCGAGGCCCCCGGGATCCGCGAGTGGCTCATCCCGGAAGGGATCGTCACTGCCAGGAAAAACATTGCCGGCGTGGATGTGCCGGTCTTTGTCCGCGCGGAGTTTGCTCCGGCAGAGTATGACCTGTTCAGGACCCCCCTCTGGGTGGATGCAGCCCTGGAGGCACTGCGGGGGATGGTCTCGGTTCGGGAAGAGATCCGGGTCATGGAACAGGGTATATCCGTTCTTACGCGTGAACTGCGCGTGACCACGCAGCGCGTCAACCTCTTCGAGAAGGTGAAGATCCCGGAGGCCAGGGAGGCCATCCGGCTGATCAAGATCTCCCTCGGTGACCAGATGACCAATGCCGTGGGCCGGAGCAAGATAGCGAAGGCCAAGATCGAGGCGGCGAACCGCGGGGGGGTGGCCGTGTGATAGTGCCCATGAGGAAGGCCACCATCCTGGTCCATGAGGGGGACGCGGAAGCAGCCGTGAGAGATCTCCGGACACTGGGGGTGCTGCACGTGGAGCACCAGAACCCACCGGAGGGCCGGGATGTGGCCGCGCTGGGGGAAAAGGTGGCCCTGATCCATGCCGCGTCGGATGTCCTGAACCAGG
>JAJRDA010000094.1 GCA_028678665.1 Methanomicrobiales archaeon | reverse complement strand
CCACCGGGCCGGGATCATCCACGGGGACCTGACCACCTCCAACATGGTCGTCTCCCGCGACCAAATCGCCCTCATCGATTTCGGCCTCTCCGCCGTCTCCGAGGAGGTCGAGGCCCGGGGCGTCGACCTCCACGTCCTGTTCCAGACACTCCGTTCCACGACAGCCGATCATGCGCTGCTCCGCTCCGCGTTCCTGGAGGGCTACGGGGAGATGCTCCCTGCGGCGGATGAGGTACTGGCACGGGAGCAGGAGATCGAAAAAAGGGGGCGGTACCTCTGAAGCTCGCCGTCGTGACGGGGAACTCCCACAAGGCCCGGGAGGTGGCGGCCTTCTTCCAGGGCGTCCTGGAGGTGGAACACGTGAACCTGGACTGCCCCGAGCTGAAGAGCGATGACGTGGGGGAGATCGCCCGGGGCAAGGCCGCCTATGCCTTCGGGCAGATCCACCGGCCCCTGATCGTGGACGACACCGCGTTCTCCATCCGGGCGCTGGGGGGATTCCCCGGCCCCTACGCGGCCTACGTGCTCACCACCCTGGGGAACGCGGGGATCCTGAAACTCCTGGAGGGCATCTCGGACCGGGCGGCGTTTTTCGAGACTGCCATTGCCCACGCAGACGACGAGGGGACCATCCGGGTCTTCCGGGGCAGGATAGACGGCATAATCACCGGATCCCCCCGGGGTACCGGGGGGTTCGGCTACGACCCCATCTTCGAGGTGAACGGGCGGACCCTGGCCGAACTCTCGCTCGGGGAGAAGAGCCGGATCTCCCACCGGGCGAGAGCGCTCAAGGCGTTCCGGGCGTGGATGGAGCTCCCGGAGAAGTAGCGGCGGTTCGACCTTTTCTTCACTCGAAGGAACAGGGGGTAATCTCGAGATTCATTCTGGTGGGACGCTCTCGGGGGCTCACCGCCCCCGCCGCGTGGGCACCCCCCGCCGGTGTTCCCGGATAACGCACCATCCACCCCGTATCTCCCGATTAACGGACTATCCTCATGGGGGAGGAACCGGGAATGGGTTTCCCCCTCCCGCCACCATGTCCCGGTTCAACCAAACGATGCATGATATCATTCCGGACCAATCCCCGTCCATCCAAATCCTTAATATCCCCCGCGTCGTTTTTTTAAGAACTGATTCCACGAGGTGAAGTCCCATGGCAAGATTTCCCGAGGCGGAGGCGCGCCTGCTGAATGTCA
This sequence comes from Methanomicrobiales archaeon, assembly GCA_028678665.1. Lineage (GTDB taxonomy): Archaea > Halobacteriota > Methanomicrobia > Methanomicrobiales > JACTUA01 > JAJRCY01. The sequence continues at coordinate 6,002 of JAJRDA010000094.1, read as the reverse complement.
AGATCTGCATGCATTGCAACGCACGCAACGCCATACGCGCCACCCAGTGCCGCAAGTGCAACTACAAGCACCTGCGCCCCAAGAACAAGGAGCGGAAGGACTGAAGCGAATAATCTTTTCATCGTTTTTCCGCCTTTTTTCCCGGAATTTCTCTCTTCAGATCGCATCTGGCATTCTTCGGTCCCTTCCGGGCACTGATGAGGTGTGAATATCGTTTTCGTGAACATTCGACGGGAGGGGGCCAGCCCCCTCCCGGTCCCTCCCCCGATGAGGATAGTCTGTTCATCGGTTTTCTTCCGGGAGGAATCTCAATCCCGAATAACCGGCGGGGGGTGCCCCCGCGGCGGGGGCGGTGAGCCCCCGGGAGTGTCTCACCAGTACTCAGTGTTTGCGTATCTCCGCCTCGGCATGTTGATGAGCCACCTCAGGCTTCGCCGCGTGGGCGCCCCCCGGTGAGGATGGGCGGATATTGGGTTTTCCCGAATCCTCGCTGACAGGAGAGTCAACTCCAGAAGAGTTGGTCGCCGCGGGCTTAGGCGCTGTAGAAGGTGACCTTCTTCCCCTTCTGGCTGTACTCGCCCCGGAAGGTCTCGATGTTCCGCTTGTACCCGATCCGCTCGGTGAATCCCCGTTCCCGCAGCCGTTCCCTGACCCGCATCACGTCCGCTTCGTCGGCCCAGTCCTTCGTGTACACGTAGATGACCTTCCGAAGGTCCCGGGATTCGGGGTTCGGCTTTGCCGTGGAGACCTTGGCGGAGAACCCGAGGAGCCCGGCACAGGTGTCGTCCCGCACCCTCCTCCAGCCCTCGTCCACCTGGTCCTGCTCAAGAAAGATCAGCCACTTCCCCACCTTCTCGTCGTCCACCTGGTTCGGGGCCGCACCGGGGGCATCCTGCACGATCCAGTACATGAGGGTGGTCTTCGACGGGATGACCCCCTCCCCGTCCCGGAAGCGGGCATAGGTGGCATCGGGAGACCCGAACCGCTGGATGAGGGCATCGGCGAGGGGAGGGTACTCGGAGCGGAACCCCGCGAAGATCGTGTCAAAGTCCTGCCGGAAATCCACCCCCTTCTCCACCAGCTCGAAGAGGTACGGCCCCCGGTTCCGGAGACCGCGGTTCAGGAGCACCTCGAAGAGGCCGTACGCCACATCCGACAGTGCCTCGGGTTCATTCTCTTCGGGTTCGTTCTCGACCGGATCCATTCCCCTTCCCCACGGGTCCCTGCCTGGCTACTTCCGCTTCCGTTTCCGTTCCCGCTTCCGTTCCGGCGATCCGATCAGCTGGGCCGCTCTCTCGCCGGAGAGGAGCATCCCGCCAAAGATGGGGCCCATCCGGTGCTCCCCGGCCACCGCGTTTGCGGCCATCCCCGCAACAATGAGGCCGGGGAATACCTCCCGGGTATGGGAGACGACGCCGTGCTCGGCCCGGTCCGCCCACATGGACTTCTCCCCCTTCACCTGGAGAAGGCCGCCCTTCCGCTCCAGGAGTTTCGCCACGACGGCATCGTGCCCCGTGGCATCCACCGCCCAGCGGCAGGCGATGGTGAGGGGATCGACGTGCAGACGGCCCATCTCCACCGCAGTCCAGTTGATGACCAGGCCGCTCACCCTGCCGTCCCCCCGGATCATCACGTCCTCGACGGTGGTCAGGTTGAAGAACTCGGCACCGGCATCGGCTGCCCCTGCGGTGAGCTTGGCCACCGCTTCCACCGACGAGGCAACGTGGTAACCCTTCGCATGTTCCCGGTGCCGGATCCCGAACCGGTCCAGGATGCGGACGGCTTCGTCCTGCACCACGATCCGGGGGAACATCATCCCCCCGCCCCACATGCCCCCTCCGATGGAGAGCTTCTTCTCGATCACAACGACCCGGTGGCCGTTTCCGGCCGCGAGAGCAGCGCAGGTGAGGCCTGAAGGCCCTCCCCCCACCACGGCCACGTCCAGCTCCAGGTGGTCCAGCATCACCTCCATCTGCCCGGTAAGGATCGCCCGGGTGATGGTCACCTCATCCAGTTTCAACCGGTCCCTCTCCCCGTTATCCTATGGATGCAGGAGGATATAGAACTACTATCTCGCGTTCCCCCCCTGGGGCTCTGCATTGCCGCAGACCGCGGGACAGGGGCCTGCGTTCGAATGTATTAAGAGGGGCGATCTCCAAATAGAATTCCATGAAATGGCCGAGTGATCTGGGGCTCACGACGAGGGTCTGGCTCACGATGCTGCTCCTCCTCATCGTGAACCTGGTCTTCCTCTCGGTGCTCTCGTACCTTGGGGTCGGGATTTATGGCCTCATCGCTTTTGCATTCGTCCTGGCCTTTGTCCAGTACTTCTTCTCGGACCGTCTGGTCCTCTGGTCCACCGGTGCCCGTGAGGTGAGCCGCGATGAGTTCCCGGAACTCCACGAGATGGTGGCGAAACTCGCCGCGGAGGCAGAGATTCCCATGCCGAAGGTGGCGGTGATGCAGACACCGGTGCCGAATGCCTTTGCTACCGGCCGGAGTCCGAGCCATGCTGTCGTGGCCGTTACCGACTCCATTGTCCGGCTCCTCACCCCGAAGGAGCTGGAGGCCGTTCTCGCCCACGAGCTGGCCCATGTGAAGAACCGGGACATGCTGGTTCTCACCATCGGGTCCTTCATGGCCATGCTCGCCTCCATCATCATGCAGAATGCCATCTTCCTCTCCCTGGGCGGCGGTCGCCGTGAGGGGGGAAACCCCTGGATCATCGCATGGATCGCGGCCATCGCTGTGTGGATCATCTCGACCCTCCTGATCCGGTCCCTCTCCCGGTACCGGGAGTTTGCCGCGGACCGGGGCTCCGCCTACCTGACGGGGCGCCCCCGGGACCTGATCTCTGCCCTCCACAAGATCTCCGGCCGGATGGACTACCTGCCCCCCGAACCCAAGCGGCAGGTGGAGGGGGCCAACGCCTTCTTCATCATCCCCGCCCTCTCGGGGAACACCCTGATGGAGCTCTTCTCCACCCACCCCCCGCTGGAAAAGAGGGTGGCGGCCCTGGAGCAGGTGGAGCAGGAGCTCCGCAGGTAATCCCCGTTTTTTTCCATACGATTACCATTTTTTCCACGATTTTTGACAGGAGGGGGAGACCCCCTCCCGGTCCCTCCCCCGTGAGGATAGTCAGCCGTTCGGTGGATGCCGGGAGAGAACCGGCGGGGGGTGCCCACGCGGCGGGGGCGGCGAGCACCCGGGAGCGTCCCGGTAGTAGTCGGAGTGTGCGGAATACCGTTTCCTCATATTCGAAGAATACCTCAGCAGGGGGGGCAAGCCTTAACCTATCCCCGGGCAGATCCCTTTTTCTATGACCCCATTCGGAGGCGATCCCGCACTCTACCGCCCCCTGGGGAAATTCGCCCGGGATGCCCGCACAGAGTTCGAGGGGATCCTCCGCACCCTCGTGGAGATCCCCAGCGTGTCCATGGACCCCGACCGGTCGGAGGATGTCCATCGGTGCGCAGGTGGAGCCGCGGAGTATCTCAGGAGCTGCGGTGCCCATGCCACGGTGGTCCGCACGCGGGGGAACCCCATCGTTCTCGGGATGTTCAGGAGCAGGCGGGAGGATCCAACGGTGCTCCTCTACCACCACCTGGACGTCCAGCCCGCAGACCCGTCGGAATGGCACCACGACCCTTTCACCCTTCACCGGCTGGCCCGGGGCTGGAGCGGGAGGGGCGCCTCCGACGACAAGGGGCCCCTCGTCACGGCACTCCTGGCCGCCCGGTACGCAGCAGAGTACACGCTGCCGCTCAATATCGGGTTTCTCTGGGAGATGGAGGAGGAGATCGGGAGCCCTTCCCTGGCGGGATTCGTGCAGCGGAGGGCTCGATCCCTGCGGGCGGACTCGGTGCTGGTCTCAGACACTTCCTGGATCGCCCGGGGCAGGCCTACGGTGGTCTACGGCCTCCGCGGTCTCCTGGGTATGCAGATCTCGCTCCAGACCCATGAACGGGATCTCCATTCTGGCAGCACGGGCGGCGTGGCCCGGAACCCCCTCTCGGAAGTGGCACAGGCCCTGGCCGGGTGCCAAGATCCCCGGACCGGCCGGGTCACGATCCCCGGGTTCACCGACGGCGTCAAGCCTCTCTCCGGTGCAGAGATGAGGGAATTCCTGCAATCCGGTTTCACGGTGGAGGAGTTCCGGAAAGCCCATAACCTCACCCGGATCCGGCCGGGTCTCCGGAGCAGGGCAGGGGTGATCCGGGCCATCATGGCCGAACCCACCTTCGAGGTGCATGGCATCTCCGGCGGGTATGCGGGGCCCGGCCTGAAAACGATCATCCCCCACCGGGCAGGGGCATGGGTCAGCATGCGTCTCGTACCCCGGCAGGACCCGGCCGCGGTGGCCCGGCGGGTGACCGCGTTCCTGCTCGGGAAGAACCCGGACCTGCAGGTGACGATGACAGAGCAGCTGGAGCCGTTCCTTGGCGGGTTTTCGGGGCCGTACGCGGACGCGGCCCGGGAGGCGATGCGGTACGGGTTCGGGAAGGAGCCCGTCTTCTGGAGGGAGGGGGGATCGATCGGGGCGGTGGATACCCTCCGGCGGCACCTGCAGGTGCCCGTCGCCCTGCTTGGCCTCTCCCTTCCGTCGGACAGGTACCACGGGCCCAACGAACAGTTCGAATGGGGACAGGCTGCAGGAGGGATCCGGATGCTGGTCCGGTACTTCGATGCACTCACCCGGATCCCGCGGGATGGGTCCTCCGGAAGAAAGGCTGCACAGGGTGTTCCTCGGAACCGGAAATGACCTGCCGGCACCGTCGTTCCCGCCGGAGAAGACTAATATGCAGGAAGGGGTAATACTGATAAGCTGCTGCATCGATGATCTAGAGGCATGATATTGGCCTTCCAAGCCAATAGCCCGGGTTCGAATCCCGGTCGATGCATGGGGCTCGTGGTCTAGCTGGTTATGACGTCGCCTTCACACGGCGGAGGTCAGGAGTTCGAATCTCCTCGAGCCCATCACTCCTCACACCCTTCTCGGCAAACAGGGATATCTACGGCTTCTCCCGGTTCTGATCATCTGTCAATCCGGCAGGATACATTCCCTGCTGGCATAGATTCAGGAAAAAAAGAGGTGCTCAGGCTGCGACGGGTTCCTCAGTCGGGTAGAACCTGAGCTGCACGTGCTTCAGTCCGTAGTTGTCGTATTCCCAGAGGTAGTCCGCTAATTCGTTGTCAAAGATGTCGTATCGGACACCGTCGATAACAACTGTCGTCAGCTCGCGGGTGACATCGTCGAAGAGTGATTGCCCTTTCTTTCTTTCGAGGACAACAATATCTTCACCCGTCCCACAATAGGAATAGAACACGCCGCCCTCCCAGTATTCCACGCAGGTTTTGAGATACGCCTTGGCGTCACTGGGCTTGCCGAGCTCGCGGATGAACACGCGGTACTTGCCCGGGCCGATATAGTCGCCGGTATCCGGATCGTACTCGTTCTCCGGTCTCGGAAGCATGAACTCTCCCCTCCCATCGGTTGCATCCGCATCAAGGACATCAAAGGTGGTGCCCAGGGTCAGGTAGATCCTGCTTTTCCCGACGAGGTTCACGAAGATCCGGGCTCCGCTGTTGGCGTCATTGGGGAGCTTGTCGTTTTTTTCCACCCCGATGAGGTTCAGGTTGTAGTGCTTCCCGCTGATCGCCCCATTCCCGGTATCCGCTGCCGCCACACTCGAGACAAGTAAGGCTACTGCCAGGATGGCTGCGAGCGCAAGGGTCATCGACCATCTCATTCTCATTATCCCAACTCCAAGTCCAGAATGGACAGACAACCTATCTTGCTTCAAATATATTTAAATTTATCTAAGAATAGATTTTTTCTAAATGCCTTTTGATTAATAAAATGAGTGAGAATATGCGATAATGAGTTATTATGGAGCAATCCGGGCGGCCGTCTGCGCTGCTTGATATTCGCTAACCGGCATCGCCATTCGGATCGACCTGGCTGTCTCCGGTTCCCGGTCGATGCATGGGGCTCGTGGTCT
>JAJRDA010000093.1 GCA_028678665.1 Methanomicrobiales archaeon | reverse complement strand
CGGCGAAGCGGGCCATTGCCGAGAATTTCAAGGATCCGCGGAACGTGGCCGCTGCCGAGAAAGCCTTTTCGGAGGTGGCGGCATGACGGCGGCGGAGGCAGCCGCGAAGGGCAGGGCCCAGCCCGCCCGGGAACGGAAACGGATCGCCGTCTCAAAGCCCGTGAAGGGAGCGGCGGGGAAGACCGGCGCCTGGCGGACGTTCAAACCGGTGATCGACCCGGAGCAGTGCAACCAGTGCGGGCTCTGCCAGCTCTACTGCCCGGAGGCGGCCATCGACGAGAACCTGGAAGTTGATTACGAGTTCTGCAAGGGCTGCGGCATCTGTGCGAACGAGTGCCCGAAGAAGGCGATCCGGATGGAGAAGGAGGAACGGTAGCGCTATCCGGAACAAACTACCCCTTCTCCCCCGGCAGCGGGCACTTGGCCACATACTCCACGTTAAACTTGTAGAAGTGGGTAAACCCGCAGTTCCGGCACCGGACCGTGAAGTGGCTGCACCCGATGACCATGTCGTGGGGCCAGGTGCCGCAGCAGTTCATGCAGTACGCCTCTTCCACCAGCTCCCAGACATCGTAGCAGCCGATCTTCGTGTACAGCCCGGGCTTTCCTACCTCAGAGGTCCGGGGGATGAAGATCCGGGTGGCCCCGCAGTTCGAGCACTCGACCTGCGCCTGGCTGCGGACGGCTTTGATCACCTGGTCCACGTTCTGGCCGCAGTTGTAGCAGCTGGTCCGGTACTTCGTGAAGATGAACTGCTCGCCCATGGATGGAGATGGGTATCGCCCGTATAAAAGAAGATCCACCGGTCGGAAGGTGCCGGGGATCGATTCCGGATATGGCTCACGCTTCAGGGAAAGGGAAATCCTCCGACCCTACGGGATCGGAGGGACGTGCAGGTTTGAACAGTTCAGAAAAAAGGGATCGGTATCGGGGGTGACAGGTCTAGAAGTCCATGTCGCCGCCCATGCCGCCCATGCCCGGGGGCATGCCGCCAGGTCCGCCCGGGGGCATACCGCCCGGGGGAGCCGCGACCCGGGAGGCAGCGATGACGTCGTCGATCCGGAGGATCATGTTGGCCGCTTCGGCCGCCGAGGCGATGGCCTGGGTCTTCACCCGCAGGGGCTCCACGACACCGGCCTTCAGCATGTCGGCCGGGGCGCCCTTGTAGACGTCGAGACCGGCGTGCTTGTGCTTCTTCTCGTGCTCGGCACGGAGGGCGACCAGCATGTCGATGGGGTCCAGCCCCGCGTTCTCGGCAAGGGTCCTCGGGATGATCTCGAGGGCGTTCGCGAAGGCCTCGATGGCCAGCTGCGCACGGCCCCCGACAGAGGCCGCGTACTCCCGCAGGCGCAGGGAGAGCTGGATCTCGGGTGCACCGCCGCCGGCCACCATCTTCTTGTCCTCCATGACCACGGAGACAACGGAGATGGCATCGTCCAGCGCACGGTCCAGCTCGTCCACGACGTGCTCGGTCCCGCCGCGGACGATGATGGAGACCGCCTTCGGGTTCACGCACTTGGTAACGTAGATCATCTCCTCGCCGCCGACCTTCTTCTCCTCGACAAGGCCCGCCTTGCCGAGCTCCTTCTTGCTGATGGCGTCGATGGAGGAGATGACGGACGCGCCGGTGGCACGGGCCAGCTTCTCCATGTCAGACTTCTTGACCCGGCGGACGGCCAGGATCCCGGCTTTGGCCAGGTAGTGCTGGGCGATATCGTCAATGCCCTTCTGGCAGAAGAGGACGTTGGCCCCGCTCGCGACGATCTTCTCGACAATCGCCCTGATCATCCGCTCTTCCTCGTCCAGGAAGGCCTGGAGCTGGTCCGGGCTCGTGATGTTGATCTCGGCGTCCACCTCGGTCTTCTTGAACTCCACCGAGGCGTTCAGGAGCAGGATCTTCGCGTTGTCCACCTTCGTGGGCATGCCGGGGTGAACCCGCTCCTTGTCGATGATCATGCCTTCGATGATCTCGGAGTCGTCCGTGGACCCGCCGACCTTCTTCTCCACCTTGATGTTCTCGGTGTCGACAGTCCCGTCTTCGTCTGCGACCATCATGGCGGCCTTGACCACCAGCTCGCAGAGCTTGCCCCGGGCCATCTCGGCACCCTTGCCGGTCATGGCGGTGTCGGCGATCTTCATGAGCATCGCCTTGTCGGTGGGCTTCACCGTGATGGCGATGTCGTCCAGTATCTCCTTGGCCTTCTCGGCTGCCATGCGGTAGCCGTGGGCAATGACCGTCGGGTGGACGTCCTGCTCCAGCAGATCCTCGGCACGCTTCAGGAGCTCCCCGGCAATGACGACCGCCGTCGTGGTACCGTCCCCGACCTCGTCGTCCTGGGTCTTTGCCACCTCGACCATCATCTTGGCCGCGGGGTGCTCGATGTCCATCTCCTTGAGGATGGTGACCCCGTCGTTCGTGATCACGACGTCGCCGATGGTGTCGACGAGCATCTTGTCCATGCCCTTCGGGCCGAGGGTCGTCCGTACTGCGCCCGCAACCGCCTTCGCGGCTGCGATGTTGGATCCCTGGGCATCGCGGCCCCGGGTCCGCGAGCTGCCCTCTTTAAGGATGAGAATTGGTTGTCCTGCGAGTTGTGACATAACGTATCACCACACGTTGCGCTAAAAGGTGGTTTGTGGTTCTATATAAAAATGACTACTCGTGCAGGAGGTCCAGGAACTCGGATCCCTCTTCCATGGCCTGGAGGCTCTCCTCTCCTATGACGAGGGTGTTCCCGATCCTCCGTTTCTCGGTCCAGTTGGTGATGATGCAGACCGCATGTGCCCGCGCAATCCGGGAGATGTTCCCGATGAGGGGGGCCCGCTTCACCACCCGCTGGGCGGTGCCGTAGCCGGTGAGGATCGTGTGCTCGGCCATCCGGGCCAGCACCTCGAAGGGGGCCCGCCGCATCAGGTGGGGCTCCAGGCCGAGCCGCTCCATCTCCTGCACGATGGCCGGGCCCTCGGGTTCAGGGCCATCGGTGTACTGGGACCGGTACTCCATCAGGTCGATGGGCTGCACCACCGCCGCATCGAAGAGTTCCTCGATCTTGGCCGCGATCTCCATCGTGGTACCCATGCCGCTCTCGTACTTGCTGATGGTCCGCCGGCTCACCCCCAGCCGGTGGGCCATGTCGCCCAGAGAGAGCTGGCGTTTCTCCCGGAGCTCCTTCAGGAGATCCTGGTCGATGTTCACGTAGAGCCCGCCGGGGGAGACGTAGACGAGCGGGGGTACCCCCTCCACAAAGGAGTCGTACAGGGTGCCGATGGAGATGGCAAAGATTCCGTACCGGAGGTAGACCGCCCCCCTCTCCAGCTCTGCCTCCCGTGCCCGCTCGCCCACGATCAGGGGGACGGCGTGGAGGTAGCGGGCGATCAGGTCCAGGTCCCGGGCGATCTCCTCGGAGACGCCGTCAATGTGGGAGATCACCTTGATGACGAGGAGCGTCTTCTCGTTCCCGGCGATCAGGTCAAAGGACCGGGGCCGGAGGCTGCACCGCTCCGAGACCTGGAGCCCTGCCGTGATCAGCACGCTCGTAACGTTCTTTAACAGCCGTTCCTGGGTCATCTGCGGTAAGAACCGATATCACATGCAGGGTAAATAATATATTGCCCATGCGGATCGGCATTGATGACACCGACGCGCCCGAGGGAATGTGCACCACGTACCTGGGGGCCGTGCTCTCGCGGCGGCTTGCCGGGCGGGGGTTCCGGGTGGGGATCCCGAGACTGCTCCGCTTGAATCCCAACGTCCCCTGGAAGACCCGGGGCAATGCGGCTATCTGCATCGATGCGGAGGGGGACCCGAAGGAAGCATTCCGGATTGCCTGCGGCTGCGTGGATGAGCTCGCGGTCCTTGGAGCGGAGGGGACCCACCCGGGCGTGGCGGTCGTCGAGGACCCGCCTGGACCCGCCTTCTACCGGAAGGCGCTGCAGGACTTCTGCACCATCGATGAAGCCCGGGAGGTGCTGGAGGCTGCAGGGGCACGCTACCGGGGGTGGAAACTGGGGAGGGGACTGATCGGGGCAGCCGCAGCAGCCTCGGCCGATCTCCCGGATGCCACCTGGGAACTGCTGGCGTACCGCACCCCCGACCGGTGGGGGACCTGCCGGGAGATCGACCACCAGTCCTTCTTTGTCTCGGAGGACGCCACCTCCCCCCGCACCTGGGACACGGTGGACCGGGCGCAGGGTATCGTGGTCTGCTCGCCCCACACGCCGGACCCGGTCCTCTTCGGGATCCGGGGGGAGAGCCCCTGGTGGGTGGCGTACGCCCGCAGCTTTCTCGTCACCGAACCTGCCGGGATGGAGCAGCTCTACCTCACCAACCAGTCCACGGACGCCCACCTCAGGGAGGGTCGGATCGGAGCGCTGGAGGAGGGGAGGTCCTACCGGTTGGCAGGGGTGGTGGCCGGGACGGCGGAGACGGGCCGGGGCGGCCACGTGACGGTGCCCCTCGCTGACAGCGGGGCGACGCTCCCCTGCATGGCCTACGAACCCACGAAGGGATTCCGGGACGTGGTCCGGGGCCTGCGGGCCGGAGACCGCATGGAGGCCTGCGGGTCGTACAAGGGGGGATCCCTGAACCTGGAAAAGATCCGGGTGCTCTCGCTTGCCGAGGATGCGGAACGGCGGCCGCCGGTCTGCGGGGCGTGCGGGAAACGCATGACCTCGGCGGGCAGAGGCAAGGGGTACAGGTGTCGGTCCTGCAAGTCCCGGGCCAGGGACCCGGAGATCTGCCGTCATCCCCGCACCGTGGCCTGCGGGTGGCACGAGGTGCCCCCCTGCGCACGCCGGCACCTGGCCCGGCCCCTGGTCCGGGGAGGTCCAAACGGCAAGGATGATACGGGAGGAAGGATACCTGATCACGGAGGGTGCAGGGTGCATGGTACCGGATGACCGGGTGGAACAGGTAAAGATCCGGCCCCGCATGACGGCCGACGAGCTGGTCAGGGCCATGGGGCGGGCGGGTGCATTCAACGGGGGTGCACTGGCCCGGGCCTGCGACATCTATGAAGCGATGCTCCGGGACCGGAAGGCGACCCGGTTCTTTGGCCTGGCCGGGGCCATGGTCCCGGCAGGGATGGGCGGGATCGTCGCCGACCTGATCGACCGGGGCCACATCGACATCCTGGTCTCGACCGGGGCCAACCTGGTCCATGACCTGATCGAGGCGCTGGGCTGCCACCATGTCCACGGCACCGCGGTCTGTTCGGACGTGGACCTGCGGGATAAAGAGATCAACCGTATCTACGACGTCTTCCTTGCTGACGATGCCTTCGTCACGCTGGAGGAGTTCCTTCAGGGGTTCTTCGGGGATCTCCCGGGCGATCGGCCGCTCACGATCTCCGGGCTCCTCGCACAGGTCGGCAGCCGCCTGGACCACGGGATCCTGGCCACCGCGGCGAAAAAGAAGGTGCCGGTCTACTGCCCTGCGATCCAGGACTCGGTCTTCGGCCTCCAGTACTGGCTCTTCTCCCAGACCCGCCCTGTTGTCGTCGACGCCTTCGGGGACATGAAGGCCCTCATCGACCGCTGCTACGGGGCGGAGCGGGCCGGGGCGATGCTCGTGGGGGGCGGGGTTCCCAAGAACTTCATCCTGCAGGGGATGCTCCTCACGCCGCAGGGATTCTCCTGGGCGGTGCAATTGACCGGCGACCGCCCGGATCTCGGGGGCCTCTCCGGGGCCACGCTGGACGAGGCCCGGTCCTGGGGCAAGCTCACCGCCGAGGCGCAGGGCGTGACGGTCTACGGCGATGCCACCATCACGCTCCCGCTCCTCACCGCATCGGTACTCGAGAGGCTGGACCGTGGCTGAAGTGATCCTTGCCCTGGACGTGGAGGACCGGCCTCTCGCCCTCCGGATCGCGGAGGCGGTGGCACCCCACGTCGATGCGATCAAGGTGGGGTACCCCCTGGCCCTCTCCGCCGGGCTCTCCATCGCCCGGGAGCTCACGGTCCTCACCGGAAAGAGGCTCATCGCCGACTTCAAGGTGGCGGATATCCCGAACACGAACCGGCTGATCTGCGACCAGGCCTTCACCGCCGGGTTCGACGCGGTGATCGCCCAGGGGTTCGTGGGCATGGACGCGGTGAAGGCCTGCGTGCAGTCGGCCCGCCGGCACGGGGGCGAGTGCTACGTCGTGGCCGAGATGAGCCACCCGGGGGCCGTGGAGTTCTTCCACCAGGGCGTGGCCGAGCGGATCGCGGGCATGGCCGTGATCGCGGGGGCGGACGGTATCATCGCCCCGGCCACCCGGCCGGACCGGGTCCAGACCCTGCGCCAGATGGTGGGCCGGCTGAAGATCTACGCGCCGGGCGTCGGTGCCCAGGGGGGCGAGCTGGGGCAGGTGACCGCGCTCGTGGATGGCGTGATCATCGGCCGGATGATCTATGAGGCGCGGGACCCCGCGGCCGTGGCGCGGGGGATCCGCGAGCGCTGCCGGTGATGAGACGACCGCCCTGACGGGTGATGAGCCCTATGAGTCGGCTGAGGCAGCGTCTGCGAAAAATTTTGCGAAAAAGCATATATCCGAAGGCAGTCAAGTGATGGGTATGCACTGGAGTGACGAACAGCGTGCCCTCGCCGCACAATACCCCGCGCTCACCGATATCCCGCCTGGAGAGCGGCGCTACAAGTGCCACACCTGCCACCTGATCGTGGACTCCACCCCCTGCCCCCAGTGCGGGGAGACCCGGCTCCAGATCCTCTGCCCCCTGGACCACTGCCACTGCTCCCACGAGGTGATCACCTCCATCGAGTACTGCCCGCTCTGCCATGAACCGGTCTGCCCCGACTGCGGGTCCCACGACGTGGTCCAGATCTCGCGGGTCACCGGCTACCTGCAGGACGTCTCCGGGTGGAACGCCGGGAAGCAGCAGGAACTGAAGGACCGGGTCCGCTACACCGTGGCCTGACCGATCAGGGTTACGTTTTCACAGGCAGAAAAAAAGTGGGGACGGGATGGATCCCCGGGGATCCCTTTAGTTCTTCCCCTTGCCGTTGCCATTCTCCATATCCGGCGGGTTGCTGTTCCCCTTGCCGTTCCCGTTACCGGTATCCGCATTCCTGCCGTTCCCGTTCCCCTGTTTTCCGTTTCCCTGGGAACCCGTCACCGTGTCGTCGTCAGAAGCCCCGGCCTTCTTTCCGTTCCCCTTTGTGCCTTGCGAATCTGCCGTGCTGCAGTCCCCGGTGCACTCAGG
>JAJRDA010000092.1 GCA_028678665.1 Methanomicrobiales archaeon | reverse complement strand
GTCCAGTTCGATACAGCCGATCTCCACGGTGTTCACGTCGAACTTGCCCTCCGTGGCCACGTGCAGCGCCTTCAGGCCCAGCATGATGGCTTCGTTGATGGTGGTCTTGGGATCGTACTCCTCTTCGAAGACCTTCATCACTGCAGGGCGCCCGGTACCGATACCGGTGGCCTTGTACTCCAGCAGCGTGCCGCTGGGGTCCGTCTCAAAGAGCCGGGTCTCGCCATCGGATACCCCGGCGATCAGAAGCGCGGTGCCATAGGGGCGGGCCCCGCCGAACATCGTGTAGGTCTGCATGTGGTCGCAGAGCTTCTTGGCCAGCGTCTCCACGTCAATGGCCTCGTCGTAGGAGACGCGGTTGATCTGGCACTCGACCCGTGCACGGTCGACGAGTGCCCTCGCGTCCCCCACGAGGCCCGACGATGCGACGCCGAGATGCTCGTCCACCTTGAAGATCTTCTCGATGGACGAGGGTTCCAGGAGCCGGGTCGCCACCCTCTTGTCCACGATCAGCACGACCCCGTCGCTGCACTTGATTCCGAGCGCGGTGGTGCCACGCTTCACTGCCTCCCTGGCATACTCCACCTGGTAGAGCCTGCCGTCGGGCGAAAAGACCGTGATGGCCCGGTCGTATCCCATCTGTGCCTGCGGTTGCATTACCTCACTACTCCGTCATCCTCTGTAAAAAACAACAGCTCTGGACTCTTCTTTTCCTCTGCAATCAAATCAACCTTTTGACCTGCGGAACGCCTCGCGGTGAACGCCCTCCCGTCCACCACCACCGGCGTATCGCTCGACGTCCCGTTGGGTTCCTGCATCCGCCGGCGGATGGAGTGGAGGGTGCCGGAGGTGAGGACCTGCCGGAGTGCGAGGCGGCCCTCACCGGCCCGGCTGACAGTGGCAAGGGCGGCTGACATCTGCGTTTCTGTCCCCCGCCGGCACCGCACGACAACATAGCCGCGGCCGCAGTCCAGCACCGCCGGGGCGATCGCCGCTGCCCCGGTATCCCCCCAGAGGGTGGTGACCGCCTCGCAGATCGCGTGGAAGACCTCCCGCGGTTCCGGTTCCGCCCATGCCGGCACAGTCCTGCAGAGCAGGTACCGGCGGCGCTCCCTCTGGGAGGGGAGGCGGGAAGGCATCACGGCACCCCCCGGTGCCGCCTAGCGAGTTCGCTCGGAACCGCCAGGGCCCGGAGCGTCTCCTCTTCCCCCATGCCGAAGAGGCGGGCGAGGGCGGCCAGCTCCCTCGGGCTCCGCAGGTCCAGGATCGACCGGGCATTGGTGGCGACGGTGCAGGGGAACCCGTACTTGCGCTGGAGCCGCAGGAGCCGGACATGGGACTGGAGCACCCGCTGCCGGGGCCAGCCCCGGAGCTGGACGAGGGGCTGGAGATCGAACTCCAGGGCAACCCCGTGCTCGGCGGCCATCCGGGCGGTGACATGGGTGAAAGCACCGCGGGGGGCCCGGTGGACCTGGCGGAGCACGTCCACCCCCCGCAGGGAGATCACCGCCCGGTTGAATGCCTGGTCGCCGGCATCGACCAGCAGGAGATCGCTCCCCTTCCCCTTATCCCGCAGGGCGGCGATGATCCCTTTCACTTACTGCTCCCGGATCACCGCCGCCGAGAACATACGGATCCCGTGGATCTCCCCTGCGGGTGCACCGACGGCAGCAAGGCTGTCCAGACCCATTTCCTGAGCCTCGATTGCCATCCTCCCCGCCGAGGAGTCCCCTGCAGGGTACGGATGGACCGCACCATCGCACCGGTTCATCCGCGTGAAAAGAGGGGAAGGATTACTTCCCGCGGTTCGCGTGGGAGCGGATGGACGGGCGGGTCTTCTCGGTCCCATGCCCGCGGTACCGCATGCCGCGCCCCTTCCTGCCGGCACTGGTCTTGCCCCGCTCGGCCCGGCCACGGTGCACGGCATCCCCGATCCACGCGAGGTGGGGATCGCGCTTCACCGACGGGTTGTGGCCGTCGACGAGAATCACCTCGTACCACCGGTGCCGGCCGTCCTCCCCCACCCAGTAGGAGTTCAGGACCTCCATGTTGGGGAACCTGCGGGACGCCCGTTCCTCGGCGATCCGCTGGTGGCTTTTCGCCGGGGTTCGCCTCCGCATCCCCATGTGGGCCGTCCTCCGGCCCCGGACGTACCGGGACTTGCGCCGGCCGCCGCGGTGCACCTTCACCCGTGCCACCACGATGCCCTGCTTTGCCTTGTACCCGAGCGCGTGCGCCCGGTCCAGGCGGGTCGGGCGATCGACCCTGACCACGGTCCCTTCGGACCGCCATTCCTGCATCCGGCTCCAGAGGAGGGCCTTCACGCCGGACTTCTCCGGGTGGTTCCAGGCCTCCCGTATGTAGGAGTACACCGATCGTGCCATCTCGAATTCACCTCAGGTTCAGCTCGCGGGGAGCCACATTCCTTTCCCGGGACGTATCCCGTGGTTCTTCATATGTCACCGGAGGAGGTAATAAAGAGCACGGGTGGGCGACGTTGATGGCAGGTGATCAGATAAACCATGAATTCTGATGGAACGCTTCAGGGAGGCTCCGCCCCCCCGCCGCGTGGGCATTCGGGTTGAGAGGGTACTCGATCAATGGGTGGATTCATTTCATTTCTTCTGGTGGGACGCTCCTGGGGGGGACCTGCGGTCCCCCCCGCCGCGTGGGCGCCCTCCCGCATGAGGATAGCATACCACGTCGGTTTCTGCTGCCAACCACGGCTCAGGATATCCTCACGGGGGAGGGACCGGGAGGGGGCTCCGCCCCCTCCCGCTGGGGATAGCATACAAAGTCGAGATCCAAGGGGCGGGCGACAAATCCCCATCCCCCCATTCGACAGAATACCAATGGGTGCATCCATCCTCACCGGGGGTGGGCGACAGGAGGGGGGCGAAAGGCCCCTCCCGGTCTTTCCCCGAGAGGATAGTCCGCAACGCCAGTTTTTCTGGTCGTTCCTCGATGGCGTGCGGGATTTATCAATATGAAATGTTATCCCGACTTCGTCTTCTCCACCACCCGGATCCCCTCGATCCGGGTGACCGGGTACTGTCCCTTCCCGTCCTTCTCCGCCGACTTCACCATGTCCCAGACGGTGAGGAGGGCCACCGCGACGCCGGTGAGGGCTTCCATCTCCACCCCCGTGCGGCCAGTGGACTTCACCTGGACGGTGGCTTCCAGGAAGCCATCGCCCTCAAGGAACCCCACCTCCACCCCGGCGATGGGGATGGGATGGCACATGGGGATCACCCGGGAGGTGTCCTTCACCGCCATCGTCGCCGCCACCCGGGCGGTGGCCAGCACGTTCCCCTTCACGACGGCACCTTCCCGGATGGCGGAGAGGGTCTCCGGCCGGAGGTGGATCCGTCCCGTCGCCACCGCCTTCCGGAGCACCTCCGCCTTTCCCGAGATATCCACCATCCGCACCGCATCCCCCTTGATATGCGAGAACTCAGCCATCCCTTCCCACCCCTCCGAAGAGGACCTCCGGGATCCTGTCCAGGAGATCGCTCGCCAGCATGCCGTCGCCCTTTGTGTATGCAGCCCTGGTTCCGGCAGTCCCGTTCACGTAGGCCGCGATGCAGGCGGCCTCGAAGGCCGGGAGTTTGCAGAGAAGGGCTCCCGCGACACCGGCCAGCACGTCGCCGGTCCCGGCCACCGCCATGGCCGGGGAACCGGCCCGGTTGAACCGGACGCGGGTACCGTCGGAGATGACGTCCACGGGACCTTTCAGGAGCACGGTTCCCTTCCCTGCCGCCGTCCGCACGGCCTTCCCCCGGGCAGCCAGTGCGCCGGGGGGCTTCTTTCCCGTCATCCGCTCGAACTCGCCGGCATGGGGGGTGTACACCGTCTCTTTTGCCGCGGGGAGCGGGACCCGGAGGGCATCCGCATCAAAGACCGCCTTCCGGCAGTGGGGCGCGATGGCCCGCATCACCGCGTGGCTCTCCTGCCCGAGACCGTTGCCGCAGACCACTGCATCCGCCCGTTCGGCGAGCGGGATCAGCGTCTCCAGGTGCTCCTCGCCAATCCGGTTCCCCTCCAGCCGGATATAAATCAGGTCAGGGATGGGCTCAAAGGCCGGTGACGCGATCCGGACCAGGTCCGCACCGGCCCGCAGCGCCCCCAAGCCGGCCAGGTACGGTGCTCCCTGGTAAGGCCCGCCGCCAATGACGAGCACTTCCCCCCCCTGCCCCTTGTGAGCAGACGCAGGTCGACGGGGGACCAGGGTCAGGTCCCCGGGCCCGGTGCAGACCTCGGCCTCCAGCGGGATCCCGATGTCGGCCACCTCGGCACCGTGGCCCTTGGGCCGGTGGAAGGCCAGGATCCGGGCCGGGATGATCCCGGGCGTCGGCACGTCAGCCGAGATCGTATGCGCACCGGACTCGTTTGCCAGGGCGACGGCCGTCGCGAGGGGCTCGCGGGGTGTACCGGCCGCGCCTGTCCCCAGCATCGCGTCGATGATGACGTCCGCCTGGGAGAAGAGGTGCCGGAGTTCCCGGAGATCGTCCGCGCACTGAAGGGGGTGCAGCGCAGCGGCGCTGTGGGCGAGGAGTTCCCGCTGGACCTCCGTCTCCCGGGTGGCGGGCCCGTCAGCCTGCCAGACGATATCCGTATCCACGCATCCCTGCAGGTACCGGGCCGCTGCCATGCCGTCCCCGCCGTTGTTCCCCCTGCCGCAGAGGATCAGGACCCGGGAGGGACGGTACTCCAGCGCCATGCGGGCCAGCGCTGCACCTGCGCTCTCCATCATCTGGAGGGCGGAGAGGCCGAGAGCCATCGCATTCCCCTCCACCGCGCGCATCCGGTCCGCGCGGATCACTCCCGTCTCCGCGAATTCCCGCAGCTCCGCGAGGTTCATTACAGCTACCCTTCATCTGGAATGAGATATATTCTATGATGATGGGGTTTCGCGAGGATGTGGCGGGAGCGGCGGAGACCATCCGTGCCGCTGACGAGGTGACCATCGTTTCCCACATCGACGCCGACGGGATCGCGTCCGAGGCGATACTCGCGCAGGCCCTGGACCGGGCGGGCGTCCGCAACCGGAGCATCTTTGTCCGGCAGCTGGAGCCCCTCGCCATGCGGCACGTGCCGAAGGATGCGTCCCTCAAGGTCTTCCTGGACCTGGGCGCCGGCCAGCAGAACCTGCTCGTTGAGCACGACCTGGCCCCGGAGGAAGTCCTGATCCTGGACCACCACGTGAGCCAGCCGGCGGGCAGGGAGTACCGGCAGGTGAACGGGCTTCCCCACGGCCACACCCGCCTGTCGGCCGCTGGGGTCTCCTACCTGGTCTCCCGGCACCTGGACCCTTCCTGCGTGGACCTCTCGCCTCTCGCAGTCGTGGGGAACGTGGGGGACATGATGGCCCGGACCGACCTGCAGCTGGTGGGGCCGGCCCGTGAGATCCTGGAGGAGGGGCAGCAGGCAGGCTACATCGACCTGGCAAGGGACCTGAACTGCTACGGGATCTCCACCCGCCCGGCCCACGTCTGCCTGGCCTTCGGGGACGACCCCTTCATCCCGGGGATCTCCGGGAACCCGACGCTGGCCCTCTCCTTCCTGCAGCACCTGGGGGTGTGCCTCCAGGACCCTTCCGGTGCATGGATGGTCTGGGAGGAGATCCCATTCGAGGGGAAGCGGCGGATAGTCTCGGCGCTGGCCCAGCAGCTGGTCCTCCACGGGCGGGACGCCTCGCGCCTGATCGGGGAGGTCTACCTCTTCCCCCATGAGGCGACCCGGAGCCCGCTGCGGAACGCCTCAGAGTTCGCGACAGTGCTGAACGCCTGCGGCCGGTGGGCGAAGCCCATGGTCGGGTCCCGGATCTGCCGGGGCGACCGGGGGGCTGCCTACCGGGAGGCGGAGCACATGCTCACCCACCACCGGGGCATCATCCGGGAGCTCCTGCAGTTCATCCTGGACCGCGGGGTCACGGAACTCTCCCACCTCCAGTACATCCACGTGGGGGACCGGTTCCCGGACACGATCATCGGGATCGGGGCAGGGATGGCCCTCTCCAAATTGAATCCGAAGAAGCCCATCCTGATCCTGGGCCAGATGGCCGATGACCCGCTGATCAGTAAAGCGTCCCTGCGCACCACCGACGAGATGGTCCGCCGGGGGGTGGACCTGCAGCAGGTGGTGGTCACCGCCTCGGAAAAGAACGGCGGGTCCGGCGGCGGCCACCGGATCGCGGCGGGGGCGTACATCCCGAAAGAAGCGGAAGAGAGGTTTGTCCACTGTGCCAACCGGCTCCTCGCACGACAATATGCTTACCCGGGCCCGGACCATTGCTGACTTCCAGTTCGGCCCCGGGGCGGGTGCCGTCCTCTTTCCGGAGGGCTGCGAGTTCACCCTCTCCCGCACGGGCAGGCTGCGGCAGGTCCTCTTCCAGGGGGAGCGCCTCGCCACCCTCCGGGCGCAGGATGGCAGGTTCACGCTCTCCATTGTCGGAGCCCTCCGGCTCCAGGCAGCCCTCCCGGCACCCGCTGCCCGGGTGACCATCGCCGCCGACGTGGCCTCCTTTGCCGCGGCAGGGAAGAACGTCTTTGCGAAGCACGTGGTGGCCGCGGACCCGGGGATCCACGCGGGGGACGAGGTGCTGGTGGTGGACGAAGGGGACCGGCTGCTCGCCACCGGTACTGCCGTCCTGTCGGGGGCAGAGATGCTGGCATTTAATTATGGGGGAGCGGTAAGTGTACGGCAGGGAGTGAGCGCGCATGTTTCCGGGACGGGTCAATCCCAAGAAGATGAAGCAGATGATGAAGCAGCTGGGCATGGAGATGCAGCCCATCGAGGACGTACGCCGCATCGAGATCACCACCGGCAAAGGGACATACGTCTTTGACCAGGCCGACGTGGTATCCATGACCATGCAGGGGGTCACCACCTACCAGATCACCGGTGAGCCACGGTTCGAGGAGGGGGCGCCGGTGATCCCGGAAGAGGACGTGCAACTGGTCATGGACCAGACCCAGGCTCCGGAAGACAAGGTCCGGCGCACCCTGACCGAGACGAAAGGGGACATCGCGGAAGCGATCCTGCGCCTCTCCACCCATGATTGAGGAAGAAGAGCGGATCCTTCCCATCAGGGAAGGGGACCGGGTTCTCCTCGTCGGGAAAGGGGACCGGGAGTACTACGTGGCCGCCGGCCCCAGGACGCTCTCCACCGACTTGGGCATGGTGGACCTGTCGGTGCTCGTCGGTGCAGAGCCCGGGTCGGTGGTCCGGACCCACAAGGGGCAGGAGTTCACCGTCCGTATCCCCCGGGCACCTGACTTCTTCACCCACGCGT
>JAJRDA010000091.1 GCA_028678665.1 Methanomicrobiales archaeon | reverse complement strand
CGGCGGTGCTGCCGGGTCTCGTCCTCCCGGTGCCCGGCCTCTTCCTCTTCCTCGCTGCCTTCTCCCTGGGCCTGATCTTCGGGATCCGGATGCTGGTCCTCGTGGCCATTGCCGAGTACCGGCCCCCCCGCATGCTCCTTCCGGCACTCATCCAGAGCCTAGCCGGCCTTGCCGCCGGGGCGCTCTTCCCCCTCCCCGGCTTCCTGCCCGTTGCCCTCGTCGCGATCACGATCGCCGGCGCCGGCTCCTTCCTGCTGATCTGGCTCATCGAGTTCCCGCTGGAGCGGATGCTCCACGTGCGGATCTTCGGGTTCCTGAACGCATTCCTGGCCCACCTGACGGACGGCTCACCGGGCATGGACGACTGGTTCCGCCTGATGGGGGAGGAGGTCGCGGTCCCCCATTCCACGCTCGTGATCCGGCGCCCGGGGAAGCCTGATGCCGTGGTGACGGTGCCGAACATCCACCCGGGTCCCGTCGGGGACGCCGGCGGGGGGACACTCCCCCGCGTGCTTCACGATGCGCTCCCGGGAGAGGTGCTGGTGGGCCACGGCTGCGCCACCCATGACTTCAACCCGGTGGGGGCCGGGGAGATCCGGAAGGTGGTGGAGACGGTGAAGGCCTCGCTCCAGGGGATCGCGTTCCGGGGGGATGCGGGCCGGTCTGTCCGGATCACCAGCGGCTCGGTCTCCCTCATGGCGCAGCGGGCGGGGGATTCGCTGCTCGTCGTCGGGACGCGGGCACCGGCCTCCACCGAGGACCTGGACCCGTCCCTGGCCCTGATCCTGATGGCAGAGGCGAGGGAACGGTTCAGCCACCTCCTCTTCATGGAAGCCCACAACAGCATGACCGAGGTCTCGGGCGGCGAGCACTACGGCACCCCCATCGCCACGGAGTACGTGGAGGGCGTCCGGGAGGCCATCGCCACCCAGGCCGCCGCACCCACCGCCCCCTTCCGGGCGGGCGTCGCCCATGTGCCGGTCCCCTTCACCCGCAGCCAGGGGTTCGGTGACCTGGGTATCCAGGTGCTGGTCCTGGAGACCACCGGTCAGAAGACCGCGTACGTGCTCCTGGACGGGAACAATCTCATGCAGGGTGCCCGGGAGATCTTCCGGACGGCGGTGCTCGCCCTCTCGGACGACGCCGAGATCATGACCACCGACACGCACGTGGTGAACACGATCACCGGGAAGAACCCCATCGGGCTCGCCGTGCGGCCGGGGGAGATCGTGCCCTACATCCAGAAGGCGGTGCAGGACGCCATCGCCGACCTGGCACCCGCGGAGGCCGGGGGGGCCACCGCCTGCTGCCGGGGGATCATGGTCTTTGGATCCCACCGCATTGCCCAGATCGCGGCGGCGGTGACCGCCATCCTCACCTTTCTCGCGCCCATGGGGATCGCGCTGATCCTCATCGCGTTCCTGCTCTCGCTCCTCACCTGGCTGCTTGTCACGTGAGGGATCCGGATCACCCTTCTGCACCCCACCCTCCGCGGAGTGCAGCGGTTCCCCCGGTGTCTTTCCGGGATTGCTCCGGGTTCCCCGTTCCCATCCCCGCTACCGTGCGGTGATGATGCAGAACCCGCGGCTGCACTCCGTCATGATCTCCCGGAACCCGGCACCCAGGAGGAGGTCCTGCACCTCTCCCACTGGATAGAACCGTGCATGGGCAAGGAACCGTCCCTTCACCTTTTCCCGCAGGTACCGGCGTGCTATCTCGCCGTCCCGCTCGATGAAGGCGACGGTGAAGGTCCCGCCCGTCACAAGGATCCGCCTCACCTCCCGGAACGCACGGGAGGGATCCGAGAGGAAACAGAGGACGGTGACCATCAGGGCCGTCCGGAATGATCCGTCCCGGAACGGGAGGTGTTCTGCCACCCCGAGGACCATCCGGATACCCCTCCCCTTGGCCAGCCGGGCCAGGGCAGGGGACGGTTCCAGCCCGAATCCATACCCAAGCGGCGCACCGAACCTGCCGGACCCGGCCCCGATCTCGAGGGCCGGTGCCATGGCCTTCCCCGCGATCCGCTGCACCCGCGCCAGCTCCTGCCGGTATTCCTCCGGGTGCTCATCGAACCAGCGGTCATAGTCCGCGGCATACCGGGTGAAGACATCCTGCGGCATGTCGCCTCATTCGCACTTGTCGGGGGAGGTACGTTTCGCCAGCCGTTCCGTGAGCGCGGCATCCAGCTGGTGTACCTTCGGGAGGTCCGGGTCCCCGTCCCGGTACCAGTACAGCAGTGAGTAGAGGAAGTCCACGGTCAGGTCCATCGCCTTTGGCTGGAACCGTACCTCCATGGCGGTATCCCCGACCAGTCCCTTCACCGAGAAGCAGCCGGCCTTCTCCACCCGGTAGAACCCCTCCCCGATGCCCGGGAGCAGTTCTACAGTCGCGACTTTCTCCAGGAACCGGAGGAAGCCGGCGGAGACCGGCCGGTCCAGGAGGAACTCCTTCATGAACGTGCCATCGGCGCAGTGCTTATGGCGGACGGACCGGAGAATCCGCATGCCGGGCGATCTCCCTCACGGCATCTGCCGCGATCCTGCACTGCTCATCTGTCGTGAACCAGGAGAGGCTCAGCCGCACACACCCCTTTCCCCCGTCCATGGCCCGGTGGACCAGGGGGGCGCAGTGGAGGCCCGTCCGCACGACGATCCGGTGGCGCCGCGCCAGGATGAAGCCCGCGTCATCGCAGTCCAGCCCCCGGATGTTGAACGAAATGATGGGCAGGTCCGGCTCTTCGTTGTAGAGGATGATGTTCGGCTCTCCCCTGAGCTCCCTGACCAGGGAGCGCGTCTGGCGCTCCGCCTTCCGGGCGATGGCTGCGGGGCCCACCGATCCGATGAACGCGACACCGGCCGCGAGGGATGCGAGGCCGGGGTAGTTGGGTGTCCCGATCTCGAAGCGTTCGGGCATCCGCCGCGGGTGGAGGAGGGAGCCGGAGTCTGTTCCGGTTCCGCCGGTCCGGACCGGGGCGATCCGCTCCGGGTCCCGGAGAAAGAACCCACCTGTCCCCGGAAGGCCAAAAAGCCCCTTGTGGCCGGTGAAGACCCAGGCATCCACCGGAAGCCCCGAGAGGTCGACCGGCACATGCCCGGCGGTCTGGGCGCCGTCGACGATGAAATACACCCCCCGCTCCTGAAGGTGCGCCCCGATCGTCCGGATATCCTGCACCGAACCCAGGACATTGCTCCCGTGGGTCATGACGGCGAGCCGCGTCTCCGGCCTCACCGCGTCCCGGACCGCCCCGGGATCGATGCGGGTCCCGCTGAAGGGGAGGATCTCCAGGGTGATCCGCTCCTGCCCCGCGAGTTCGCTGAGGGGCCGGAGCACGGAGTTGTGCTCGAGGGCTGTCGTCAGCACATGGAACCCGTCCCCTTCGGTGGCCAGGAAGCCGTGGATCAGGGTGTTGAGGGCGTCCGTCGCATTCTGCGAGAAGGCCAGGTGCTCCACCGGCTCCCCCCGGAAGAACCCGGCAAGCGCCTCCCGGGCGCGGGCAGGGTAGTCCACCCCCTGGCCTCCGGTGCCCCGGCCTTCGCCGGCAAAGGGCCGGGAGAGCGATTCCTGCACCGCCGCCAGCACGCCGGGAGGCTTCGGCCAGCTGGTGGCCGCGTTGTTCAGGTAGATGAATTCCTCTTCCATGAATCGGATACTCTCGGTATGAGTGGTCCGGGTGAAGAGGCTTGCGGAGCCGCTCAGAAATCGCTCCCCAATCCCGATCCGATGATTCCTGCAGGACGGGGATGGTGAACGATGACCGCAGGTCAGGCTTTCGGGATCCCTCAGGAACAGAGGACCGGGTCCTTAAACCGCATGGGGAATCGCTGACCCGGTCCCACGAGAAGGTATCGGGCAGTACAGCGCTTTAACTTATCGCCCCCCGTTTTTTTCCAGAAAATCAATGATTCTTCATTGACACACCCGGGGCGCCATGTTTATGGGGGATGAACGGCGTCGTCACCGGACGGTCGCCAATCCTGAAAGAACCGCAGACTCGGGGATACACCGGAGAACAAGGATTATCTTCAGGGGAGGGGCCCTGTGGACCTCCCCTGAACCCAGAGGCCGCTCTGCCCGGAACATGGGAGGTGGGGGTGAGATCACCGCCGGGCCCACCACACGGCCAGCACCGCCAGGGCTACGAGGGCAACCGCCGCGATACCCCCTGCCGCGGGGGACGGCGCGGCCGTAGTGGTTCCCGCCGGGGTGGCCGCGGTCTGGGTCCCCGTGGGCGGCGGGAAGGTCACGAGGGGGGGCGTGGTCACCGCCGTGGTGGTGCCGGGCAGCGTGGTTGCGGGTGTGTAGCTGCTGATCGCAAGGGCCTTTGTTTTTTCACCGCCCAGGTTGCATTCGGCCTTCACTTCGATGATCCCTGTCACGTCGAGAGGGATCGGGTAGGTGTAGGTGAACGTCTCCCCGGAAGGCTGGCTCGTGTACTTCGATTCCGAAAAGGTGGTGCTGCCCTGCCGGATCTTCACCTCCTTCACGTAGTGGGTGGCAGGGTCAGGCACCGTGTGGGTGATGGTCACCGAGAGCTGTCTGGTGCCCGCATCAAAGTCCACGGTGATGGCCGACGGGTTATGGGCGAGGGCCCCCTGGGTTGTGGCCAGAATTACACACAGCACCAGGCATCCCCACCGGATCGCCGGCAGGGTTCGGGATGGGAGGACCTTACGCATGCACGTCATCTCCAGGGTATCGTCCCGACCGCCACGGGCGCGGGATCATGGGAGATACATCCCATCCCGCGGTGATAAAGGTGGTGCACGGTGCGCGGGGGAGGAGCGCCTCTTTGTCCGGAGGGAGGAAATTTATCGGCAGCGGTGCAGAGTACTCTCCTGCCGCGAGGGTAGGCAAGCCTGGCCAACACCGCCGGACTTAAGATCCGGTTCCGCAGGGATCCGTGGGTTCGAATCCCACCCCTCGCATGAACTCTTCCGGTCTCCGATGAGGAATAGGAGCACGCAGGGCATCCGTATCCACCTGGTGGTGGTTCGCCCTCCCACTGCAAAGTATCTGTTCTGAGATGCCCGCAGCCGGGATTACCCCTCCACCCTCCCGACACACGCAAAGTCAATGAACGCGTGGTACGGGTCCGTCTTCAGGAGCCGGACCCGGACCTTCTGGCCCACCCGGAGGCCCCGCTCCCCCTGGACGACCTTCCCCTCGGCCGGAGGCTGCAGGAGCCGGACCCAGATCCCCTTCTCCGCGGCCCCGGTCACGATCGCGTCGAAGGTATCGCCGATCCGGTCCCTGAGGAGCACGGCGGCCACCGCTTTCCTCATGAACCGTTCCACCTTGTTGGATGCACGCTCCCGTTCCGTGATCCACTCGGCATGGCCCTGGAGTTCCTCCGGGGTGTAGGGCAGGGATTTTCCCTCCAGGACGGATTTCACGAGCCGCTGGTTGATGACATCCACGTAGCGCCGGTTGGGGGCGGTGGCATGGGTATAGTCGGTGACCGCGAGGCCGAAGTGGCCGATGGGATCATCACCCGGTTCCAGGGCCACGTATTCCCCGTGCCCCAGGAGTTTCACGATGGTGAGCGAGAGGTCCGGGAAGCGCTCGGGATCCGCCTGCTTCCTCCTGCGGAGGAACGCAGCCAGCGCCTTCTGGTCCGGCTCGGGGGGCAGGGCCTCGTGGTACTTGGCCGCCGTCTCCCTGATACCGTCCCAGTTCTTCGGGACCCGGACGACCCGCTGGATCATCGGGATCCTGGCCTTCTCAAGGCGGGCCACCATCGTCCCGTTGGCCGCGATCATGAACTCCTCGATCACGCACCGGGCCATGTTCTGCCGCTGGATCACGAGATCCCGGATGGTATCATCGTCGATCACCGGCTGGGCTTCCAGGGTCTGGAGGTCCAGCGCCCCCTGGGTTACCCGGAACCGTTTCAGGCGCACCATCGCTTCCTGCTGGAGACGGAGCTGCTCCTCCAGGCCGGCCACCTCGCGGACACCACGGGGAATGGATCCCGTCCCTTCCAGCCAGTCCCCCACCTCCTCGTACACCAGCTTGGCCTTGTTGGAGACCATCGCCCGGTACACATCGCCGGGCCGGAAGGACCCGTCAGGGAGGACCATGTACTCGAGGACCACCGCCATCCGGTCCTGGCCGGGGAGGAGGGAGGTGATCCCGTGGGAAAGGCGCTCCGGGATCATGGGGAAGGTAACGACACCGGTGTAAATCGACGTGGTGTTGTGCGCGGCGTGCCGGTCGGTCCGGGATTCCTTCGGCACGAAGAGGTCCACGTCCGCAATGGCGATCTTCATGTGGATCTCCCCGCCCGGGCCCGGTTCGCAGTACTCCAGCTGGTCCAGGTCCTCGGAATCAATGTTATCGATGGAGGACCAGAGGAGCGCACGCAGGTCCCTGGCCTCTTTCCCGAGGGAGGGGATCTCTCCCGGGTTGAGGGCATTCACTTCCCGGACCACGGGTTCCGGGAACCGTGGCTCGAAGCCATACTTTGACATCGCATCCCACGCGATGGCCTTCAGGTCGACGGTGCGGTGCTGCTTCATTGCTGTGGGAGAGAGATTCGTTTCAGGGACGAAAAACCTCCGGTTCCGTTTCCGCGCAGGAGATCGTGGAAGGAGATGTTCCCCCTGCCGGCCGCCCGGGAATGGATCCCTCCTGATCACACGTCATCGGGAACATCCCCGCATCTGCGGGCACATCCCCGCATCTGCGGGCACATTCCCTCATGCCAGCGCAGCGATGCCCCCAATCTCTGCCATCTCGATGGCTCCCTCCGGGCAGGCCTCGGAGCAGAGGCCGCATCCCATGCAGCTCTGGAGATCGGTCTGGAGGGAGCCGTCTGCCTGCCGATGGATGCTGCCATGCCGGCAGAGGTCGGCGCAGGTCCCGCACCGGACGCAGAGGTCGCGGTGTACGAGGGGCCGGTACGCCCGCAGGAGCGTCATCCTGCCATCGACATCGCCGCAGACGAGCAAACCGAAGTATCCCTCCTCCGCTTCCCTACTGGCGATCCGGTCTTCTCGTATAAAAGATAGGGTGAATCTGATCCGTCGCGGTCACGCAGGCGGGAGGCCGGGACAGCATGAGTCTGATAAGAAGTAAAGTGCTTGGGAAAACACGCACAATCAGAAACGACGCCATCACTTTTTTTTCATGAGAATCGATTTCCGGGGCCGATAATTCTATTAAATGAAGGAGAGACTTTTGGGTGTGGAGAAGAGGGCATTTATTACCGGAATTACGGGCCAGGACGGCTCATATCTCGCTGAGTTACTGCTTTCGAAGGGTTATGAGGTTCATGGTCTGATACGACGGGCGTCAACGTTCAACACAGGTCGTCTCGATCACAT
>JAJRDA010000090.1 GCA_028678665.1 Methanomicrobiales archaeon | reverse complement strand
GGTGGGGGGGGTGCACCGCCCCGGACCAAACACCGACGCGGAGGCCCCTCCGTGGGGGGGGGGGGGGCGAGGGCCGCCCCCCCCCCCCCCCGCACCATGTCCGCGACTCGTCGGTTGCTGAGATCCGGTAAACGGTGGATCTGCCCATTCGAGTACTAGATAATCATCCCCAGCGGGCGGCGCGGGGGTATTAAGAACGCCCCCGACCTATCCTTTCTCCAGTGAACGCAACGCTCGACGGGAACACGGTCCGGCTGGGCCCGGAAGCCCTCTCCCTCCACCAGCAGGGGGGCTACGGCCGGGTGGAGGCAGGCGGGCTCCGGCTGGCCCCCGAGGAGGCCCTGTACCTGGTCCAGCGGCAGAAGATCCGGGTGGAGGGGTGGGATTTTGACCGGATGCTGGCCCATTTCTCGGGCACAGGGCAGTTCCTCCGGTCCTACCTGGTGTACCGGGACCTGAGAGAGCGGGGCTACGCGGTGCAGCCGGGACCGCAGGACTACCGCGTCTTCCGGAGGGGGGACAGGCCCGGGTCCGGGAAGACCCGGTACCTGGTGCGGGTCCTCTCGGAGCGGGATCTCGTCGACTTCGAGGCCGCGGGGGCCGAGGTGGCCACCTCCTCCCACATGCGCAAGGAGTACGTGCTGGCTGTCGTGGACGACGAGGACGAGCTCACCTATTACGGCGTGAAGGCATCGGTCCTCCCCGAGATGGGGAAGGTGGAGGAACCGGTGCGGGCCGAGGGAGAGCTGCTGGGAACGGCAGTGCTGATCCGGGGAAGCGGGGCAGATGCCCTGGCGCAGCAGTGGTACGGCACCCGCCTGGACGAACAGCGGCTCCTCCTCGCCCCCGCGGAAGCGTGCCACCTGGTACAGGAAGGCATCCTCACGGTCCCGGAGCCGGGGGGCCACCTCACGCCCGCTGCTCTCCTGGACCGGGCAGCCGCCACCGACAGCGAGATCCGGGAGAAGGTGCAGGTGTACTCGGACCTGCGGAGAAGGGGGTACACCCCCCGGACCGGCTACAAGTTCGGGCACCACTTCCGGGTCTACACCGGCGACAAGACCCATTCGGACCTGCTGGTCCATGCCCTCCCTCCCGGCGTGCGGCTCCCCATGTCCGCCATCGCCCGGTCCGTGCGGCTGGCGCACAGTGTCAAAAAGAAGATGTTGTTTGGGTGCGTACAGGAGAAAGGCATCCGCTACATCGAGTTCGGGAGAATCAAGCTGTGAACGCGGGGAATGCACCGGCCGAAATCAGCCCGTGGGGCGCTGCGCAGGAGGTGGACTACGCGGCGCTCTTTGCCGAGTTCGGCATCGAGCCCATCGAGACGGTCCTTGCCGGGATTCCAAACCCCCCGGCGTTCTTCACCCGCGGGATCGTGAAGGGGCACCGGGACTACGGCATCATCGCGAAGGCGATGCGGGAGCACACCCCCTTCTACGTGATCACCGGGTTCATGCCCTCGGGGCACCCGCACCTGGGGCACCTGATGGTGATGAAGGAGGTGGTCTGGCACACGCAGATGGGCGCGAAGGGCTACATCGCCATCGCGGACCGGGAAGCCCACGCGGTGCGGGGGACCTCCTGGGAAGACTGCCGGAAGTACGGGGAGGAGTACCTCCGCTGCCTGTACGCGCTGGGCTACCGGGGCGTCTCCTACTACCAGAGCCGGAACGCACGGCTCCAGGACCTTGCCTTCGAGGCCGCGACCAGGGTGAACTTCTCGGAGCTCACGGCTATCTACGGTTTCGGGCCTGACACCACCCTCGCCCACCCGGTCTCGGTGATCACCCAGGTGGCCGACATCCTCTTCCCCCAGGTGGACGCGGGCCCGGCGCCCACCGTTGTCCCCGTGGGCGTGGACCAGGACCCCCACCTCCGCCTGACCCGGGGGATCGCCCACAAGCTCCGGATGTTCACGGTCGAGGACCGGGGGGCCTGCATCAGCGTCCGGTCCAAGAACGCGCAGGAGGAGGCCGTGGAGATGGTCCACCGGGCCTTCCCGGGCTCAAAGCGGTATGAGGGGCACATCGACGTGAAAGGGGTCTCCTATGAACAGGTGGCAGAAGAGGTGCGGCGGATCGAGCAGGCACGGGGCGGGTGCGCCTTCTACACCCCGTCCTCCACCTACCACATCTTCATGCCCGGGCTCCAGGGCGGCAAGATGTCCTCGTCCGTGCCCGAGAGCCTCTTCACCTTTGCCGAGTCGGACGAGAGCGTGAAGAAGAAGGTGATGAACACCCTCACCGGCGGGAGGTCCACCGTGGAGGAGCAGCGCCGGATGGGCGGGGAACCGGACCGGTGCCCCGTGTACCTGCTGAACCAGTTCCACATGGTGGAGGATGATGCCGTGCTGCGGGAGATCCACCGGGCCTGCAGGGCCGGCGAACTTCTCTGCGGGCCGTGCAAGAAGGCGACCCTGGAGCGCGTCCGGGCGTTTCTCGCGGACTTCCGGGAGAAGATGGACGCGGTGGAGCTCCCGAAGGAGGGATGATCCCGATGGACCTGTCACTGAATGAGAAACGGCTGCTCGTCGCCCTGAAAGGCCGGAAAGCGGTTTCTGTTGCGGAGATCGCAAAGGAACTGGGTGCCACGGAGGAGGCCACCCTCCAGTATGCCCACCTCTGCAGCGGGCGAGGCCTCGCCGAGGTAACTCGGGAGGTCCGGACCCGGTATACCCTCACCGCCGAGGGAAAGACCTACGCGGCAGCAGGGGGCCTTCCCGAGCGGCAGCTGCGGGACTCCTTCACCGGATCGATCCCGGTGAAGGACCTGCAGCGGCACCCGATGGCCCGGATCGGGATCGGCTGGATGAAGAAGAAGGGCTGGGTCTCCCTCGAGGGAGGAACAGTGGAGAAGACCGGGAACGCCCCGAGGGGGCCCGACGAGGAGGCCCTCACGGCCCCGGACCCGTCCGGCGAAGGGGCCGCCATGCTCGCTGCCCGGGGCGTCCTGGAGCCGCAGGAGACGGTCATGTACCGGGTCGGCCTCACTGCTGCAGGAAAATCGCTCCTCGAGTCCGGCCTTGACCTCCGGGAGGAGGTGGGGACGCTTACCCGCGAAATGATCGTCTCCGGCGTCTGGAAGGACCTCCCCCTCCGGCGCTACCGGGTGGACACCCCGCCCCGGCGGGTATACCCTGGCAAGGTGCACCCGTACCAGGTACTCATGGAGGAGATGCGGATGATCCTCCTGGAGATGGGGTTCACCGAGCTCTACGGAGACATCGTCCAGTCCGCCTTCTGGAACTTCGATGCCCTCTTCCAGCCCCAGGACCACCCCGCCCGTGAAATGCAGGACACGTTCTACCTGGGCCATACTGAACCCCTCCCGCCCGGCGCCGACAGGGTCCGGGAGATGCACGAGAAGGGGGGCGGGATCGATTCCACGGGCTGGGGTGGCACCTGGAACAATGGGAAGGCAGAACAGTGCGTGCTCCGGACCCACACCACTCTCCTCTCCATCCAGCACCTGGCCCTCCACCCGGATCCTCCGGTGAAGGCCTTTGCCATCGGACGGGTGTACCGGCGGGAGGCCATCGACCCCACCCACCTCCCCGAGTTCGAGCAGCTGGAAGGGATCGTCATGGACCGGGGGGTGAACTTCCGGCACCTGCTGGGTTACCTCCGGGAGTTCTATACCCGGATGGGCTTCCCCGAGGTGCGGTTCCGGCCCGGCTATTTCCCGTACACCGAGCCGTCCGTGGAGCCCGAGGTGTACGTGGAGGGACTGGGCTGGGTGGAGCTGGGGGGCGCGGGGATCTTCCGGAAGGAGGTGACGGCACCCTGGGGGATAGAGCACCCGGTGCTGGCGTGGGGCCTGGGGGTGAGCCGGGTGGCGATGCTCCGGCTGGGTCTCCGGGACCTCCGGGAGCTGTACCGGTCCGACATCGGGTGGATCCGGGATACCCCTTCGGCAGGGTTCCTGGCACCGGACCGGGCCCGGAAACCACAGGAGTGATGTGCGGGATCCTGCGGGGATCCGGTTCCCGGATCACCGGATATATATAGTCCATGGGTGTATTCCGGAATACGGAGCAGACAGGGGCCTGACGGAACGCAGATGACAACGAAAATCCGGGTGCCGCGGGATGTCTTCGAGGTGCTGCAGAGCCTGGACTCCGGCGGCTTTTTGGACATCGCCCGGAGGGAGAAGGAGAAGGGGTTCCTCATCGCCCTCACCCACTGCAAGTTCGAGTTCGAGACCCGGAAGGAGGACCGGTTCATCCGGACCTACGACTGGCTGAAGAAGCACAAGCACGAGTTCTTCTGGGGTATCCTTGACGGGTTCGAGATCGGGGTGTGAGAGTCGGTGCAGGAAGGGGACGGGTGCCCGGTCACCCGCATCTACGCTGTGAAAAGCGGCGTTCCCGCCATCGGTATGGGCCTCCTCCTGATCCTCATGGGCCTGGTGGGATTCGTCCTGCCCGGCGCGTTCCCCAGCGATATGGTGGTTACGACCCTCTTCACGGGGTTCGGTATCTTTCTCGTCTGGCTGGGGCTCACGAAGTAGGAAGAGGCTTTACCTGTGAGAATCTCACCCGGCCCTGACAGGCGTTCCCGGATTGACGGGTTGCTTTCAGCCCTCCATGCCATGGACAAACAGGTCCGTGCCAGTGCCGCCGCGGACCTGGCGGCCATCGGATCATCCGCTGTCGCTCCCCTGGTGACCACCCTCCGGGATCCCCGCTGGGAGGTCCGGTACCGGGCGGCGGAGGCCCTGGGACAGATACAGGATCCCCGGGTCTGCGTTGCCCTCGCCGGCACCCTGGAGGATCCCCGGGATCACGTGCGGTACATGGCGGCCAAGGGGCTGGGTCTCCGGCGGTGCCCGGGAGCCATAGCCGGGCTCTGCCGGGCACTGGAGGACGAGAACGAGTACGTACGCAGGATCGCAGCCGTATCCCTGGGAGCCATTGGCGACCCCGGTGCGATTCCCTCCCTCAAGAACCGGCTGACACGGGAATCATCGCCAACCGTGCACGAGGCCATCATCCAGGCCTGCCGCCTTCTGGAAGAAGGTCAGCGAACCTGACATGCACCTGCGCGTCTCCTCTGCAGGGATGTTACCAGCGGGAGAGGATCACCGTGATGTTGTCGGTGCTCCCGCCGGCGACCGCTTCCCGGACCAGGAGCTCCGCTGCCTGTGCAGGGTCGTGGTGGAGGGCGATCTGCCGGATCCGTTCAGGCCGGACAAAGTCGTGCATGCCGTCGGACGAGAGGATCAGCACCTTCCCCTTCACGTCCTGTTCATAGATGTCGGGGAAGGCCCGGCGCTCCAGCCCCAGTGCCTGGGTCAGGATATTGTTGTGGGGGTGCCGGAAGGCATCCTCTTCCTTCAGCATCCCTGACTCGATCAGCTGCTCCACGAAGCTGTGGTCCCGGGTATGCCAGGTCCCCTCCTTGTCGATCACGTAGGCCCGGCTGTCGCCGCAGCTCGCGATGGTGCATTTCCCGTGGGCGTGGACAATGGCAGCGACGAGCGTGGTGGCGGAGTTCACCCGGTGCTCCTGGTTGTAGGTCACGATCCGCCGGTTGGCCAAATCGAAGGCCCGGGAGAGGAGGTCGGACGGGCGCCCGGAGAAGATCCTCTCGGTGGCGATCTCGCGGATCTCGGCGATGGCCTTCCCGGCGGCGAGCTCACCGTGGGCATGCCCGCCGAGGCCGTCGGCCACGGCGAAGACCGCGTAGTCCTCCACCCGGGCGGCATAGAGGGCGTCCTCGTTCTTCTGGCGCTGGTTTCTCTCAGAGAGTGCGAAAAAGACCGGCTCATTCATGGCCATCCACCTCCCCGGCCCGATAAAGGACGTTCACTCCAACCGATTAAATATCCTCTGTTTCTCCTGCTGGGGGAATTCTGGGGTGCAGGGCTACCCATCAGTTGTCACCAGAAATTCTGGGTTGTGTAGTAATACTGCCCATCGTATGCCACACCCACGCCAAGATTGGTATACTCGCTTTTCAGGATCAGGGCCCGGTGGCCGGGGCTGTCCATGAATGCCTTCACCGTGGCCCGGCCAACGCTCTCGGTGTCGTTGTTTACATAGCCGAAACCGATGACATTCCCGGTGGGCATCTGATTGATGTTCTCGCCAATCCCCTCTGCATACCATCCCCCGCCCAGGTCCTTCCGGACGGGATAGCCGTGCCTTGCTGCGCGCTCGGTCGGTCCATCGCCCTGCAGGTTGGTGTGGGAGAAGAAGTGATGCTCCGCCATGTCCGTGCTGTGGTCCCTCGCCACCACAGCCAGGGTGTCATCCCAGACAAGGGGTGCAACACCGTTACTGGCCCGTTCGTCGTTCGTGAGCTGCCACACCGCCAGTTCCACACCCCGGGGAATATCTCCTTCCGGCGGGGTGGGGATGGTCGTGGGAAGTGTGGTAATGGTTGTGGTGGGGGTAGTTACCGTTGTTGTGGGAGTGGTAACGGTTGTATCGGGTGTGGTTACATCCGTAGTGGGTGTGGTGACAGGTGTCGTGGGGGTTGTGACGGTTGTGGCGGGGGTTGTTGCAGTCGTTGTGGGTACAGGAACGGTGGTCGGGGAGGCAGTTCTCGTCGTTGTGGGCGTGGGGACGGTAGTGGCAGGGGAGGGCATCTGCAGCGGGTTTGCGGTCAGAGGTTGGGGTAGCGGGGTCTCCGTGGCCGCCGGATTTATAGTTCCATGAGAACTGGGTTCACGTCCCTTATCCGCCGGCTCCCCAGTGGTATCTGGGCTTGAACCGGGTGAGGGACCGGGTGATTTTGCGTCCAGCAGCCTCCCTGCAGGCTCCTGGGACCGGGTGCAACCGGCAGCCAGGCAGAGCATCAGGGAGAAGAAGATCAGGAGGAGAAATCCGTACCTCATCCAATTGGTTCTGTTGGGTGCATTTCTGCATAAATGATGGGGGTATGGGTGAAGCCAGATACCATTTTTCCGAATATGTCACCCGAATCCCCGGTACAGCCCGTGCCGCCGGGCGATCTGGATGGCCTCCCGGTACTCCGATAACCGGAGGGGCTGCTGGAGCTCCCGGAAGAGGGGCTCACCGGCATCGTCGAAATGCGGCCGCAGGGCCTGTACTGGGGCATGACGTTCACGTAGGTATCGCGGGAGAGCCCATCGGCGATGAACCCCATTACCATGTCAGTGCCGGCGAGACCATGGGGAAGCACCAGGTGCCGGATGATGAGCCCCCGGACGGCGATGCCGTCCCGGATCACCAGGTCCCCCGCCTGCCGGTGCATCTCCCGGAGGGCCGCCTGGTTCACGCCAACGTAGCCCGGGGCATCGGAGAGCCGGAGCGCCACATCGTCGCTCCCGTACTTTGCATCCGGCATGTAGATGTCAAAGATGCC
>JAJRDA010000089.1 GCA_028678665.1 Methanomicrobiales archaeon | reverse complement strand
TCCTTTTTTGAGAAGAGGCGGTTATTCAGAAAAAGGGGTGGGGTTAGACGTAGGTGTCCAGGATGACCTGGGCCGAACCATCATTGAATCCAACAGTCACCACGACGTGGTCCTGTTCAAGGGTAGCCCCGCCGGATGCGAGCGATGTCCCGACCGCTGGTTTGTTGTCAGCGTCGAATGCAACAGGTTCAGGAGTTACTTGGAAAGGCGTTGCAGTGTCATCATACCAGAATGTGGTACCGTTATCAAGGTACTGAATAGTCAGATACTCAACTGAGGCATCGTCCGCCCCGCCCTGGTAGGTGATCACAAATTCATTACCAACCTGCTTCGCAGTTGCAGCAACAGTCTTCGTCTTCTGCACGGATCCAGCCATGCCGAAGACAAACGCCGCAATGACTGCGGCCAGGATCACCGTGATGGCGACCATCAGGATGACGCCAATGACGGGTGATACCGCATCTTCTTCTTTCAGAAACTTCATGTTCACTCACCTCACAGCGGCCTCGAGTCGGCACGCTGATGAGTACATCTGACTTTCCTTCAATAGTATATAAATGTTATTGTTTTTGAACAGGGGAATTTTCGATAATATTTAACTTTTTTTTGATATGTTGTGCTGAAATGGAAAAAGATGTGATTATTGACCCCGTTCATCCCTTCCACCGGCGAAAGGATTCACCGACGGTGGACCGCGGGAGGAGGCGAAGGCATCCCGGAGCGCCGGCC
Source organism: Methanomicrobiales archaeon (assembly GCA_028678665.1). Classification (GTDB taxonomy): domain Archaea; phylum Halobacteriota; class Methanomicrobia; order Methanomicrobiales; family JACTUA01; genus JAJRCY01. Next base: position 6,613 of record JAJRDA010000089.1, on the reverse strand, counting down.
CGATGAATGCCTTCGCGTGCACCGCCGCATCCCGGACCGGTTCCCCCCGGGCCAGGAACGCTGCCAGCGCCGCGGAGAACGAACAGCCGGACCCGTGGACATCGTACGGGTACCGCTCGCCACGCAGCAGGAGTTCCCCGTCCCGGTCCACCAGGAGATCGACCGCCTCCCGGGACACCAGGTGTCCTCCCTTCACGATCACCGCCTGCGGTCCCAGCTCCAGGATCTGCCCTGCGGCCGCCCGCATTGCCTCTTCTGTAGTGATGAGACCGCTCCCTGCCAGTGCCGCGGCCTCCGCCAGGTTCGGGGTGACGATGGTGGCGCGGGGGAGGAGGGACCCGACCAGCGCGTCCCTGGCGCCGCGTTCCATCAGGATCCCGCCTGACGTGGCCACCATCACCGGGTCCACCACCAGCGGGATCCCGTCCGGCAGGTGCGCAGCGACAGTGAGGATGATCTCCCGGTTGGCCAGCATGCCGGTCTTGTAAGCCCGGATGGGGAAACCCTCCGCAACGGCTTCCATCTGCGCTGCCACCGCTTCCGGTGGAAGCGGCCAGACCCCCTTCACGGCACCGGGATGCTGGGCGGTGATAGCGGTGATCACGGTGATCCCCCATACCCCGAGTGCGGTGAATGTCTTCAGGTCCGCCTGGATCCCGGCCCCTCCTCCGGAATCGGAACCGGCGATCGTGCAGGCGCAGGGAATCCCTTCCTTCCTCATGCCGGGAGGGTAGGTCCCGGCGGCAGATGACGTTTTCCCCCGGCTGTCTCTTGTGGTTTATTCAATCCTTGATCTGGCATTCCCCGGATGCGTTCGACTGGAACGCTCCTGGGGGGCTCCGCCTCCCGCCGCGTGGGCGTCCCCCCGTGAGGATGGACGGATCCTTCGGTTGCAGGTACTATCTCCATCGGGGCAGTGACAACCCGGCTCACCCTGTCCTCACGGGGGAGGGACCGGGAGGGAGCTCGCCCCCTCCCGCACCAATACCCGTTCAGGCTGGATGGTTATCTTCCCCCGCCCCCCCCCTCCGCACCTTTTTCCCTTCTCCCTGCCAGAAGTAGCTGCATGGACGTGGAAGGGTTCGTGCGAAGGCTCCGGGCTCAGGGCACACCCGGGGAGGAGATCCAGGCGCTCCTGGCAGACCATGTCCGGCGGCTGAAGCCGGTATCAGGGGAGTACGCGGCCGACTTTGCCCGTGCCGTGCGGGAAGAGGTGGAGCTCTCCGAGCGGGCGAAGGGGGATGTCTTCGAGTTCACACCTGCGGGCGTGGCCATGGGGGAGTTCGGCGTGGGCTCACGGGGGAAGGGGGACTTCTATGCCCACCGGAAGATCGCGGAGATCATCGGCCACACCACCGCCGCCGTGGGGGTGGAGGAGATGGACGATGGGGGTGTCGTCACCGCGGGAGGGAAGTGGATCGCGGTGACGGTCGACGGCATGCATTCCCGGCTCTCGGACTATCCTTTCCTGGCGGGGTTCCACGCGACCCGGGCCACCCTGCGGGACGTCTGCGTGATGGGCGCACGGCCCGTCGCCCTCTTCTCCGACATCCACGTGGCCGATGACGGGGACGTGGCCAAGATCTTCGATTACACGGCCGGGGTGACCGCGGTTTCGGAGGGGATGGGCGTGCCTCTCGTGGCCGGTTCCACCCTCCGGATCGGGGGCGACATGGTGCTGGGCACCCGGATGACCGGCTGCGTGGGGGCGGTGGGGGTCGCATCCCACGTGACCCCCCGGCGGGCATCCGCCCCCGGGGACGTCATCCTGATGACCACGGGGAGCGGTGGCGGGACCATCGCCACCGCCGCCATCTACTCGGGGATACCTGACGTGGTGGAGCGAACCCTGAACCTGGATTTCCTCCGTGCCGTGCAGGCCCTGCTCGGAAGCGATATCCTGGGTGAGATCCATGCGATGACCGACGTGACGAACGGCGGCCTCCGGGGCGATGCCCACGAGATGGCGGCGACGGCGAAGGCACGGATTGTGATCCAGGACCGGCATCTCCGTAACCTCGTGGACCCGGCGGTGCTCTCCATGCTGGACCGGCTGCAGATCGATTACCTGGGGGTGTCGCTGGATGCCCTGCTCGTGGTTGCCCCGCCGGATGCGGCGGACCGTATTATCCGGGTGGTGGGTGATGCAGGAGTCCCCATGGAGGAGATCGGCCGGGTGGAAAAGGGATCCCCGGCTGCCGTGCTGGTGGTGAACGGCCGGGAGCAGGACTTCACGCCCCGGTTCCGGGAGTCAGCCTACACGCCGCTCAAGAAAGTGGTGGACCGGGCAGGGCGGGACTTTGAGGAGATGAGGATCGGCGTGGACCGGGCGGCAACTGCCGCGGTGGAGAAGAAACGGCGGGTGCTCGCGCGGCTCACGGAGTCCGGCCGCCGATGAGGCCCGGCTTCCTCCCCGCGACCAGGATGTTGTAGGCGAGAGATGGCATCCGCTGCTCCACGAACGGCTCCATCTTCCGGGCAATCTCGAAGATGGGCTTCTTCAGGCTGATGTGGGCAAAGGATACCCTTTTCACGCTGATGTCGAGGAACCCGGCCTCGGAGAAGAGGATCACCATCTCGTCCTCGGTGTAGTACTGCTCCCCGAAGTCCCCGACACCCACGTGCCGGATATCGATCAGCTCGCCGAGCCGGTAGATGGCGGGGACGAGGGAGGTGAGCATGTTCCGTGAGAGGGTGCAGACCGCAATCCTGCCGCCCGGTTTCAGGAGCCGGGAGGCCTCGGCCAGCATCCGGGAGGGATGCCGGAGATAGGAAAAGGCAAGCAGGCAGGAGATGGCATCAAAGGAGTTGTCCCGGAAGGGCAGCTCCTCCGCGGTGCCCATGCAGAACTCAAAGCCATTGCACCGGCCCCTTGCATTCTCGATCATGCCCCGGCTGATATCGAGGCCGACCGCGTCGCCCCCGTTCTCGCCGTACCTCCTCATGAAGAGGCCGGTGCCGCACCCCAGGTCCAGGAGACTGCACCCGGGCGGCAGGCTCTGCAGGAGGGCGCTGCTGATGTGCTGGTGGTACGCCCGGCCCATGTCGGAATCGTACCGTATGTCGTAGACCTGTGCAACGCTGTCGTAGTGCTCCTGGACCTTCTTCAGGGGAACACCTCCTGCATGATCCGGGTCACGAGGGCGTTCACCTGGATGAACTCGCTCTCGCACCGGCCGAGTCGGTGGTCGGTGTCTGCGAGCATCTGGGCGATCCGGGGATCATTGTACTCCCGCTTTACCGCCTTCCGGAGCTCGCCCAGCACTTCCTTCCCCGAGAGGCCGTAGTCCACCATCAGGGACTCGATGGACCGGAGGGCGGACGGGCCGTCATGGTCCCTCATGAACTGGAATGCCCGCGCCACGACAGCGCCAGGTTCGGACTGGGCGATCTCGGCAACCGGCATCTTTCCCCCCGACTCCACCAGCACCTGGAGAAGCATCGTGGCCCGGCGAAGGTCCCCCCGGCCGGCATGCACCACGAGATCCAGGTCGTCCTCTGAGACACGCCCCTCCTCCACCCCTTCCTTCTCAAGGATCTCCCGGAGGGTGTGGGCCACCACCTCACCGGAGAGCGGGAGGAAGAAGAGGGGATAGCACCGGGAGGTGAGGGCAGGGATGAGGGCGCCGGGACGGGCGGTGCAGAACGCGAACCGGCACGTGGCAGAGAAACGCTCCATGGTACGGCGGAGCGCAGCCTGGATCTCCATCGGCAGCCGGTCCGCACCTTCAAAAACCATCATCTTGAAGTCGGCGTCAAGGGGTTTCAGGGATGCATACCACCGCACGATATACTTGAAATTGGTGAGGAGGCTCCAGTCCTTCCGATACAGGTGGGAGAACCTGTCATCGGCCTCCAGGTAGGACCGCCCCTGCCTGAAGAGGTCGGCGGCGGGGATGATCGTGGTATTCGCCGCCCACGAGTCCCCGTAGAGGGCCCGGGCTGTGCACTCCAGGGATACGGTCTTTCCGGTCCCCGATGCACCGGTCACCATCAGGTGGGGGAGGTTTCTCCGGGCCACGAACGACCGGAGCCGGGACACCGCCGCGTCCTGCCCCACCACCTGGTCCAGGGTGACGGGCCGGTACTTCTCAATCCAGAGCATGGGACAGCCTCCCTGCGATCTCGTCCAGGGCCGCCTGCAGGAAATTACTATTGTCCAGTCGGGAGATGAGCCTTTCACACTCCCCGGGTGAAAGCTCTCCCGCGGCCCGGGTGATGGCGGGGATCGCCCGGGTCACCTCGTCAACGATCGTGAGTGTCGCCGCCCGTGCCGTGCGGGAAAGAGGATTGAGGTCGATGGCTATCACCGACTTTCCCATGGAGACCAGTGCCTCCGCCCGGTCCCCGTCCTCCAGGGGCACGAGGATCACGTCCGCTGCCGCGGCCCCGTCGTGGTGGGACCAGCCCCTGTCATGGGAGACCGGGATCAGCCGTTCCACTTCCCCCTCAAGCACCTCCACGCCGTGCCCCTCCAGGAGGCGGGTCACCTTCGCCACGCGCTCCGGCGTCCGGTGGAAGAGGTTCACCTCCACCGCGGCCCGGGTGGCCTTCTGGAGGTACCGGATCTCCCGGGCGGCCAGTGCAGCGGTGTTCCCGTTCACGGAGATAACAGGGTGGCGGGCGGAGAGGAGCATCGCGGCGGCCGTCCGTTCTGCGAGGAGCGCGCTTTCAGTGGTCTTCTCTCCCAGCAGGTAGTCAAAGGCCTCGCCCCGGCCGTGGGCGGCGAGACCTTCCGGGGAGACAACACCCTCTCTCGCGAACCAGGCGAGCCGCTCCCGTACCTCCAGCGAGCGGTACCGGGGGTGATCCGGGGAGATCATGGTGCATCCTCCCCGGGCGAGAACCCTGCCCCCGCCACCTGCAGGGGGAGGACCTGCCCGAAGGGTGCCAGCACCTCATCTGCCCCGCACCCCCGTGCAAAGATGCCCTGCCCGAGCATCGTCATGGAGGCAGGGATGCCGGCCCGGTCGCAGGCGGAGAGGGCTTCCCGGACGAGGGGGGTGAGAAAGCCGCTCTGCTCGGCGAAGGCACGGGAGAGCCGGAAGAAGTCGGGGATGTCACGGGGGCACCGGCCGGGATAGGCGCGCTCGACGCGGGTGAGCACATCTGCGGAGGAGAGGACGGCCGGGGTTGAGATCGGGCCAAAGGTGAGGGCGCTGATCGGTTCCCCCTCCGCAGGGATGCGGGTAATCTCACCATCGATTCCGGCACCCTTCCTGCAGTCGAACCCGCCCCCCTGGCAGGCGGCCACGTCGCCGAGGCCGGTCCGGTGCACGATCTCTGCCTCGTGGGCGAGGGCTGCGACACCCCACCTTCCCAGGCCCAGGGAGAAGAGGTGGTCCAGGGCGGTGAGGGTAGCGAGGAGGGCTGCTGCCGAGAGGCCGAAGCCGGCACCGATGGGAAGGTCGGTCCTGGTGGTGACCCGTGCGGAGACACCCAGTCTCTCCATCGCGTACTCCACGGGCGGCGATGTGGTGGCCACGACCGAGAGGACCCCCTCCGGGGTTCGCTGGGATACCACCACCTGCGGGACATCCGAGAGCTCTACCACTGCCGTCACTCCCTCCCGGATCACCACGCCAGCCCCCGTCGAACCGGTGGAGGCGGGCGAATCGCCGCCGATCCTCCGGAAGTAGCCGGAGAGGTGCCCCGGCGACCACCCTACCGCACGGCGTCCCATAGGGTCGCGGCAGCCTCCTCCTTGGTCCCCTGCACCCGGATCCGGGTATCCTTCCCGAGAATGGTGAACTCGCCTGCCTCTGTCCCCATCGCTTCCGGGGGATTCACGACCACGAGGTCAGCCCCCTCCGCGAGCAACCGGCGTGCCGCCCGTGTTCCCCCCTCCCCCACCTTGAAGGCGATGATCCGGGGGTGGCAGGCCTCCCTGACCCGGTCCAGGAGCTTAGGGAGGGGGCGGAGGCGGATTTCCACGGGCTTCCCGCTCGGGATCTTCCCCGCATGCCGCTCCGGCGCGAAATCTGAGATGGCAGCGGCACTCACGTAGATGTCGATCCCGTCGTCGTTCGCGATCCGGAGCACAGCCTCCGCCATCTCGCCGGCAGAAGAGACCCGGAGATTCCGGACGCAGGGAACCTCTTCCCCGCCATGGACCAGGGTTACGTCGGCCCCGAGCCGGTAGGCCTGGAGGGCGATCTCCCGGCCCATCCTGCCGCTGGAACGGGTGGTCAGGATCCGCACGTCGTCCACCGGTTCCGCGCACGCCCCCCCCGTCACCAGCACGCGCTGTCCGTCCAGCGGTTTCCCCATTACCGCCCGTTCGGTGTGGATGACGATGGTTGCAGGGTCCGCCATCTTGGCCTTTCCCTCGTCCAGACGGGGCCCGATCACGTCCACCCCCCAGTGTGCGAGGCGGGTGAGGTTCTCCTTTACGGCCGGGTGCCTGTACATGGATTCGTGCATGGCAGGGGCGACGAGCACCGGGATCCCGCTCCCGAGTGCCGTCGTGGCAAAGGTGGTGACGGGCGTATCGTCAATGCCGCAGGCGATCTTCCCGATGGTATTGGCCGTGCAGGGCGCGATCAGGAGGACATTTGCCTTGCCCCCCTCCCCGCAGAAGGCCACGTGCTTCACCATCCCCGTGCACCGGGTG
>JAJRDA010000088.1 GCA_028678665.1 Methanomicrobiales archaeon | reverse complement strand
GCCCCTGTCGCCGTCGCTGCCCCGGCAGTTGTCGCAGCCACTGCGGCCGCGGCCCCGGCCGCCGAGGAGAAGAAGGAAGACAAGAAGGCAGATGAAGAGTCCGCGATGGCCGGGCTCGGTGCCCTGTTCGGTTAATCTTTCTTTCTCCTTTTCATTGCATTCATTTTTCTTCGGTTTTCGTGATGGAACATCATCGGCTGTCTCAATACCCTTAGTAGAGACTATCCTCACGGGGGTGGGACCGGGAGGGGGCTCGCCCCCTCCCGCTGAGGATGATGTGGCTGGACGGTTTCTTCAATCAGACAAGGGCCCTGGTAGAGAACACGAGATACTGCCGGGACGCTCCAGGGGGGGACTGCGTCCCCCCGCCGCGTGGGCGCCCCCCCGTGAGGATGGTCCGCCATGTCGGTGTTACCAAGAATCGCCCCATCCTCACGTGGGTGGGACCGGAAGAGGGCCCACCCCCTCCCGCTGAGCATATCATGCGCCGTCCACGGACCCGGTCATCACACCATCTTCCCGTCGTATCTCAGGAACTATTTGTATTCCGAAAACAGACAGTGTCGCCATGAAGCAGTGGCGTTGTGAGAAGTGCGGGAAGGATATCACCTGCCCCCTCTGCCAGGGGGATGGCAGCGGGCCCTTCGATGTTCCCTATTCCACGAAGAGCAGCAAGTGCCCCAAATGCAAGGGGACCGGGAAGAAAGAGCATACCTGCTAGCGAAGCGGGATATCCCCGCCCACCCTCATTTCCCTCTCACTTCTTTTTCCTGAGATTCCCGATCACCTCTTCCAGGGACTGGCCGTGTCCGTGGAACCCCTTCCACAGGTCACCCTTCCGCTCCAGCCGATCAAAGAGATTCCGGATGGTGAAGCTCCGGGACTGGATCCCGGGACCCTCCAGCTCCTCCCAGGTGATGGGGGCGGCCACGGGGGCACCGGGCCTGGCCCGCACCGCGTAGGGGGGGACGGCGGTGGCCCCGTACGCATTCCGGAGGGTATCGATGAAGACCCGCCCCCCCCGCTTCTCCTTCCGGATCTCGTCCGTGATGGTATCCGGATGGCGCTCGGCGAGCACCCCCGCAACGGACCCTGCAAAGGTCCTGACCCGGTCAAATTCCAGGGTGGGGGTGAGGGGGACCACGACATGGACCCCCCGTGACCCGGTGGTCATCACGGAGGGTCGGAGCCCCACCTGCTCCAGCAGGTCACGCACCTGGAGGGCAACGGCCCGGACCGGTTCGAAGTCGTTCCCCGGGGGGTCCAGGTCCAGTACCATCCTGTCCGGCCTGGTGAGGTGCCCTTCGCAGGAGAGCCAGGTGTGGAGGGTGATGCACCCCTGGTCTGCCAGGTAGACGAGCGTCTCGGGCGAGTTGCAGACCACCTGGAACTGGCTTGTGCCCTTCCCATGGTAGGGGATCGAGACCCGGTGGATCCACGGGGGGAAGTAATCGGGGATCTCTTTCTGGTAGAAGCTCTCCCCCTGTATCCCATCCGGGAACCGCTCCATGGAGATGGGCCTCCCCCTTATGTGCGGCAGGATGGTCCCCGCAACCTTCTCATAGTAGTCGATCACGTCTCCCTTCGTGATCCCGGACCCGGGGTAGAAGACCTTCCCCTCGTGCGAGACCTCCACCTCGTGGCTTCCGACTGTCCGGACCGTCATCCCATCACCCAGGCATTTCCCGGATCACGTCAGCAGCGGCCTTGTCCGTCCGCAGACCCACGAACCGGGGCTGCCGGAGCCGGTGGTCCGGGGTCCACTCGGCGAAGGCCACCTCGCAGACGAGATCAGGAGTGACCCAGTGCTCGCCCCTCTCCCGCATCCTCCTGTCGGAAAAGGGGGAGGCGGCGGTCTCCCTCCGGGCCAGTTCCCCGGCCAGGTCCAGGAGCATCCGTTCGTCAAACCCGGTCCCCACCCGCCCCGCATAGAGGAGCTTCCCGTTCTCATAGTATCCCAGGAGGAGTGCCCCGAACCCCGCCCGGCCGCCCCGGGGTTCGGTAAAACCACCGATCACAAACTCCTGCCGGCCGATGCACTTCAGCTTCAGCCATTCCGTGGTCCGGCCGGAGGTGTAATGGCCCGCCGCCCGCTTGGCCACCACCCCCTCCCAGCCCATCCGGCAGGCATCCCCGTAAAATGCCTCCCAGTTCCGGTCGGTGTGTGGGTGGTACCGGAGGGGATCCCGGAAGGGGAAGGCGTGTTCGAGGATCTCCTTCCGGGCGAGAAGGGGGAGCCGGGTCAGACCGTAGCCGTCCAGGTACAGCAGATCAAAGAGGTAGAGGAAGACAGGGGCACCGCTCCCGCGTGCGATCTCCGGGTCCGTGATCCCGATCCGCTCCTGGAGCCGGGAGAAACTGGTGTTCTGCCCGCGGAAGGCCACGATCTCGCCGTCGGCTATGAAGTCATCCTCCTGCTGGGCCAGGAGCGCATCTGCGAGCTCCGGGTAGGTGGCATTCCGCAGGTGGCCCGTGCGGGAGATGAGCCGCACCTGTGGCCCCTCCCGGCAGGCCAGGCAGCGTTCCCCGTCCAGCTTCCGCTCAAAGACCCAGCCTCTGCCGGTGGGCCCCCTGCGGGCCAGGGTGGCGAGCATCGGCTCCCGGAAGGGGGGCTGGGGAATCCTCTCCAGGAGCTCCTTCACCTGAGGTTCCAGCCGTTCCAGGAGAGGATTCACCGGGTCCTCCCCGGACAATCCCCGGATTCCCGCATGGATTCACCCGTCCCTTCTCTGACTATCCTGACCCTCCGATATAACGCTTCCGGGGGAAGGGCGCCCACGGAGGCATTCGCCCCTGACGGGTACAGACGGGTGCCCCACGAAAAATGAGAATGGAGATCAGCTTTATCTGTGCTGCCATGGTGGTTTCTCATATGGCTGAGAAAGGCGATCCCCATGCAGAGCCGGAGGGGGCTGCAGGGAAGACGGGACTCCAGCACGCGGTCTGGACCGGGAGCATCTCCCTTGGGCTGGTCCGGGTCCCGGTGAAGATGGTCACCATGACCCGGGACCGGGGCATCCATTTCCGGATGATCCACCGGGAGTGCGGGACCCCCATCCACTACAAGCAGGTCTGCGGGGAGGGGAAGGAGGTGCCGGACGAGGAGATCGTGTACGGGTTCGAGGTGGCCCGGAACTCGTACGTCACGCTGGAGAAGCAGGAGATCCGGGATGCAAGGCCCGAGACCAGTGACACGATCCAGCTGGAATCCTTTGTCCGGAAGGAGGAGGCGGATCCTCACTACTTCCTGCGGACCTACCTCCTTGTCCCCGACGGCGCACCGGATGCGTACGCCCTCCTCCGCACGGTGATGAAGAAGGAGGGGCAGGCGGCCGTGGGGAGGGTCTCCATGTTCTCCAAGGAGTATGTGATCCTGGTCCACGTGTACCGGGACGTCCTGGCGGCGACCACGATGCGGTATGCGGACGAGATCCTGGACCCGACCAAAGCGCCTGCGCTGCAGAAGCTGCCGGAACCCACGAAGAAGGAGGTGGAGCTGGCCTCGTTCATCGTGCAGAAAATGACTGCACCTTTTGACCTGACCACCTTTGAGGATACCTACCGGAAGCGGCTGGAGCAGGTGATCAGCGCCCGGAAGGAGGGAAGGATCCTGAAGCTGGAACGGAGGGAGGCTGCGCCGGAGAAGCGGGATCTCATGCAGGCGCTCCGCCAGACCGCAGAGGCCATGGGGAACTGATCCGGGAAAAAGAACCGCGAAATCCCGGGGGTTCTCCCGGGTCGGGAGCCATGGGGGAGACGAGCCGGGGGCACCCCATTTTCAGGAAACCCCCGGACCACCGTCGTGTTTCAGTCTCTCCTTATCACCTTCTCCCGGGGGATGGCAGCCCGGCCTGCCGGTACAGCCGGATCGCCACCACTTCGGTCCAGAGAAAGACGGTCCCTGCGATCACGCGCTGCCAGAGGCCAGGGATAGCCGGGAACTGGGGAGTGAGCAGCACCATCAGGAGTACCGCCACCCCATTGATCAGGGAATACTGCCAGTAGCCGTTCCAGTCCCGGGCCTCCCTCATGGCATACGCCAGGAGAAAGGCGGACACCGCGGCGAGGATGATACCGGCCATTCCCAGGAGCAGGTGGATCTGTCCTGTGCTGGTCACCGGCACGCACCCGGCATCGCAGGGAAGGAAGGCCATGCCGACGAACGTCATGCCGACCACTACCACGAGGACGGTTCCCGGGGTGCCGCCCCTCTCTTTCCCCAGCGCCGCGTGGATGGCCGGGGTGAAGAGGATGAGGAGGATTCCTGTAAGGGCCAGTCCCACGAGATCCATGACGGTTGCATAGGGGGAACCCGCCACACCCAGCTCGCTCATCAGCTGCGTGAGGGGGCTGTGGTCCGGCCGGAGGTATCCCAGGAGGAGAACGGTACCGAAAAAGGTCAGGGGGGCGGCCATGCCGCACGCGGCGGAGAGGCGGAGGCGGGCTGTGGATGCCCCTTCTGCGGGTTCCATAAGGAGTCAGATAGGTAGGGTCATCCCTTGAACCTTTCACCGGTCTGGAGGGATACCATCTCCCTTTCTCCTGCAACGCCGTACTCCTCCGGAAAAGATTGCAGGACTGGGTCCCGGGCTCGAGGTCTCTCGCGTGAGACAGGAGGCCCCCCGCGGGGCAGGTGCAGTGGGGATGATCCCGGGGGTGAGGGCTTTATTCACCGGCACGTCCCACCCGCTCCCATGGATCTTCGGTGGCGGGACGTGTTCCTTGTCCTCATCGCGGCTATCGTCGCAGCAGGGTGCAGCACGCCGCTCACCCGCGGGACTGCAGGGTCGGGGGCTGGCCCGGCTCCTGGAGACGGTGTTGCCGTTCCCATCGACGTGATAATCACGGCAGAACCCCGGGAGTATTCCCTCATGATGTCCTCAACCCCCGGGATCCGGCTTTCTGCGCTGAATATCTCAGGCATCCTGCCCCCGGGTGCAGTATTCCGGTGGGAGACATCCTTCGGGCATTTCCTGTCCTGGGCACCGCCGACGTACCAGGTGGTTCCGCTCGGGCCGGTAGCGATGGGCGGGCCGGATGCGATTTACTGGTCCTATGACCCCATCCCCGTAGGGGAGGACCTGCCGGAGGTGATGATCACCCTCACGGTCACCGACCCCGCCACCGGTACACCGCTGGCACGCCGCACCCTTCAGATCTCGTGGAAGGACCCCCAGATGGTTGTGGTGGGCCACCAGTCGTGATCCTTTCCCCTCAATCCCCGCCGAGGTCGATTCCCACCACCGCTTTGTGGAGGATGTCCACCGTTGCCTGGAGGGCCCCCCCCGCGTTCCACAGGTGGTGGTACACCTCCCTGCGCTTGAGCATGTCCATGGTGACGGGTGTCCCGAAGAGGTCCTTCATGGCGAGCATGTAGGTATCACCGACCGTATGGATGGTCCTCCTCGCCTCGCGGATGGCCTCCCGCACCTTCTTCTGGTCAGAGCCCATGGCCCTGACCCCTGCGGCCACGTGGCCGGTACCGAGAAGGAGCGCCCCTGCCATCTCCCGGATGGGCCGGTCCGGCGCCACCTGGAAGAGGTGCATCTCCCGTGCAGTCGCGTAGGAGAAGCCCAGGATGTAGTCCATCTGCCGCGAGAGGCTGTAGATGTCCTGCCGGTCGAAGGGAGTGGAGAAGCTGTCCCCCAGCTTCTCCTCCAGGGAATAGCGGAAGGCATCCACATCCGCCTCGATCCGGCCAAGGGCAGCAGGCTCCTCCCCGGCATGGTGGTCCAGCCAGTCCACGAAGAGCCTGACCCCCTCCAGGGTCCGGTCTGCCTGCTCTGCGAGCATCTCCTCAAAGTCGTACCGGGTGGGGAAGATCGCGTCGATGATCTCCACGAACTTCCGCGGGGTTCTCGTTCTCTTCTTTGGTGACATGGTTCCCTCAGATTCCCAGGAATGGGCTGAGCACAAGGTGCAGGAGCGCTGCCAGGCAGGCGGTGGCCGGGATCGTGACGAGCATGGTGACCAGTATCTGGGTCCCCACGAGCCACCGGACCTTCAGGGGGTTCTCCGCCGCCCCCACACCGATCACCGAGGTCGAGATCACGTGCGTCGTGGAAACGGGCGCCCCCGCCAGGGTCGCGAGTGCGATGATGGCCCCTGAGGAGACCTGCGAGTCCAGGGAGTGGACGGGCTGGATCCGGAAGATCCTCCGCCCCAGGGTGGCCATGACCCGCCAGCCTCCCCCCAGCGTGCCCAGGGCCAGGAGGACGGCGCAGCCGAACCGCGCCCACAGGGGAACGGTCGGACCTGCGGAGATGCCGGAGGCCAGGAGGACGATGGCGATCACCCCCATCTGCTTCTGCGCGTCGTTGGCCCCGCTGGTGAACGCCATGGCCGCCGCCGCCGCCCAGTTGACGCCCACGAGGGTCCGGTTGGCCTTCCGCGGGGCATTCCGGAGCAGCAGCCGGGTGGAGACCCGCAGGGCGTATCCCCCTATGAACCCGACGAGGACCGTGAGCACAAGGAAGAACACCACCTTCACCACCCCGGCCAGATGGGGGTCGGAGGAGAGCAGCTCCTCCACACCCCAGTCGATGCTGCCTATACCGGCCGAGGCGACCCCTGCCCCGATAAGACCCCCGATCAGACCATGCGTGGAGGAAGTTGGCATGCCGTACCTCCAGGTCATGAGGTTCCAGAGAGCTGCGGAGAGGAGGGCGAGGAGGACTATCCAGATCAGCAGGTCTTCGGGAGGAAGCGTGAGGAGCCCGGCGATAGTGAGGGCTACCGCGGTCCCCCCGAGAAGTGCCCCTGCAAATCCCATGATTGAGACCAGGAGGATCCCTTGTCGGGGGGATGCCGACCGGGAGGTGATGAAGGTGGCGGCCATGGCACCGGCATTCTGGAACCCGTTCGTGAAGGTGAAGGCGAACGCCAGGACCAGGGCGAGGGCAGCGATGGCGAGCATGGCGGTTCCGGGTGAATATGGGGATTTGTGGCATGAAAAGGTTGGGGTTCGGAGGAGGTGAGGTTCCCCTCCCGTGAACATCTCCGAGGGATACTCAGAGATTCCCACCCATTTCTGTCTGGGATGGTCCTTCAGTGAAAGGAGAAATCAGGATGTCACCCGGTTTTCATCAAGAAAAAAATGGTGTGAATGCTGGTTAGAATACTGCGCACACACCGTACCCCGAACAGGTCGTTATCCCGGAGGTGATACATCCGCAGCATTCTCCTGTTCTCTTTACGAACGTGGCACTGGATGAATACCAGATTAGGGTTCCGCCGGTTGAACAACATACCTGGTTTCCGACTCCGGTCACTTTTCTGATGGCGTAAAGATTTGTTGGTCCTGGCGGTCCCTGGGCACCGGTCGCTCCCGTGGCTCCGGTTTCGCCCTCAGGCCCGATGGGTCCCTGG
>JAJRDA010000087.1 GCA_028678665.1 Methanomicrobiales archaeon | reverse complement strand
CGGTTTCCCACCCATCCCAGACGGTCACGGCTACCATCCCGGTGCCGTACAGGTTCGCGGGAACCTGCCACACCAGGACACCGGTGCGGTTGTCAAAGGTGGCTCCCGGGTAAAGGGTGCTCAGGCTGTAGGTGAGAGGGTCACCGTCAGGATCGCTCGCGTTCACGACGAGCTCCACCCGCTCGCCTGCAAGAACCGTCAGCCCTCCCACGGGCTGCAGCACCGGAGGGTTGTTCCGGTGGATGATCGAGATGCTGATATGTTCCTCGGCAGTCGCGCGACCGTTCGTCGCGGCCAGCGCGATCCAGTAGGTGCCGGACTGATTGGCGGCCGGCTTCCAGCTGAATACACCGGTCTGTTCGTCCATCTGCGCACCCCGGGGGAGGGGACTGGCCCGGTATCTCAGGGGTTTACCCCCGGAATCGGTACCATGCACCGTGAACCGCAGTATCTCTCCCGTGGTGGCCGACAGGTTTTCCAGGGGTTCGAGCGTAATCTCCGGCGTGATCCCCGTGCCGTTCCAGAAATCCATGGGGTGAAGGATGGGATAGGATCGGACGAGTCCCATGAGCATCAGGAGGATGAGGAGGAAAATACCAAGAAATTGGAGATTTTTTTTCAGTTTCCACCAGAAAAGAGGAGCACTCCGGCCGTGCATAGGACAGAGACACTATTTCGCCGTGATGTAATATGCTTATTGGCTCTGTTCCGAGGATAACGGGTTCTCCGACGGTATCCTCAGGGAATATATCAACCTTGCGAATGATATTGACGGAGATGTGGCCGTTAAACAGAACTCCCTGAGTGTATTTTTCCGCATCCTTCCTGAAAAAGAACTGTTTAATTTCTTTGGGAAAGTAAATTTATGCCATTATGATTTTTATAATTTCCCGATATAAAAACGTATAAATATCTCCTGTGTCTATGAGAGATGGGGCTGGGTTGGGAGGGCGTGCTACCCCGGTTCTTGCACGGCCGATCTCCCCGTCAGCGGAAACTACCATGTACTCTCAGCATTCCATTGGCGTGGTAATCCCCGCCTATAACGAAGAGGAGCTGATCGAGTCCACCCTCACGTCCATCCCTTCTTACGTGGACCGGGTTTACGTGGTGGACGATGCCTCCACTGATGGGACGGGGGGGAAGATCCAGAGCCTCAGGGACATGGATCGGATCACCTATATCCGCCATGAACGGAACCGGGGAGTCGGGGCGGCCATTGCCACCGGCTACAAGAAGGCCCTGCAGGACGGGGTGGACATCGTGGCCGTCATGGCCGGGGACAACCAGATGGATCCCCGGCACCTGCCCGCTCTCCTGGATCCCATCATCTGGAAGGTGGCGGACTACACGAAGGGGAACCGCCTGGTTCACACCACCCTCCGGAAGGGGATGTCCCCCTGGCGCTCCTTCGGGAACTCGGTCCTTACCTATATGACCAAGATGTCCTGCGGCTACTTCGAGATGATCGATCCCCAGAACGGCTACACCGCCATCTCTCGCCAGACCCTCTCCCGGCTGAACCTGGACGAAATTTATCCCCGGTACGGGTACCTCAATGACATGCTGGCAAAGATGAACGTCCTGGGCTGCCGCATCATGGACGTCATCATGCCGGCCCGGTACGGCAACGAGAAATCCAAGATCCGGTACGGGTTCTACATCGTGCAGGTCTCCTGGCTCCTCCTGAAGACCTTCCTGTGGCGCCTGTACATGAAGTACTTTATCCTGAACTTCCATCCCCTGATCATCTTTTACGTGACCGGTTTTTTCCTCACTCTTGTCGGACTGGCCAGCATGATCTACGCGGTGTGGCAAAAATTCTCCATCCCCGGGAGCGAACTCTTCATCCACGGCATCCTCTCCCTGATGCTCTTTATGATCGGGATGCAGTTCGTGCTCTTCGGCATCCTCTTCGACAACCAGAACCGGGGGAAGACCAGTGCGTACGATATCATCCAGAGGATCAAATGACCGGGACCACTTCATCCGGTTCCGGAACGGCCCCCTCCCGTCCCGAAGGCGGCAGTGGGGTGGGTGACGGGTGAAGTCGCAGATCTGGCTGGCGGTCACCTCCGCCCTCCTGGTGATGGTGATGGCCGCCGGCATGGCATGGACAGGTACCTATAACCTGGAGCTCTTCTTCTCCCTCTGGATCCTCTGGATCATCGTGGCAGTGCTCCTCCTCTCGCCCCGGAACGTGAGGCCCCGCCATCTCTCCCCCCTGACCCTGGTGGTGGTGCTGGGCCTCCTCATCTTTACCCTGATCGTTGCCCTGCATGCGCTCCAGCTGCTGGGCTGACCCGCCATGCAGTGGTGGCGACGGGGGACGGGGAAAAAGTCCCTGCCATCAGGATCCCCGGAAGGGCGATTCTGCAGGATTTATATACCGACCGGGAAGAACTGAGTGAGCGGATCTCATGTCCTCTGAAGAGAATGACCCCTACCAGAGAGCCGGCCTCGTGCTCATCCTCGCGGCCATGCTCTTCCTGATACTGGCTTTTCTCGGGGCCGGCGGTCCCGTCGCTCCCGCGCTGATCGTCTCCTCGCTGGGCCTCTTCCTCACCGGTATCCTTCTCCTCACCTTCTCCCGGGGCCAGACTCCTGACCCGGCGGTTTTATCCCTTCTTGCAGTCCAGCACCAGCTCAACACGGCAACGCTCCTTTCCCGTGCCGGGTGCCGGGATCCCCCTCTTTTCATCCCGTTCGCGGAACTGGACGGGAGGGTGGCGCAGTTCCATGCACTGCCGCCGGAAGCTCCCCCGTGCCCGGATACCGGGGCCGCTTCCGCCAGTCATAGGGGGGCACCGGGTATCCTCCTTCCCCCCGCGTGTCTCCCGCTGCTGAGGGAACTGGAGGCCCGTTTCCATCTCCGGATCCCGGCCGATCCCGGGCGGATCCCCCAGGTGATCCGGGAGGTGGCCGAGGAGATCCTGGAGATCGCTGCCCGGGTGGGGGCAGCGGTGGAAGGGGAGGAGGTCCGGGTGGATCTGCTGGGGTTCACACTCTACCCGGGCTGCCGGGCAGCCAGGGAGGCCTCGCCGGACGCCTGCCTCCAGAATCCCTGCACCATCTGCAGCCTCCTCGCGTGCGTGGCGGTCCGGGCCACGGGCAGGGAATGCCGGATCGTATCCGTGGACCTGGATGACCGCTCGGAGTCCGTGCACCTGGTCATCTCCTTCCGTGCCCCGGTCAGGGAAAAACCGGCCGTTCCTGCCCCGGTGGTATCGATATCCCCGGTCCCGGCGGAGCCGGTATTCCATGTCCCTGTCGAACCGGTATCCCTGATCCCGGAAGAACTGGTAGTCCGGGCGATGGAGGAACCAGCAACCCCAATCCCGGAGGAACCGGTATCCCCGTCCATGGAAGACCTCGTAAAGAGAGCAATGGAGGGACTGGTATCCCCATCGGTGGAGGAACCGGACTCCCCGGTCCCGAAGGAACCGGTGATTCCGATGGCTGAAGAGCTGACTGCCCCTGTCCCGGCCGAACCGGTTACCCCGATGGCTGAGGAACCGGTGAGGGAACAGCCGGTTATCCCGGTCCCGGAGGTCTCGGAAGTCCCGGTCTGGTGGAGCCGGCATCCCGGTTCCCGGAGACTCCGTTATCTCCGGTGAGGGGGGGACCAGTATCCCCGGAAGGAAATTACGGGGATCCCCATTCTCTCCGATGAAAAAACCACCCGGCTCGCGGAAGAAACGGAAATCCCCGGTCCCTCAGACCGGAATTATTCATCTCGTTCCGCAATCCTTATCTCTCCTGCGTTTCACCCCTCCTCCATGGCAGAGAAGCGCCATGTCGAGGTCCGCTGTTCCGGTTGCGGGACCTGGTTCCCCTACTCACGGGTCCCGGTCCATTTCGCTGACTGGGATGAATGGGAGCCGGTCAGACGGAAACACCGGGTGAAGTGTCCCACCTGCGGGAAGGATACGGTGATGACAAAGAAAGTGGTCAGGGAGAAGGCCAGGGACTGAACCTCATCCCGGATATGATCCGGATTGCAGGATCCCTTCGCCGTAACCGGTGGTCAATGTCGGAGCCGCACCGGTACCTGCCGGTCCGGCCGGATCTCCTCCCGCGAGACCCGGCACCCGCAGGCGTACACCTCCACCCCCGCTGCAGCGGGTCGCGCAGTGCAGCCCCGAAGCGGGGATCCCGTGCATCGTGGGGGGCCAGGACCCGGTCCTTCAGGATCTCAATTCCCAGGATCAGGTCCTCCTGCACTGGGGTCCAGGCCCAGCATTTCTCTCCCACCTATCATACCTCGTGAGCCGAACCCTTTCGGTGTTTCGTCAACCGGTACAGGTACTCGGCCACTGCCGCACGCCGGTTCCTCCGTCTGATATTGAACCCCGGCACCAGGGCAGGGTTGAACTGGCTCTTGAATGCTGAAAGGTGCCGGGTGTTGGCACCCACCACTTCCAGGGTGGAAAAACCCTGTGACTTGGCCTCGAGGATCACCTGCCAGATCAGGAAGTCATTCGCGTTGCCGGTGGGCTTGGGCATCCCAAGCCAGAACTTCATATCCTTGTACCGGGTGAGCATGGTGGATGCCACCACCTGATCCCCGTCCCGTACATTGCAGATCCGGATCGCATCAGGTAGAGTCCGGGAGAGATCCTGGAGATATTCAATGCCGGGAATTCCCAGGGCCTGCCCCAGTTCATCATACCGGGCCTTCATCAGCCGGTAGAGATCCTCTGGGTCGGATCCGATCTCCAGGGAGAGACCCGATTGGAGGGCACTCTTGATGGCACCCCGCCGTTTGTTCTTGAAGCTCGCCAAGATCTTTTCAGGCGGGGGGGTGAGGTCAAGGAAGTAGGTGTAACTCGGGATGACCTCGAACCCCAGCCACCGGAAGATCCGCACGTCCAGGAAATTCGGGGGCAGGCTCATGAAGAAGTGGTCCGGTGCAAGGGTCTCCAGTTCACCTGCCAGTTCGGTGCCGATGGTCTCCAGGTCCTGTTCCCTCCGGTCCTGCTTCTGGGTGTCAAAGGCTTCCGAAACCACGAAACCCATGTGGGGGATGCCCGTCCGTGGCGGCGGAGAGGCGACCATCCGGAGGCCGTACACCCGCCGGGAGAAGAGGGGGAGGAGGGCGATCAGCTTCTCGCCCTTGGTGATACCGTAGGGCAGAAACCGGAACCCGGTGTGCTTCTCCACGATCTTCAGGAGATCCCATTGGTGGAAGATGGACCCGTACGGGCTCCCGTCCACGAACCGGTCCCACTGCTCCCGGTCCTTCAGGATCTCAATTCCCATGGTTTATTCCCCCCTGCCAGGGGATCAGCCCTGTCCTCCATCCCCCCGGAAGCGATACCCGGCCCATGCCCGTTTTCCTCACCTTCACGGGCTTTCGTTACTGAATGCGTCGTACCAATCCGGGGAGCCGGGCCTTCCGGGTGGACATGCCGAATCCTTTTCTGGCAGAATATATGAAAGGACTGTACTGGGTATCTATTTTTCGAAAAGGGACCATGACAGGGATACCGGATGCTGCTATGGGGATTTGAACCCCAGTCCCCGGCGTGAAAGGCCGGGATGATTGGCCGGTCTACACTATAGCAGCGCAGGTGAGGATTGTACTCTCTCCCGGGGCGAGAAAAAGGTTGTGGGGGATTTTCCTGAAAGCACCGTCGCCCTTTTTCGGGTTTCGGCCCGGCTCTCCCGCATGCCCTTGCGGTCCCGGGCGGGATCACCTTGATATAGGCAGAGAATCCATGCATCCCCGCCGGCAGGAGGGCTGGCCATGTGTTCCGCAGGCGGTCCGATGGAGATCACCATTCTGGATGCCGAGGAGGACACCCACCAGTGCAGGGCATGCGGGAAGCGGTTCCGGGGCAGGGGAAAGAAGATCCGGTGCCCCGACTGCGGCTCCGGTGATGTGAACTCCCTGTGAGGCGCACCCCGCAGGCCATATCCGGGAAGGTGTCTTCCCCAGAATCGCTCAACCTTTTTTTCCAGGACAAATGGAACAATTAGCGCAGAAAAATGAGGGATATAGGGGACGTTGTATCTTACTCCTCAGGCGATCGGCGTTCCCTCGCGCTCGGTGACGGCCCGGAAGGCGGCCATCAGCTGCCGGGTCACGGGACCGGGAACTCCATTTCCTATCACCCTCCCATCCACGTCGACGATGGGTGCCACCTCGGCGGCCGTCCCGGTAACAAAGACCTCGTCCGCTGTGTACAGGTCAAAGTAGCCCAGGTTCTGCCATTTCACTTCGATCCCCAGGTCTTTCGCGCACTCCAGCACGACGGCCTGGGTGATGCCCCGCAGGTTGTTCAGGGAGGGAGGGGTGAGGATGGTGCCGTTCTTCACGAGGAAGATGTTGTCCCCGGAACCCTCCGAGAGGTAGCCGTTGGTATCGAAAATGATCGCCTCGTCTCCGCCCTTGTAGTAGGACTCCATCTTGGCAAGGATGTTGTTCAGGTAGTTGAGTGTCTTTGCGTTCGGCGGAAGTGCCTCGGCCGGGTTGCGCCGCACCGAGACCGAAATCGCTTTCAATCCCTTCTCGTACAGGTCCCCATACATGGCGCCCCACGCGGTGGCGATGATGAACATCGAGGCTTTCGCGCACTTGCGGGGGTCCAGGCCAAGGTCGCCCACCCCGCGGGTGACCACGGGCCGGATGTAGGCATCGCTGAGTTTGTTCCTCTTCAACGTTTCGACGATCAGGCGCTTCATCTCTTCCTTTGACACAGGGATGACCAGGTTGATCGTCTTCGCCGAATCGTAGAGCCGGTCCACGTGGGCATCCAGCCGGAAGACCTTCCCGTGGTAGGCCCGGATCCCTTCAAAGACACCGTCCCCGTAGAGAAGGCCGTGGTCAAAGACCGAGACCTTCGCCTCCTCCTTCCGGACAAAGGCACCGTCCAGATAGATCCACATGCATCATAATTGGAGTCCGGGCGGTTTTCTACCTTGCGCTCCGGATCGGGCATCCTCTGCCTCCCGGTGGATGCCGATAACCATTCGATTAAGGTGCTCTGGGAGGGGTGCGGGAGGGGGCCAGCCCCCTCCCGGTCCCACCCCAGTGAGGATAGCCTGAGCCGCGGGGCTCTGGTGGACCGACGTGAAGGGCTATCCTCATTGGGGGGGGCGCCTACGCGGCGGGGGGGCGGGAGCCCCCCCAGGAGCGTCTCGCCAGAACACCTGTTATGAGAACGCGTTCAGGGAGTCTTGGAGATCATGCCAAATCTCTTGAGAAGAAATCCGCATCCTCATCCGCCGCGTGCGTGGCGGCAGGTTTCCAGGAACCGGCCGAACATCTCCCGGCTTGCCACCGGGTGCAGGTGCGTGTAGGACCCCTGCGCACGGTGCACCAGGGCGCCGTCCGCCGCCTCCCGGATCCCCACCCCCCGGGTGAGGCGGTACGCGAACCG
>JAJRDA010000086.1 GCA_028678665.1 Methanomicrobiales archaeon | reverse complement strand
GGAGACCGGGTCGTGGTTACCCATCATGTACACTGCAATGCGTGTAACGCCTGCCTGCGTGGGCATACAACCGCGTGTGACACGCTGCAAAAGACCAAATTTAAAAATGGGTACGGGGCGTTTGCAGAATATGTGGTGTTGCCCAGGATCAACGTGGATCGGGGTATGTTACCCCTTCCCGAATCGGTTTCCTTTGAGACGGGAACCTTTGTGGAACCCCTTGGAAGTGTAGTGCGTGGGCAACAATGGGCTCCGACCTCGGATGGTCGATCCGTCCTCATCATCGGTGCCGGTATCACCGGATTGTTGCATATCCAGGTAGCCCGTCTGAATGGTGCGGGATTTATTGCTGTCTCCAACCCGAGTCCCGATCGGTTAAAGGTCGCCAAAAAGTTCGGTGCCGATGCAACCATTTCCGCTACGGAAGATGTTCCCGGAAGGTTTAAAGAATTAAATGGCGGCCTGGGCGCAGATACCGTTATTATGACCGCACCGGTTCCCATCTGCGTGAAACAGTCACTTGAAGCCATCGGACCAGGGGGTACGATCTTATTTTTTGCCCCCACGCGTCCTGAGATCCAATCCGAAATGAATCTCTGGAACCTGTGGCAAAAGGAGGTGACGATTACCCATTCCTATGGGGCCGATTTCCATAATCTTTCCACAGCCCTGAAATGGATTCAGTATCAAAGAGTGAATGTGGCCGATATGATCACCCATGTGTTTCCCTTGCAGAAAACGGTTGAAGGTTTTCTCCTGACCGCCCGGCACCGGGATGGGAGTTTGAAAGTGATCATCCACCCGCAGGAATAACATTTTTACGAATTTCTGAAATGTCTCAAAAATAAGGCTTATACATGGTTCTTTTCTGGATTGACTGGCGAAGGGGACTGGAAGGATAATAACCTTTTTTTCATCCCTCCAGCGGCTTTTCCAACAACGTCCTGGATGTGTTCCCAGTCACAGGAATCTTCAGGGGAACGTGCGGATCGGATAAAAATCGATACGGATAAATAATCCGTGCCATGATCCTCCCCCATGAACGGGAAGGTGCTGGGTCTCATTCTTGTGCTCCTGCTCATTGTCGCAGCACTCCTCCCATGCGGGAACCGGTGAGGGTGGGAGTGCTCCACGGCGGGATCCCTCTGGGACAGGTATTAAATATCTCCATCCTCTTCTTTCACATATATCCGGTGACATGCATCCCGGGGGAAGACCTTTGAAGGTGATACCCTCCGGGCGGCATGCCGGGAGCTGAGCGAAGATGAAGGGTTCATCCCAGGCAGATGAGATGCTGGTGGAAAAGGTCCTTGAACTAGTGGGCCGGTCCCGCAACAACTGGCAGGAGGCAGTGGAGAGCACGGTCACTGAAGCGGCGAAGACCGTGAGAAACATCAGGGAGGTGGCGGTGAAGCGCTTCACCGCACGGGTGGAGAACAACGAGATCGTGGAATACCGGGCCGTGGTGAAGATCACGTTTATGGTGGAGAGGGAGAACTGACCTTCTTTTCTTTCCCCGATACTTTCCTGGAATCTTCTCCCCCCGCGCCCGGTGGGGCGTTCCGCGGCAGGGAGCGTATGGTTACCTTCATATGGGACCGCTCCAATGAGTTATCCCTCCAATTTCTCCAAGGGTGTGACATGAAGAAAGGTTTTGTCGCAGATATCGAGTCGGCAACGATGAAGAACACGGATTTCCGCCGGGTGCTCTACACGGGCAAATACAGCCAGCTGGTGCTGATGTCTCTCGCGCCGAAGGAGGAGATCGGCATGGAGACGCACGATGACGTGGACCAGTTCTTCCGCTTCGAGCAGGGGGAAGGGGCGGTCGTGATCGATGGCGTGACCCACAAGGTGAAGAACGGGAGTGCCGTCGTGGTCCCCAGCGGGGCCCGGCACAACGTGATCAACACGTCCGGGACGAAGGACCTCAGGCTGTACACGATCTACTCGCCCCCGGAGCACCAGGACAAAATCGTCCGGAAGACCAAGGCGGACGCCATGGCCCGGGAAGAGCACTTCGACGGGAAACCGACCGAGTAACGGGTCGTGGTTCCCCTCAAACTCTCTTTTCTTCTCGTAGAAAGGCACTTCCTGCAGGATAAGAAAGAGTCGACGGCAGGTCCGGTCCTACCGGACACTCTGCCAGATGGCCAGGCCGAACTCGAGGGCGATCAGGATGATGATCACCCATTCAAGGAAATTGGAGTGCTGGATACGGACTTCGTCCGAGAGCATGGAATAGTTCTCCCGGATCACGTTGATCTTCCGGCTCACGCTCTCGCTCCACTGGCCGCTCCGGAGCACCTTCAGGGCCGTGGCATAGACCCGGGCGTAATAGACGTCCTCTGTCACCTTGATCAGGTTGTCAACCTTCTCGATGATCTCGGAGATCTCGGCGGAGATCTCCATCTGATTCGCCATGATCGCATGGTACTGGCGTATCCGCCAGAACCGCCACAGCCGCTCGGCATGCTCGATATCGTCATACATCTTCTCCATCTGCCGGGTCAGCTCACGGTCATAGTACCGGAGCTCAAGGACCTGCACGTTGGCAAACTCGATCAGGTCGATGAGATCCGTTGAGGTCTCCGGGTTGCAGAGGAGGGCGGAATCCCAGGAGAGTACTGCGAGATCCTCCGTCGTGTAACTGAGGGAATTTTTCAGGAGCTCCTCTCTCATCTGGGGAGAAATGGGGCCCCGTTCCCCCGTCAGCAGAGCCACCGGGTCGACGGCGTCATCCCGTCTATCGGTCACATAGACCGTATAGTCCTCAAAGAACTCCGGGTTGATGGCGAAGTTGCGGATATGCGGCCTGATGATCTCCCCGAGCGTCTTCAGGTTCTGCACAAAGAAGTCAGACAGTCCTTCCTGCCCGGGGAACAGGAATGCAATCTCCTCCAGCGCAGCGAAATCAGCCGTTGGGGTTTCGTACACCAGGCAGAGGCTGATGGCCCCGATATCGTACACCCGGGCCACGACTGCGAACTCGAAGGGCCGGCCGTTCCGCTCCACCCGGACCGTGGGCATACGTATCGTGAGGGGCGGATCCTCAACCATGATGGATTTCTGCGTGACCCGGAGAAGACTCGTCCGGGCGGTGGAGTAACTCTGGGCAAGCTCCCGTTCCAGCCAGTCAAGATCGATCTCCCTGCCGATATCATAAATCCGGTAAAAGCGGAGTGCTATCACGGTCCCCTCCCTCTGTGAGGGATGCTGCGGGCATCTGCCACTATTGAACACCTATGGAAAAGGTACATAACCCTTATGGTTCATCCCCTGCAGGGAGCGTCACGGTTCATGTTCCCCGCGTGACCTGTACCGCCCAAGGATGGCGGCTGAAACGGCAATCCCCACGGGCCCGCGGGGATAAGCCCTCACCGCCCCCTCTCTCCGGCCAGGAACTCCCGGAGCAGGGCCGAGGCTTCCGGCCTCACCGGTTCGCCGTGACCCCCAAGAATCACGTCAAAGTCCAGCCCGGCCACCTTCTCCAGGGATCTCCTCGCTTGCTCCTGAAAGAGGGAGAACCGTTCGGATGGCCCCTGGATCCTTCCCCCTTCCGTCATGAGGGCATCCCCCACGAAAAGTACCCGCTCCACCGGATCGAAGAGGCAGATGCTTCCCGGTGTATGACCGGGGGTGTGGATGCAGGTCAGGCCTGCAAGGGTGTCCCCGTCCCGGAGGAGGATATCGGCACGGATTGGAGTCCAGCCGAGGAAGGGCCTGACCAGCCGGATGAGGAGGGATCTGGGCCATTCCGGGAGGGGCATGGGCTTCTCCCCGGAGAGGTACGGTGCGTCCCCCTCGTGGACTGCCACCCGTGCCGCGGTCGCTTTCCTGAGTGCCGGAAGATTCCCTACATGATCCATGTGGTAATGGGTGACGAGGATCGTATGGATCTCGGAAGGATTCCGGTGGAGGGTGTTCCGCACATAGGTGAGGATCTTCCAGGAAGTCCGGGGCAGGCCTGTGTCGATGAGCACGAGGCCATCTCTTGCGATCAGATAACAGTTCCCCCGCATGCCGTCGATCCGGTGCACCCCGGGCGTGATCTCCATGGTGGACTGTCAGGGAACGGGAGGAAATAAATCATCCGGGGGAATCACCGGAACCGGGAGCGGGAAGTGCTGGTCGTTCACCCCTCATCATCGAAAAGAAAGAGTTCATCCAGGGTGGTCCCGAGCGACCTCGCGATGGCATGGGCCAGCTTCAGGGAGGGGTTGTAATTCCCTTTCTCTATGAAGAGGATCGTCTCTCTCCGAACCCCTACCCTCTTTGCCAGATCCTCCTGGGTCAGGCTGTGTCGCGCCCGGAACTCCTTGATCCTGGTTCTCATGCGGGATCCGGTTTCCGGGAAAGGTACGTCCTCATCGCAAGATAGGTCACGGCACTGAAGAGTTCCGTGAGGATCAGGGCCTCCTCAGTCTCCGGGACCGGAAGACCCTGTGCGAGATTCCTGGCAAGGAAGAGGTACCAGAGCAATCCCAACATGAAGTACAGCGAGAGAAACAGCGCGATGCGGGCGGACCGGCCTTCAATGATCCGGGTCCTCTCGTCCGCGAGAACACTACCGGCTTTCCTCATCTGTCGGTTCTTCCATACATGCCATCCCCAGAGGATTCCGATGCCGACAATCAGCACAAGCGGCACCATAAGAACTACCATGATGGTCATTCAGCTCACGTATCCCTCTTCTCAGTTGAATATGCGGTTAAAATAACATTATGTTATTGATATATAATATAATATCGGTTATATGTAACATCCATGGTGATGGCATCTCTACTATCCCGGGGCATGGTATGCACCAGGGATATCGTTCCTCATACACCACGTTTCACGCCCTGAGAGTCACCCAAACATTGATATCCCTCCATTACTACTCCTGCACCGGTGAAACGCACCATGGACACATTCGACAAGATGATGAAGGATGTTGCACAGAAGAGCGAGAAGGAGAAGGCGGCCTTGCTCGCGGACCTGAAGTCCAAGTGCCCCTGCCCCGGATGCCCCTCCTACAACAACTGCGCCAAGACTGCGCAGGAGGCCGCCTTCTGTATCCTTGGCAACAGCTTCATGTGCATCAGCTCTGACAAGGGATGCAACTGCCCGGGATGCCCTCTCCATGGACAGTACGGGATGAAGTACAAATCCTACTGTACCCGCGGCTCAGAGATGGCCCAGCGATACGCCAACACCATCTGGGGTTCAAGCCTCAAGTGATGCACGGAACCGGGCGGCAACAGGGCCGGCCCCTCTCTTTTCGGCGGTGCAGAGCTTCCCCGGTCGGGGGGAATGATACCCACCCCGCGTTCCGGGGATTCCCTCTCTCCCTTCAGATCTTCTGACCCTTCTGGAGGGAACAGGATTCGGGTTTCCCGAACCGTGACGTGAGATTACCGGGTGATAATCCTCTGCATGAGCGCCATAATCCCCGGGCGGGCCCTCTTTGACGTCGTGCTGGGGGGACCTCCGATATCCAGGATACAGGCCCCCATCATCTCCCGGTTCAGCCGGTCCGTGATCTCATCGAAGATCCGGCGGTAAGCCCGGCACATGGGATCCACGCCCTGGATCTCACCCCGTGATGGCACGATGGCATTGTAGGGGCACCCGCCCCGGCAGTAGCGGAGGTGGGCACACTCCCGGCAGGCCTGATCCACGTGCTCCCGGTACCGGGCAAAGAGCTTCCCTGCATGCGAGCGGTCGAGTTCCTCCCGTGTGGGCCGGTCCCTCACGTTACCCATCGCGTACTGCTCCATGCCCACGAAGCGGTAGCAGGGGTAGATGCTCCCGTCAGGACCCACGGCATAGGTCGTGCCCATGCAGTCGGCAAAGGTGCAGACGGTCCCCCGCCGGGTGAAGACGCACTTCACGAGATCGCTCACGTTCATGATCTCGATCCCGTCCAGGTGCTCCAGGCTCCGGTCCAGGAGGAAGACCAGCAGGTCCCCGTACTCCTCCGGGTCCAGCGCCCATGGATCGGGATTCCTGTCCCGGAGGGAGGGGAGGGCGGGGTGCAGTTTCATGGTGAACCCCTGTTCCTGGAAGAACCGGTAGATGGCGTCCCGCTCCTTCACCGAGCGGGAGGTGAAGGTGCAGATGAAGCTGACCCGGAGGCCGTGGGCCCGGGCGACGTCATACCCCTTCATGGTCCGGTCAAAGTAGCCTTCTCCCCGCTGGGAGTCGTTGATCTCCCGGGGACCATCGATACTGGTGCCGATGGGGACATGGTACTCTGCAAGAATCTGCGCCAGTTCCGGGGTCAGCTTCCAGAGGTTGGACTGCATGGCAAAGGCCGGCGTCAGGTAGCGCAGCCCATCAGCCAGCAGCGGAAGGGCCTGGCGGTAGAAGTCCGCGCCGGCGAGGAGTGGTTCCCCTCCATGGAAGGTGATGGTCACCGGCCGGTCCTGGAACCCCTTCAGCCACTCCACCGTCTCCCGGACGGTGTCGATGCTCATCACAGGGGATCCCTCCTCCGAGCTCCAGCAGTAGCGGCAGCGGGCAGGGCAGCCAAGGGTGGGGACGAGCATGACGTGGAAGGGCGTCTTCACGGTACCGGTAGCTTGCCTCCCATTCCCGAAATAGTGATCGGTCGCCGGCGTATCGCGACCATTCTCCGTCTGAAGCGGACCGGCTGGTCTCTATCCAATCCCTTATCTACCCGGCCTTCCCACCCTCCAATCGGAGAGAAAGGATGGTGGAAAAGATGCCGACAGACGAGGAGTTGCGGAAGATCGCACGGGAGACGGCTGAGGAAAAGGCCGGGTTCTTCATGCACCTCGCGATTTACGCTGCGGTGAACGCGTTTCTCATAGCCCTCTGGTGGATCACCGGCGGGCTCGGGACATTCCCCTGGTTTGTCTTCCCGCTCTTCGGGTGGGGGATCGGGATCGCCGCCCATTACATCGGGACGTTCCGGGGCAGGGCCTACATCGAGAGGATGGCGGAGAAGGAGTACCGGCGGCTGAAACAGCAGTAGGCAGGACAGCACCGGGCAGGAAGGTTCACCGCGGTGAGGATGCCCTCATTCCTGCCCCTCGCCCATCGCCTCCCGGTTCCGCATCTGGTAGAGGTGGACCGGGTCCATTTCCCGGTACTGCCCGTCACCGGTCCGCATGATGATCGTCCGGATACCGGCGTTCACGATCATCTTCGAGCAGAGGAAGCAGGGCCAGATATCGGTGGTCTTCTCGTTCTCCACCTCGTACCCGGCCAGGTACAGGGTGCAGTTCCTGGCGTGCTTCCCGGCCTGGAGGAGCGCGTTCATCTCGGCATGGACACTCCGGCACTTCTCGTAATTAGAACCGGAGGGTATGTTGTGCTCCAGCCGCCAGCACTGTTTGATCTCGGTACAGTCCAGCTGCTTCCGGGGCGCCCCCGTGTAACCCGTGGAGACGATCGTGTTGAACTCGTCCACGATGATGGCGCCGAAGTTACGC
>JAJRDA010000185.1 GCA_028678665.1 Methanomicrobiales archaeon | reverse complement strand
TCAACTACTACAAGATCGGGTACGCCGGCGGGAACCCGTACCAGGGCGGGGCATTCTACCCGGACGGTGCAACGGTGAACGGGGATATGGATGTGGTGGGGAGCCTGACCTTCACCGGGTGAGCCGCGTATTGATGGGGAGCCCAGTCTTCCCAATCTCTTTTTCAGCGTGGTTCCGGGGGTTTCCCGAGCCACCGGACCCCCAGGTAGACGAACGGGGTGCCGAAGATCGCCACCGCGCATTTCAGGAGCCAGTAGGGGATCACCAGGGTGAGGAGATACAGGGCATCGTGCTTCGGGCTCACGCCGTAGAAGGCCAGGAACATGAACACCGTTGTGTCAATGAACTGGCTCACGATGGTGGATCCGGTGGACCGCAGCCAGAGCATCCTCCGGTGCGTCCATTCCCTGAGGGCACGGAAGACCTCGATATCCAGCAGTTCCGCGAGAAGAAATGCCGCAAGGCTGGCCACCATCACCCGGACACTGATGCCAAAGATCAGGTTGTACTCCTCGGGATAGAAATCCCGGGCGGCACTGGGCAGCTGCGTGGCAACAAAGGTGACCACCAGCACGTAGGCCAGCACCACCATGGTAGCAAGGACGATCCTCCGGGCGGTCTCCCTGCCCTCCACTTCCTGGATCACGTCCAGCGCAAGGAAGGAGAGGGGAAAGATCATGATCCCGACCGCTGCATCGAAGAAGCCGAAGACCGCGATCTTGTTGCCCATCAGGTTGGCGGCGATGACGCTGGCCACGAAAAGAGAGACCAGCACATGATATTTCGTTTCCCGCTGCATCGGCATCTCCTGCCGGTCCGGTGAACCACCTGGATATGCGGGGGCACACCCGCACCGGTCGGCGTCATCCGGATCTCGCCGTGAAGGGTTATATGCCCATGCTTGCGGGGCGGTAGCGGAAAGCCCCTGGGGTCGTCTCTCAGTCTTGATGCGGTCGTGAACTGATGCAATTCATGATGAGACGTCTGGCGAGACGCTCTAGGCGGAGCCCCCAAGAGCGTACCCGTAAAAGAATGCAAACGTATGACGCCGTCAGGAAGCGATCAATAACAACGACACGAGGATTGGGGCGGGGCAGCCGCCTCAGGCTCCCGTCCTCTTCCGGTCGCCCCCGCCCCGAACCAGGGAAGGGGCCGGTTCCCCCATCAGGACATCGTACACCGCCAGCCACTGAGACGGGGAATAGGTATGGACCACATGCTCCCTGATCTCCGCAGCGCCCCGCCCCTCCAGGAGCGGGAGCATCTCCCCTTCCCGGGACTGGAGGGCGTAGAGGTGGATCCTTCCCCCCGGGCGGACCAGGGCAAAGGCCTGGTCCAGGAACGACGCCGGTGAGAGCGGGAGGTTCATCACGATGCGGTCGAACCCGGGGGGAAGGATTGCCGGGAGACGCGCCGCATCGCAGAGGAGGGGGAGGACGTTCCGGCACCGGTTCATGCGCAGGTTGCCGATGAGGAGCGTCACCGCCGCAGGGTTCAGGTCACAGGCCACCACCGTTCGCGCCCGTGCGGAGAGCGTGATGGCAAAGGGTCCCACACCGGCGAACATGTCCAGCACCCGTTCCCCCGTGGCCATGAGATCGAGCACCCGCTTCCGCTCGGTGGAGAGGCGGGCAGAGAAGTAGGCCAGGGAGAGGTCGATGTCGAACCGGTGGCCGTATTCCGTGACCCGGGTGCGGGTGGTGGGAAGGCCGGCCAGCACCGTGAACCGGCGGACCCGGTACTGCCCCTCCACAGGTCCCTCCGAGAGGAGCACCGTGTGGAGGGAGGGGCGGCTCGCAAGCAGACGCTCGGCGGCATCGGGATCGCAGTCCTGCATGACGGCGATACCGCCGATCAGCTCGTGCCGCGGGAGCTCTGACCGGAGAGGAATGGCTTCGAACCGCGCCCGGCCCCCGTCCCCGTGATCCGCCGTGACCGGGAGGAGCAGGGTATCCCCGTCGGCACGGGGGCGCAGGTCCGGGTCCAGACGCCCCTGCTCCTTCAGCTCCCGCCGCACGCGCTCACCCTCGGAGAGGGTTACCCGGACGCACCACTGCTCCACTTCCACCGGCACCACCCATCTTTATACAGGAGATCGAAGACTGATCATGGATCATTATCTGGACCGGCTCAAAAATGGCACGCTCAAGCTCCACGCGCTGGAGAAGGAACTCCCGGTGCGGGAGGCGGTGCGTGTCCGGAGGGCGTTCATCGAGCGGGAAGCGGGGGTGACCCTTCCCCGCATCGGGGACTTCACCTTTGACCCCTCCCGCGCGGTCCAGCGGAACATCGAGAACATGATAGGCGCGGTCCAGATCCCGCTGGGGGTGGCCGGGCCGCTGCACCTCCGCGGGGACCACGCGCAGGGGCAGTTCTGGCTGCCGCTGGCCACGACCGAGGGTGCCCTGGTGGCCTCGGTGAACCGGGGCTGCGCGGCCGTCACCCGGGCCGGGGGCGCCGAGGTCCGGATCGTCCGGGAGGGGATGACCCGGGCGCCGGCCTTCGCCGCACGGGACGTGGCCCACGCCGTGGAGGTGATCCGGTGGGTGGAGG
>JAJRDA010000184.1 GCA_028678665.1 Methanomicrobiales archaeon | reverse complement strand
TGAAGGCAATCACATCGCCCCTTCGGGGAAAGGCTTCTCCGAGAGGGATCACCAGCAGCTCGTCCCCCTCCCGGAAGGTGGGCTGCATGGAACCACCGATGTACCGGAGGATCACGGGGGATCGTTCACCATCCCTTTTGGGATCTGTTAGGATCGGGGGGAGGTCACCCATGCTGGAGAAAGGTTCCGCTCCGGTACTATTGAGCGTATCCCCCGGACTCCCATTTATGGGGGAGACTACCGGGGACCGGAGCGCCGGCACATGGGGGAGGGCACTCCTGTTTCTTCCAGGTCCACAATGGATTGTCATGAGGTCCAGCCCGTATCTTCACGTCCTCCCGTACCGGTATTGCAACAGATACCTGGGCACGAGCCGGTGGTACAGGTCCCTGATGCGTTGCCCCCCAAGGGGTTGCAATTATAAGCGTAATCATTGGACGCGTCACTTCCAGGACAGCAGTATTTGGCAGTACCAGAATAATAATTCCCAAAAGGATTGCAGTAATACACATTATGGCATCCCTCACTACAATCGCCACCGGCACCCGTAATGCACCCCGAAGGGTTCAGATTCTGAGGGCCATACATGCAAGAGACTCCCATCCCGCCACTGTTGCATGCTATTCCTATCCCAACCTGCGGGCCTCTGCAGAAATCGATAAGAACGGGTGGTTCGTACCGGAGAGTCACGGGATAGCCCTCGGATGTACGTCCTCCCGAGCCTGTTTCTCATCTGTGGCGTGAATGAGATGTCCCTTTCTTTCTCGCCGGCTTCCCCCCATCATCGCCCCTCCCCGGCCGTCCCCGCGAGCCGGCTCTCCGGGAAGAGCCCCTGTGCCCGGGCCTCATCGCAGAACCAGTAGCCTGCCCAGAGGTTCCGGCTCCGGTAGTAGTTCTGGGCGACGCAGCTCCCCAGGCAGAGCCCCTTCATGATGCACCGTCCGCAGATCCCCTCCAGGCGCATGGGCATCCCCTCGCGTAGCTCGTTGAGGACCGGGGAGTCCCGCCAGATGTCCTCCAGCCGGTCCTTTGCCGCGTGGCCGAAGACCAGCTCGGGCACGGTCTCGCCGATACCGCAGAGGGCGTAGGATCCGTTCCCCAGCACTCCCAGGATGGAGAGGATCCCGCAGACCCCGCACCCTCCCCACCCGCTGCCGAACATCCGTCCCAGGGGGCGGAAGACCGCGGGGTGGCTGTAGAAAACCCCGATCCGGGACGCCGGTACCAGGATCTCCTCCACCCACCGGCCGGTGGCCACGATCTCCTCGATAGAGAGGGTCTCCCCCGCGTCGTGCATCTTCTCGCCCCGGGCCGTGGGCTGGACGATGTTGAACTTGACGGAGCCGGCCCGCAGATCCTGGGCCAGGAGCACCATCGCCTTCATCTGGTCCTGGTTGCGGCGCATGACGGTCATGATGATCTGCGGGTGCAGCCCCGCGGCCACCAGATTCCGCACCCCCCGCACCGCCGCCTTGAACGATCCCCGGACCCCCCGGACCCACTCGTGGGTGGCAGCATCCACGCCGTCCAGCGAAACCGAGACGAAGGGGTTCCGGCAGGAGGCGATGAGCCGGGCCAGCTCCTTCGTGCAGAGGACGCCGTTCGTCTCCACGGTGACGCCCAGCTGCTGCTCCTTCAGGTGCTCGATAATCTTCCTGATGTCAGGGTGGAGCAGCGGCTCGCCGCCGGTGAGCTTCACGCCGGAGAGCCCCAGGAGCTTCGCCTGGGCGATGATGGAGGTGAAGAGGTCATAGTCCAGGTACGGGGCAGGGTTCCCCTTCCCCTTCCTTCCCCGTCCCTGGTACTTCGGGGCGATCCAGCAGTGGCGGCAGGCCAGGTTGCAGCCCTCGGTCAGGTAGAAGTAGATCTGGGAGAGGGGATACTGCCGCTTCTCCCCCTTTTTCTTCCGGGTCCGTGCCACTTCAGTCACCCGCACGCAGGTGCCCCGCCCTGCGGCAGGAGCTCTTCCTCCGGGAGGCGGCCGCCATCTTTCAGGAAGAGGCGCAGGCAGGCATCGGGGCTCGGGTGGTAGGGATTCCCGATGAGGGTGACGGCCGTTGCCGGGCAGCTCCCCGTGCAATAGGGGATGTACGGGCAGTCCCGGCAGAACTCGAAGGACGTGAGCGGGATCTCGTTCCGCCTCCGGAACCGGTCCAGCTCCGGGTGGTGCTGCCAGACCTCCTTCAGCGAATCCCGGTTGATCCTCCCGAGCTCGATCATGGGCACCTGGCAGCAGGGAACCATCGTCCCGTCGGCACGGATGGCCAGCTTGGACATGGCCCCCCCGCAGCCGGTGAGGTTCCCCCTCCCGGGGATCGAAGCTCTTCCTTCCTTCCTTGCCCGCTCCATCTCCCAGAACATCGTGGCCTCCGCCAGGGGGCCGGCGGTCGCGGTGATCCTTCCTGAATACTTCCGGTTCAGCCGGAGGAGCTCCCGCATGGCAAAGGAACGCTCAGCCGGGGTCAGCTCCACCACCTCCGCGTTCTTCCGG
Source organism: Methanomicrobiales archaeon (assembly GCA_028678665.1). Lineage (GTDB taxonomy): Archaea > Halobacteriota > Methanomicrobia > Methanomicrobiales > JACTUA01 > JAJRCY01. Next base: position 67 of record JAJRDA010000184.1, on the reverse strand, counting down.
CAGAGGCCCAGGTGACAGGCAGAGTTGCAGGAGAAAGAGGGGAGGCGTTTCTCCTCCAGCAGGAACC
>JAJRDA010000085.1 GCA_028678665.1 Methanomicrobiales archaeon | reverse complement strand
CCCACGGACTGGGTGGCGAGTGTGATCCCGGCGACGGACCCGTGCCGGGTGCCCAGCCCCTTGGGGATCTGGACCCCGGAGGTGTCGATGGTGATATACCTTCCCGCCGCCTCGATGAGACCGGTCCCGCCGATCACAAAGGCACCGTCCAGCAGGGCGAACTCCTTGATGTTCTCCCGCAGGTCCGGGTTCTCGATCATCCTGGCCTCGTGCGGGTGTCCCTCGAACGGGTTTAAGATCAGCTGCCGGGACCGGGCCAGCACCGCCGGGGCATCGCCCACGATGAATGCCGTCCCCACCGGCTTCCCCTCGCGCCCCTCCCGGGATATCTCCACCGCGATGTTGAAGACCGCTTCAAAGACCGCCGGGTCAATGTCAGAACCATCCAGCAGTTCCCGGAGCCAGCTCATCCACGAAGACTCTTCCGGGACCCTGGGGGCGGCCTGGGCGGCGGGAGCATCCTCCCGGCTTTTCCCGGGAGACACTTCCGACAGGTGCCCGGACTCATCGGGGAGAGCGATGTTCGCAATGCCCATCCCCAGCACGATCACGGGGACAATCTCCAGTCTCCCGGCCCACATCAGGAGGATGAAGAGCCATTTTAAGACCTCGTTCATCTGCGGGGAGACGAAGCCGGTGGTGATCCCCGTGCTGGAGACCGCGGAGATGACCTCGAAGAGGACCGTGCTCGACTCGAAGAAGACCGTGGAGAAGTGGAGCGCCACGATCATGGCGAGGGCGATGCCGACGAAGAAGAGGGTGATGACGAGCATGTTGTTCCTCACCTCGTTCTCGGCGACGGGGTTGGGGACATCCCTTCCCTCCCAGTGGAACGGGACCAGGATCCGGGGGGGGACAAAGATCCGTTTCAGCCACCAGATCACCCCGCGGTACCCCAGCAGGACCCGGTAGAGCTTGATCCCCCCGCTCGCGGAGCCCGAGGACCCCCCGATGAACATCAGGATCATGAGGAGCATCATCGAGACCGAGGCCCAGAGCTGGAGGGAGATGTTCTGGAAGCCGGTGGTGGTGAGGGCAGAAACCGTCATGAAGAGCGCGTGCCGGATCGCAGGTTCGGTCTCTGATCCGGTGATGGTCACGAGGTCCCAGCCCACCATGAGGGTACCGAGGGCGACGAGGACCAGGAGCAGGCGGGCCTGGCTGGACCGCAGCAGCGGGGAGATCCGGCGTTTGCGGAACAGGAAATAGAAGATCATGAAGGGGAGGGATCCGGCCAGCATCACGGGGACCAGGAGATACTCCAGCAGGGGATTCTGGTAATAGGAGATCCCGGCGGCATGGACCGAGAATCCCCCGGTGGAGATGGCGGTCATGGCCAGGTTCAGGGCATCCCAGGGGGGAACGCCGGAGACCAGGATCACGGCCAGCGCTGCGGCGGTGAGGACCAGGTACACGGGCGCCATCTGCCGGCCGATGGAGATCAGGGTGGGGATGAAGGCCTCAGACTCCTCCTCCAGCCGGAAGAACCGGGCACCGGTGAGGCTGGAACGGGAGAGGGTGGAGACCGTGAAGGCCACCATGCCGATACCCCCGACCCACTGCATGAACGAGCGCCAGAACAGCAGGGATGCGGGCATCGTCTCCGGGATCACGATCATGGTGAGGCCGGTGCAGGTCCACCCGGACATGGCTTCAAAGAGGCTGTCGGTGACAGGCATGCCTGCCCCCAGGGCAAAGGGGATGGCGCCGACAACGGCAGAGGAGAACCAGACCATGGCGACGGCGGCCAGCATGATGGAGAGCCGGCTCTCGCCGGTCCTCGGGTGGATCCGGACCATCAGGCGCCCCAGGAGCAGAAAGATCACCGGGACAAGCGCCATCGAAAAGAAGAGGTCCCATTCGCCGAAGACAGGGATCGCGAGGAGGGGTATGCAGGTGAGGAGCCCGAGAAGGGTGAAAATCTCCCCCATCTCCCCTGCGATAATCGAGAAGTACTCGATCCTGTCCATTGGGTAAATTTGCGCGATAATTCTATTACAATCTTTCCCAGATCGCGCCCGGAACGACCTGGTCCCGGGAAAGAGAGATCTCCCCGCGGCTGGTCCGGAGTGGACCCCCCCCGATTCTTTCCCGCCAGAATCGACGAAAATTATCCATACCCTCGGCCATGAAAAAAGCAATACCTATATATCAATTGATGAAAGAACCGGTATCCCTGTCCGGGTGGTTCCTCCCGTGATCCCGTCCCTGCGACCCGTGCCTTGGCCCTGCCCCCATGCTCTCCTGATCACCGCTCTTACCCTCCTCATGCTCGCCTGCGCCGGATGCTCGGGCATTTCCGTTCCCGCGTTCCTGGAACCGGTATCGTTTGCCAGCAATGCGGCAGGGGATCCCGGGGCACCCTCGGCCACCGGAGCCACCGGCACGTCGCCGGGCAACGGGTGCTCCCGGGGCGGGGAGGCCGGGTCCTGGATCTTTGTCTGCTCCCACGCCTGGCAGTACGGGGGGGAGCAGTGGGCTGTCTCCTACACCATCCCCGAGGAGACCGCTGCATACTACCAGGGAAGATCCCACAGTTCGGAGAGGAACTATGCCCAGTATGCGGTCTCGGATTATGACCGCGGGATCCTCCGGGAGATCCTCCGCCAGTTCAACCGTTCCGGAGAGCATGGCGGGTACTCCCGCACCGACTCCGTGATGAACCTCATCGCCTTCGTCCAGTCCCTCCCCTACACGCCGGATAACCTCTCCACCGGCTACGACGAGTATCCCAAGTTTCCGGTGGAGACCCTGGTGGACCGGGGTGGAGATTGCGAGGATACCTCCATCCTTTCGGCGGCGATGCTGAACGAGATGGAGGTCCCCGCGGTGCTCATCTCCTTCCCGGGGCACATGGGCATCGGGGTGGCCTGGGATGAACCGCTTCCGTACCCCGCGTTCCGGTACCAGGGTACCGACTACTTCTACGTGGACACGACGATGCGGGGGAGGACCATCGGCGAGATACCCCCGCAGTTCCGTGACCAGCCTGCCACGATCTATCCCCTGGTCCAGATTCCCCGGATGGAGATGTCCTGCACCTCCGAAGTCGTCTCCTTCTCTCCCGATACCACGCGGTACCTGATCCGGTGCTCCCTCGCGAACACCGGATCCGGGAAGGCCACCGGTTGCCATCTTCTCTTTGAGGTGCTCACTGCCGATGACGGTACGGGGGATCCCACCGCTGCACCCGCTGCCGTCGCGCTGGACAGTTACGACGAGGGGGCCTCGGGGTGGGCGGAACACTCCCTGGACGTGGCCAGGAACCGGACCACCCGGGTGCGGTGCACCCTCACCGGCGACAACTTCCCTCCCGTGGTGGTCATGTCGGAGTGGTTCACCGCGTAAGGTCCGGGCCCGGGATCCCGTCCCCTCCGCCCCGATTGAGGAAGGGCCCGGTGTATTTCCCTCCCCGGGGATCCCCGACTGACCATTTTATCACCGCCGCTCCCCCACGGGATCTGAGTGCAATGATCCGGTGGCTCAACCATAACTTCTCCTCGCTCAGGCCGGACCGGGCGGCGGCCACGAGCGCGTTGCGCCACCTCTCGAAAGGTCAGAAGAAGAACCTCTTCTCATCGGATCCCGGTACCATGAAGACCGCCGAGGGAAGGTGGTACGAGGCCATGGTCTACGAGATGATACTCCGTCTCGCGGTCTCCTCGGATTCCATCGGGCGGGTGGTGAGCAAGGGGGCGGATGCCAGGATCCGGCGGCTGAAGGTGCAGCTGGGGCAGAACGGGCTCTTCTACTCCCAGTCCGGTGATATCAAGGTGAGGGGGAACGGGCAGGACCTGGCGGAGTTCGACCTGCTGCTCCTGGGAAGGGACCGGGGTGTCGCCTTCGGTGAGATCATCACCTCGTCGGCCAACCTCAACGAGCTGGAGGAGGAGATCGCCTACAAGAAGAAGCTGCTGGGGTACCTCTTCGGGCAGGAGAAGGTCCCCTTCATGCTCATCTCCTCAGTCGACATCTCCCGTTTCTCGGCGGTGCGCAGGCTGCTGCGGGACCCGACGAACACCTTCCTCTCCACCACGACCTGCGAGGAGATCAAAACCCTGATCCGGCCGGATGATCTCACCGCCCGGGTCCCGCGGCCCACCCCGAATCCGAAACTGGTGGAGGCCCCGGAGCTGGCGCTGGCCCGGCCCTTCGACTATAAGAGCCTGCACGATACCCAGCGCCAGCGGGTACTCTCCCGCATGTGGGACCCGAAGCAAGGGTTACCCGCAGGGAGCATGGGCGACGGGACCGGGCTCGTGAAGAAGGTCCTCCTGGGGGCGCTCTTCCCCCCCGCCGTGAGAGTACTCGGCCAGGAGGTCCGCCTCAGGGTGGGCGACCGGGTGATCCCGAACAATGAGCTCCTGCACCGGTACTCCAAGGTGATCCCTGCGGTGAACCTGCCTGACGGGGAATCCCTGCTGTACCTGAAATCACGGGAAAAAAGGCACTACCTGAAGATGGTCCGGTCCGGCGACCGGACCTTCCGGTTCGAATCCAACCGCTCCTACCGGATGATGGGATTCTACCTCTGGCTCCAGTCGATCCAGCCCAGCCTGGGGTCCCGGGTCACCCACCAGATCCTGACCCGGTACTTCCGGTGAGGGGGGTCCTCCCCGGCCCCGGTAGTGACCGGGCCCCCGGGGCCATGCCCTTCAGCGCCTCTTCCAGCTGTAGACCACGGCCCCTGCCACGATCACCACCGCTGCGACGGCGATGGCCACGAGAGAGAGCGGCCATCCTTCCGTTGACCCGGTTCCGGCACCCGCATCGAGCCGGACGGGTATCTCCGAGGTCGTGATCCGGCCATCGGTATCCTTGAACTGCAGTAACAGGGGGATCTCTCCGGGGCCCTCTGCCGTGAAGGAGAGTTCAAAGGAGGCAAAGTCATCGGGTTCCAGGGACCCGATCACGTAGAACCGGTACGGGTCCACGGGGGTGGCGCTCCCCCCGACGGTCACGGTGACGGCATTGGCCGCCTCCAGCCCTGCATTGGAGACCTCCCCGGTCAGGTGGTATCTCCCCTCCACGGTCTGCACCACCAGGTTGGAGGCCACGAGGTCCGCCTTCTTCCGGTCATCGTCCAGCATAAGGGGGAGGGCGAGCTCGCTGGAATGGAGGTTCGCGCCGTTGTAATAGTCCAGCCGGAACGTGAGCGTGGTGTCCTGGTACGGGGTCACGTTCAGGGAGACGGAGGCGATTCCGTCGGGTGCCAGGTCGCCGATGAAGTAGGTGGCAGGCATCACCTCCACCCCCTCCCCCGCCATGGCCAGCGTGACACCGTTCACGGTATTGGACCGGGGATTGCCGACCCGCACCACCACCAGTTCCCGCCGTTCCCGCGAGAAGGTCTCCGGCCGGACCTGCAGCGAGAGGGAGAGGTCACGGGACTTCACCTCCACGGGAACAGGGAGGTTCAGGCTCCCCTCGTCCCGGAAGTCCACGACGAATGTAGGGTAGTAGGTGGTATCGGGGCCGTCTGCCCGGAGCAGGAAGGTGAAGGTCCGGGAGGTGCCGGCCCCGAGGTCTCCCACCGTCTGGTACGGGTTGTTCAGGGGGATCACTTTCTGGGGGATCCCCAGGAGGAAGACCCTTCTCACGCCCACGGCATCGGACCCCCCGTTCTCAAGGGTGAGGGTGAGGGTCGCGGTATCCCCCTGGAACAGCACCGGGGGTGAGAGCAGGGTGGAGGTGACCGTCACATCGGCCGCTCCTGCGCTCGAAGGCGGGACTGCGACCAGGACCAGGAGCAGGACCAGAGCCCCGAGGGCGTGGAAGGTGTTCATGGTTGTCTCAGGAGCGGTTTGCGTTCCCTCCCCAAAGATGTTCCCCCTTCCCGGGCGGGGATAAGCCCGGCACTGGCAGGGACCGGGCCGGGGTGACCCTGCAGCGTGATCCCTGCCATGATTGATGAGGAACGGGAGGAGGCCGGGAAGTGGCGGCGGGCGGTTCCGGGGAGTGCCCTGTACCGCTATTTCCGGGTCCGGAGCCATTCGTCGGCAAACCGGATCAGGGAGAACGCCCCGTCGGTGCTGGGATGGACCTCCAGGAACTCCTGGAAATCGCCGGCCGAGTACCCTTCACGCATCAGGAATGCCAGGTAGGAGACGAGGATCGAAGCGCCGGGAGCCGCGGCCGCGACACTGCAGATGCGCCCGTCCTCCGGGTCCACCACCACCTTGGTGAAGCCGGTCCCGCTGGAGGGGACCGACCAGAACGACCCGGGACCGGCCGGGGAGGGTGCTCCCAGGGAGACATGCCCCTCGCAGTCCGTGCTGCACCAGGCCAGCTCGTGGAAGAGGGTCAGGGACTGGGGGAGGAACCGGTAGTCCATCCTCCGGTCCTTTCCCAGGATGTTGTCGGCGGCGACCATCCCCTCCATGCGGGCGACCGGCGTCAGGTAGGGGGGGCCGGCCACGTCCCCGGCCGCAAAGACGCCTGCCACACTGGTCTGCATCCGGTCGTCCACCACCACCTCGCCGAGGGGTCCCTTCTCCACTCCCTGGATCGTGTCGGACCGGGGTACGAGACCGGTGGCCAGGAGCACCGCATCCGCCCCCGTCTCCGTGACACCGTCTTTCCCCTCCGATATCACCGCCTCCACGGCCGTTCCGCCGAGAAAGCGCACCAATTTCCGGTGCTCGTGGAGGTGGACACCGTGGAGTTCCTTCACCGCTTCTTCCCGCAGCCGGGGGTCCAGGTCCCGGAGGAACCCGCTGCGGGCGAAGAGGTGCACCTCGGAACCGAGGCAGTGGAAGATGTGGGCATACTCGGCCCCCATCAACCCGCCCCCGATGATGGCCAGCCGCCGTGGCACATCCGGGAGGCTCGCGAGGGTATGCGCGGTCACGACGCCGGGGAGATCCACCCCCTCCACCTCCGGGACCGCGGGCCGGGAACCGGTGGCGAGGAGCACCGCCTCCGCATCCACTTCCTCGCTGCCGACCATGACCCGGCGGCCGTCCAGGCTGCCCTCGCAGCCGGTGCAGACCGAAACGCCCGCCTGGCGGGTCTCGTCGTCCAGTACCGCCCCGATCTGCTGCTGGACCTTCCGGAGCTCGGTCATCATGGACGGGAACGAGACCCGGGGCACGGCATCCAGGATCCCCAGGTCTGCCATGGTACGGGCATACCGTACGGTCCGTGCCACGTCCGAGAGGGCACAGACCACCATGCAGCCGTGGTTGAGGCACTGGCCCCCCACCCCCGCCCGGTCCACCAGCGTTACTTCCCGGCCGGCCCGCGCGAGGCGCATGGCCCCGAACCTGCCGGCGGGACCGGCACCGATGACAACGATCATGGAGGAGTGCAGGGGATCAGAGGATCTCGGCGCCCGTGTCCATGGGTTCCCGGAGCACCTCGCCGCTGTATGCGTTCAGCTCTGCGATCTTCCTGCCCTTGAACTGCCAGACAGGGATGTAGACCATCTGCAGGTCCACGGCGATATCCTTCCTCTCGGGCTTGAAGATCCTCTCCTCGTAGAAGATCGTGTCTCCCTTTGCCTGCCTGACCCGCACCTTCTGCGTCTGCTGTTCCACCACCTGGGTCCGGATCTTCTCCTCGGCATCACCCTTCTGGATCACGGGCTGGAGGAGCTG
>JAJRDA010000183.1 GCA_028678665.1 Methanomicrobiales archaeon | reverse complement strand
GGTTATGTCTCCACCCCGAAAGCAGCCGACTACATCGACACCTTCACCCGGCTCTACCAGTCGCTCTTTGATACCATTCCGGGGTTCAGGCTCTAGCGCGAACCCCAGGGATTAAACAGAATGCGACCATGGTATCCTGTATGGGATCCCCGTGGTCAACATTCGTGAAGGAAACCAGCAGCCGGGCAGAGAACAGGTTTCTTGGCGAGCGGTTCCATGACCGGCTCCTCCTCATCCGTGCCCTGACAAGGAACGCGAAACTCAACGAAGAGATCGAATATCCTGAATTCAAGGCGAACGGGAGCCAGGTGGGTTTTGATACCATCGGGGATACGATCCTTGACTTCACGATCATCGATCATTTTTCCCAGGGATCAAAAAAGCTGGAGAAGATCAGGTGCTCACCGGAACAGCTGAACGATCTCCGGGAATTTTATGGGAATAACCTCATTCTCCACAAGTTCGCGAAGAATACGCTGAAACTCCAGGACTACATCATCTGGGGGAAGGATGAAAAAGCCAGGAAAACATGGAATGATCCGAGGACGGATCTCCTGGCAGACTGTTTCGAGGCGCTGCTGGGCGCCATCTACCTCGACAGGGGGATCAAGGGGGTGATGAAGTTCATGGAGAAAACCCGGTTCTTCCAGACGATCGACAGGATGTCCCGGCGATAAAAAATTTCACACTGTCGGGATAACGACCGTGAGAGCGAAAAAACCAGCCGCCTCTCCTTCAGCGAGCCGTGAAAAACAAGGAACGAGTGGGGACGGTCCATGGGGGATCACCCCGGCGACGTCCTCTTTTCCCCCGAATCGCGGGAGAATTGAAGAAGTTTACGTCATGATGATGATCATGGCGGCAATCACGAAACCCAGGATGGTGAGGGTCTCGGGGATCGCCACCAGGACGATGAAGATGCCGGATGTCTCCGGTCGTTCAGCGATGGTTCCCGCGCCGGCGGCTCCGATCCTGGACTGTGCCCAGCCCGTTGCGATGGCACCGCCAACGAAGGCGATGCCGGCCCCTATGGGAACTGCCCAGTCTGCCATCTGAATCCACCTCCCTGCTCTCCTCCTGTTCATGGCTGGATGGGAACGATCCGATCCCTCCATGACCCGGCCGAGGCATCCCAGTCGCTTTGGGATTGATAATCATTCGCCATCAGGACCAACCGCATAGTGACATTCTAACACCATATGGTTGACGTTGATACCATATACATGCAAATGCTTAAATGTTGCGACCGCAGTGATAGTGAGTAGAGTGATACGGGGTACCCTGAGGGAGTTACCGGGTATCTCCCAGGAAAAGGAAGAAAACGGTATGAGAGGCAATGCATGAACGGGCGCACGGTGCCGATCCAGATCCGGCTGCCGGTGGAGGCAGTGAATACCATTGACGGGTATGTCAGGGACGGCAGGTATTCCAGCCGGGCAGATTTCGTACGGCAGAAGACCGTCCAGGCCATTGAACGCCAGATCTCGGAAGAGAACATCGAGGAGATCTGTGCAGGGATCCTGGAGGGGAACGGGAAGGCGAACGGGGTACTCCAGCGGCAGGTGCGGGCCATCCTGAAGGAACTGCTGGCCGAATCCCTCCAGGCCTGACCGTCGCGGGAAAAGGCCCTCCTCCACCCCGGTAGTATCCTGCCCTGTCCCCCCGCGCAATGACTATCACCTTCCCCGTGCCACACTCCGGTATGACACGGATGATTCCCGCAGCGGTGGTGCTCGTCTTTCTCATCGCTCTACTCCTCACCGCCGGTTGTGCCCAGCAGGCCACTGTCTCCGTGATCCCGTCAGGAGGGCTTTCCGGTTCCGTTGCCAAGGTGGAGGACCACTGGAACACCGGCCTGGGCTGCTACTGGAAGGCCTTCGGGTCCGTCTTCACCACCGGGGGAGATGCCGCCCGGGACGTGACCGTGAACCTCCAGCTGATCGATACCCGTTCGGGAAACATCCGGGATACGAGAACCCTTGAGCTGGGTGACCTGGCGGCCGGGGATTCCCGATCCTTCGAGATCGCCCTGGACGGCGAGTGCGACCGGACCTACCGGGTGGAGGTCCGGCCGGTGGCGAGGGGATAGGCCGGGCGGCTGATCCTATCGTTGCGTTTTCTTCTTCTCTGTGACGGGAGGGGGCGAGCCCCCTCCCGGTCTCTCCCCCGTGAGGAGAGTCAGTTGTTCGGTTCATGACGGGAGATGCCGGTTCATTCAGGAAAAAACCGGCGGGGGGTGCCCACGCGGCGGGGGCGGTGAGCCCCCGAGAGCGTCCCGGTAGTATGCAGCAAATCGCCGGACACTTCCAGGAACGTACATTTGAACCAACCAGGGGAGGGGCGGCGGGGGGCGGAGCCCCCCGGGAGCGGTACACTGGTACCACTCGCAGGATGCGAACGTCGTACTGATCCGCAGAACGGCGGGAGGATGGGGCCGATTTGTCCTCGATAAACCACCGGATGCGTCCCTCCCCGATGCGTCCCGCGAAGAATTCCGTACCAGCATCCCCGGGAAAGTTTTTCATCCCCCTGAATAGAACCGGTCCATATGTATGTGATCATCGTGGGGCTG
>JAJRDA010000084.1 GCA_028678665.1 Methanomicrobiales archaeon | reverse complement strand
GAGGCCCGCCGGGTCCCGCTTCCCGAGGCCGTGAAGATCACGGTGACCCGGGCCGGACCCGCGGTGGCCACCGCCATGATTGCCACCTCCATGGGGTTCATTGCCCTCTGGATCTCCCCGGTGCCGATGATCGGGGACTTCGGCGTTGTCTGCGTCATCGGTCTTGCCTGCTGTTACCTGGCAGCCCTCGTCATCGTTCCCACCTTCGGTCTCATCGTCGGGTACCGGCCGAAAAGGCTGCAGGCCCCGAAGCCCGGCGAGCAATCCATGATGGAACGGTACAACCAGGGTGTCGGCCGGGTGGCCGGCTGGGTCTCCCGGAATGCCATCCCGGTCCTTCTCGTCCTCTCGCTCGTCGCCTTTGTCGGGGTCCAGATGGATAACGAGATCATCATCAACACCGACGAGAAGACCTTTGTGCCCTCGGACATGCCTGCCAAGGTGAACCTGGACAAGGTGACCCGCGCGATGGGGCCGACCGATTCCCTCCCCATCTTCGTCCGGGGCGACCGGGTCCTCTCTCCTGAGGGTATCGCCTGGATGGCGGAGTTCCAGGAGTACGTGGGGTCGCATAATGACAAGATCACCGGGACGGCTTCGATCGCCACGCTGCTCCAGCAGTACCACGGGGGGACCCTCCCGGCCACGCAGGCTGACCTGGAGGCCACGCTGGACCGGATCCCCGAAGAGACCCGGCGCCGGTACCTGAGCGGCAGCTCCGAGGCCATCATCGAGATCTCCATGGTGGCGATGGAGAACCAGGTGGCCATGAAGAACGTGGACCGGATCCAGGAGGACCTGGACTGGCTGGCACCCCCGCCGGGCATTACCGCCCGGGTCACCGGCATGGGAGAGATGTTCACCAACCTGATCCGGGAGATCCAGGCTGGGAAGACCCAGATGACGCTTCTCGCCTTCGCGATGATTCTCGTCTTCCTCTTCCTTGTGTACCGGAGCCTGGGGAGGGCGGTGACTCCCATCATCCCCATTGTCATGATCGTGGGATGGAACGGCCTTGTCATGTACCTGCTGGGGATCGACTACACCCCCATGACGGCCACGCTGGGTTCCATGTCCATCGGCGTCGCCTCGGAGTACACGATCCTGATCATGGAGCGGGCCTACGAGGAGCGGGCAAAGGGCATGGCGCTCATCCCTGCCATCCAGCATGCCGTCTCCCAGATCGGGACGGCCATCACGGTCTCGGGCCTGACCACGGTCTTCGGCTTCTCGGCCCTCATGCTCTCGGCCTTCAACATGATATCCAACTTCGGGATGGTGACGGTCTTCTCCGTGGGCTTCTCCCTGATCGGGGCCATCATCGTGATGCCGGCGGTGCTGGTGCTGGTGGGGGGCCGGGGCAGCGAGCGGCAGCCGGAACCGCGGCCGGCCGATCCCCTCTCAGAGTGAAGAACCTCCCCTTTTTTTGTTGATACCGGACTCTCTGGCAGATTTCCGGAATATGCGATCGGACCGGGAGGAGAACGAACGCTTCTCCGGGCTATCCTCGCGGGGGTGGGACCGGGAGGGGGCGCATGGCCCCTCCCGTCTGCCCTCACCCGGTGAGGATATGGCTCCCGGACTTACCGGAAAGGGGACCTGGTGGAATACCGCAGCGCTGCCACCCCCCGCGATGGGGAGATGGCCCCCAGGCCGGGATCTCCGGGAGGGCCGCCCTGACCGGGAAGGTTCCGTTCATTCCCTCTCAGATCTGCCCCAGGAAATCCCCGAGCAGATGACGGCAGAGCTGCGCCGCGGCAGGCTGGTGGCGGGCCGTATCCGAGAGGATCCCTGGCCGGATCTCTGGGTCGAGATCCCGGGTCCACCGCTCCACCATCTCCGGGGTCGCCTCAAGGTGAAACTGGAGTGCAATCCCCCGTGCCATGACAAATCCCTGGGTGCGGACCGGGTCGCCCCTGAAGGAGAGGGCTCCCCCCGGGGGTACTGCGAAGGTCTCCCCGTGGAGCTGGAAGGCATGGAACCGCGGCGGAAGGGAGAGGTGCCCTCCATTCCCGACGCTGCGGATGGGATACCATCCCTGCTCCGGTTCGGAGCGGATCACCGGTGCCCGGAAGGCGGACGCCATCAGCTGGGCACCCAGGCAGATGCCGAGCAGCGGGCGCTCCTGCCCGATCCACCGGCGGATCAGGGCCTTCTCCTCCACAAGGAACGGGAACTCCTTCTCGTCGTTCACGCTCATGGGCCCGCCCAGGATCACGAGATGAGTGGCATCCACTGCGGGCACACTCCGCGTCTCATACAGGCGGATAACTTCGTGGGGTATCCCGCGCTCCTTCAGGATCTCCGTGATGAGGCCCGGGGGCTCATCCGGGCTGTGCTGGAAGATGGTGACCTTCATGGAACCCTCCCTCCTCATCAGGTGATAAGGGCTATGAATGGAAAATAACTTCCATGTCCTGATATATAATCTATGCCGATCCTGGAACTACCCGGGAGAAAACCTCTCCCCTGGGCGCAGCCCGGGGTGATCCCGGGCTCTCCCTCACCTGACGCCGGGTGATACCTTACCGGTCATGGAACCGAGGGGGATCCGGATCACGGTCACCTCATCCAGCCTTTTCCGGGGAAATTTCGCCCCATCCTTCCCGGAATACTTCCTCACCAGGGATGTGAGGGCCGGGACCTTCTCCTCCTCTCTCACGACCCATTCCGCAGCTCCTTCTGCGATCACCGAACGGTAGGTGAAGCTCCCTTGGCAGAGAAACAGAGCTCGGCCTTCGGATTCTTCCGGAGCTGCCGGCAGACGTTCTTTGTCGTGGCTGTGTGGTAGTAGAACCCGGAGCGGTCGGCGAACCAGAAAGCCATCCCCCGGACATGGGGCTGGTCCCCCTCCACCGTTGCCAGGGAGGAGGCTGGGTTCTCGTTGGCGAATTTCAGGCATTCCTCAAGGGATCCTAGAGAGGTCACACCGGTACAATCCCCGGGGGTCAGGGCATGAAGATTTTGAAAGGTTCCGGGGCAGGGGGGGGGGAAATCCTGGGGCTCATGCAGCGCATGGCCAGCGGGCGGTCATCATCACAGGATTCACCACGGGTGTGCAGTAGCACGGGGCCTGCAGGGAAAAAGGAAAGTTTCGGTTTTCCTGCATCAGGGTTGGGAGGGTGTGTCCCTGCATGCCCCGTGTCTGTTGCTGGTGTGTGTGGTGCATATTCCAATTTCTATCTGAAGTATAAATACCTTTCTATAAGTACGGGTCATTTATTTTCTAAACCACCATAATCTGGATAGTAATGTATCCTGTTTTACCGAATGGGGCCAGATTTCTCCATCGGAAATAAAGGGGTTCGTATCCCGGGAGATCCTATCCCGTCAGCCGGCGTGCGCTGGCGTCCGCATCCTTCCGGTATTCCCGGTAGGAGTAAATCACCAGGTAGACGGAAACGGCCAGCACTGGCACAAGGAGGAAAGCGATGGCCAGGTCTGGAAGGAGTACCCCCACCAGAGCCAGGAACCCGCATGCTTTGAAGAGCAGCGCTCCTCTCCGGTGGGTCTCATCCCAGACCCGGTCGCTGGAGAGCGTCCAGGGGGTCCGGATCCCGATGAACCAGTTCCGCTTCGCCTGACCCATCAGCACCCCGATCCCATACAGGAGAGCGGCAAAGGCGGGTGAGAGGACCTGCATCATCGAGAACCGGAACCCCAGGTTCCATGCCAGGGTGAGCAGGTGCAGGTACAGGAAGAAGAGGAGAATCCCTGCCACGAACCACTCGTACGTATCCCGGAACTCCTCGATATTCCCCCGCAGGGGATCGAGGCGGGGGAGAAATGCCAGGAGGAGTGTTGTTCCGAGGGCAATCACCGGCAGGAGAAAGAGAGCCCATGCCTTGGGCATGTACCCGTCTGCTACCCCGTGAACATTCCAGTGAGCTGCGAGGGTCTCCGGAAGGTAAGGAAAGAGGGCGAGGCTCGAGGCAAAGAGGAGCAGGAGGATCCCGGCGGAGAGGATCATGGGCTTCGAGAGGTGCATGATCTCAGGTGGGCAGCAGACGTGATGAGGATAGGGGGGCATCCTTCGGGGCCGTGCGCGCCCCGCAGGCGGTTCCGACAGGGGCAGCGGCTCCCGCCGGTGAGACACGGGCAATGTTTTAATGGGGCGCGCACAATCTGAGTAGGGGCCGATAGATCAGGGGTAGATTGCTCCCTTGGCATGGGAGAGGCCGCGGGTTCAATTCCCGCTCGGTCCATCCGCGGGGGATCGGTGGATTTAATTCCTCCCCACAAACATCTCTTCTGATCGCTGTGGGTCTCATCGACTGGCTGGTTCCGAAGGACAAGGTCTATTTTGATCTCTTTGAGCAGATGGTGGACACACTCAGGGAAGCGTCGGATCTCCTGGTCACCATCACTGAGGATTACAATGATATCAAGAACCGGATCCACAAGATGGAACAGCTGGAACACTCGGGGGACGAGATCACCCACCGGGTCTTCGAGCACCTGAACCGGTCCTTCATCACGCCCCTGGAACCCGAGGAGATCATCCGGCTGACGAGTGCGCTGGATGACATCCTGGACTACATCGAGGGGACCACCCTCACGATGCAGAACTACCAGATCAGGGAGGCCGACGCCCCCATGAAGGAGCTCGCCAAGCTGGTCCAGCTCTGCACCGGAGAGATCCAGCAGGCGGTGCGGGCTATCCGCACCCTGAAGGATCCCGGGTTCATCGAGCAGCGCTGCATCGAGATCAACCGGCTGGAGAACCTGGCCGATGACGTGCTCGCCCATGCCATCACAGACCTCTTCAGGACCGACAACGCCCTCACCATCATCAAGTACAAGGACATCTACCAGATGCTGGAGATGGCCACCGACAAGTGCGAGGACGCGGCCAACGTGCTCTCCGATATCGCCATCCGGCATTCCTGATCGCCTCCCCCCATCAGGGATACCGGCGTCATGCCCCCTCCGGTAAAATTTCAAATGGTTGATATGACGGGAATGGAGAGGAGCTAGCAGGTTGCATGCCGGATCCCTCTGTCCTTTTCATCGGGTTCATCATCCTCGTCGCGCTCCTCTTTGACTTCACGAACGGATTCCATGACTCGGCGAATGCCATCTCCACGGTAGTCTCCACGAAGGTACTGGCGCCGGGTCAGGCGGTGGCCTTTGCTGCCTTCTTCAATTTCATCGCCGCCTTCGGGTTCGGCGTCGCGGTGGCCTCCACCATCAGCAAGATCCTGAATCTTGAGGTGATCCCGGCCGAGACCATCCCCTTCATCGTGCTGAGCGCACTCGCCGGGGCTATCTCCTGGAACCTGATCACCTGGTACTCCGGGCTCCCCACCTCGTCATCCCATGCCCTCATCGGGGGCCTCGCCGGAGCCGGCATCGCCGCCGGCGGAATCGCGGCCATCCAGTACACCACCATCGAGGTGGTGGTCCTCTTCATGGTACTCTCCCCCCTGATCGGGTGCGTCTGCGGGTTCTTCTTCATGGTCCTTGTACTGCGGGTCAGTGCCAAGACCCACCGCTCGGTGGCCGACGGACATTTCCGGCGGCTCCAGCTCTTCTCGGCGGCGAGCTACAGCTTCAGCCACGGCACCAACGACGCACAGAAAACCATGGGGATCATCACCCCCCTCCTCTTCTCCATCGGCTATTACGGCGCCAGCGTGGATCCCTCGCACCTTCCGGTCCCGCTCTGGGTCATTCTCTCTGCCCATGCCGCCATCGCGGCCGGCACCCTCGTTGGCGGATGGCGGATCGTGAGGACAATGGGCTACAACATCACCCGGCTACGTCCTGCCCACGGCTTTGCAGCCGAGACCGCAGGTGCCGTCACCATCATCGGGGCATCCATGGGCGGGATCCCTGTCTCCACCACCCATGTCATCAGCTCCTCCATCCTTGGCGTGGGGCTCACGAAAGGGGCTGGATCCGTGCGGTGGTCGGTGGCCCGTTCCATTGTCATTGCCTGGATCCTGACGATCCCTATCAGTGCGTTTATCGGGTTTGTGGTATTCTCCCTCATGAGACCTGTGCGGTGACGCCGGTCCGGGTGGGTCCAGGGCCGGCGTTCCGCGAGTTCGCACATCTCCCTGTTCAGAGAAGAGAATCCCCGGCGATACCAGTAGATCGCTCCCTGGACAGGATGGCGTGGGAGGTGGGGTGAAAGAACGGATAGCCACACCAAGCCCTGAAACGACGGGTGCAGATCACGGGATACCGGAATCGGTGACAAAGCGCGAACAGCCTTCGATGAGGATGTCAGAGTGATCGGTAGTACCGGCAGGATCGCCTCACCGGGCACTCCCCGCACCTCGGCTTCCGGGCCGTGCAGAGCGTGCGCCCGTGGGTGATGAAGAGGCCGTTCACCTTCCCCCAGGCATGCCAGGGGAAGAGGGCCAGGAGGTCCTGCTCCACCCGGTCCGGGCTCTTCCCGCTTGAGAGGCCGATACGGCGTGCGATGCGGAAGACATGGGTATCGACCGCGATCCCCTCATCCTTCCCGCAGGCCGAGAGCACGATGTTCGCGGTCTTCCTGCCCACGCCGGGGAGGGAGAGGAGATCCCTCATCGACAGCGGTACCTGCCCACCGAAACGGTCCGCGAGCGTCCGTGAAGCGGCGATCAGGTGACGGGCCTTCGCGTGGTAGTACCCCGTCGGCCGGATGATCCTTTCCAGATCTTCCGTACCTGCAGCAGCCAGGGATGCGGGGCCCGGGTACCGGGAGAGGAGATCCGGCATGATGGAGTCTACCTGCCGGTCCGTGGTCTGTGCCGAGAGGATCGTGGCCGCGAGCACCGGGAACGGATCCCCGCAGGCCGGATATTCCTCCACCGCCTCCGGGTAGAACCGGGCCAGGGCCCGGAAGATCCTGCAGGCTGCTCGCGTATCCATGGCGATGGGGTAGGGCAGATTCGAACTGCCGTCCGGGCGTCCCAAACGCCCGAGGATGGACCAGGCTACCCTACTACCCCGGTGACAGCTCAGGAGTGGGCAACGGTCCCTGATAGAGGTATCGCCCTCCCGGCTACTCCAGCGGGAAGGGGGATCCCTTCGCGGCGGTCACGAGAGTACCCTGGAACTTCCCCTCCAGGATTGCCCGCCGGAGAATGGCCGGGTCCCTCCCGTCCAGCACGGCGAGAGGCACGCGGGAGCGCTCGATGACCCTCGCCGCCACCATGTCAAAGACCGTGCTCTCCCCCGCCTCCAGCCGGTCCCCGGCCAGTATCTTTTGGAGCTGGGCCGGCGTCAACCGGTCGTGCCGCTTTGCCCGGGAATCCTTCTTCGGGTCAGCGCTGTAGATCGAGTCCACAGACGTGGCGTTTACCAGCAGATCCGCACGGATCCGTTCGGCGAGAAGCGCCGCCACCGCATCGGTGGTCTGGCCTGGAACGACACCGCCCATCACCACGATCTTCCCGCAGGAGGCGTAGCCGGCTGCCTCGTCATAGGTGGTGGCGATCCGGGGATAAGCTGCCTCCCCGAGGGCCCCGGCCAGCAGCGTGGCATTGAGCCGGGTCACGAGAATCCCCAGGTCGTCCGCGGTGCCCTGGTCGATGCCGAGACTCATCGCCGCACCGATATACCGGCGCGCCTCGCCTCCCCCTCCCACCACGACGACGAGGCGGTGCCGTTCCGCAATCTCGGTGAGAACGGACGCATACGGCGTGATGCGGTGCGCATCCAGATCCGGTACAAGG
>JAJRDA010000182.1 GCA_028678665.1 Methanomicrobiales archaeon | reverse complement strand
GCCGCGGCCTATCTCGACACCATTTACCCGGTAACTTCATCATTTGGGTCATTTTTGGGGTCTTCACCGAATACATTGCCATGTACATGTATCCCCAACTGCATGAACGCCAGTACAATTGGATATACCAATGAGGATGCAAGTGAATCCGGATAGGATTAGATTTCGGGATCTGGTCTTGGAGGGCGAAGCCCGATGCTGACGAGGTAGTCATCGCAGGCCCACTCCTGCGCCTGCTCCCGTTCCCACGCCCTGTCCATATCCCGATGATTCACGCCCCACCCCTCAGGTCCGCGGAAGAGGAAGAACCTGTACCACCATCCCGGGGGAGCTTTGGGGTCGTCAGCACAGGTCGTCATCAGGCTGTCCCTATGGGGCGGGCCTCTACCTTATTTTCTTATCCAGCTGAAACAGATCCGGCGCCTTCAATATGGCCCCCACCGTTGTCGATATTTTAATATGAGATCACATTGCTCTTGACGCATATGAGAAGGCTGGAATTTGAAATGATTGGCATTTTCCTTGTATCGATACTTATCATTGGATGTTCTACACTCTCCGGAACAGGCAACTCGAATCAGCAAACCCCGGTTACTTCTTTCCCCGTACCAACAACAATGGCTCCTGACCCCGAAGAGAGCCTCAGGGAATATTTTTACTCTTTCAATCAGGTGGATGATGATGCATTATTCAGGCTTTTAGCAAAAAATGTAAGAGACACAGAGAGTGAAGCTACGATCCATACTACCGCATCTGCATTCGCCGCCAGGAATTACATCTCATTTACGGATTATACTATTTTAACAAAAACCGTTGAGGGCAACTCAGCGACATTAAGCGTTGAAATTGGCGAGAATAACCAGGGTGTTCGAAAGACCACCACCAGAAGCATCCCGTTTGTTTTCGAAGATGGCATGTGGAAATTAAATGAATTTGTACTACCTGATTGAACCAATTCTCATTTTATTTTGAATTCCTTGCGAAATTATTCAAATGCAGGTGCCATTCGCTCGCCACCGCCTTTTCGTGGCGATCACGTGAAACCGGCTGGCATCGGCGATCCCTTTCCGGGCGACCCAGACCGCCAGGGCCTGACCATAAAATCCGTCTTCTGTTCGTAAAAAAACGATAAATGGTTCATCTCTCTCGGTACTGCGAGGGTGAGGATCCTCACTCCTCCCCCATCTCGCACGCCTCGCCGAGGGCCTCGATTTCCAGCGTCGCGTGGGAGATCCCCATCTCCAGTGCCTTCTCCCGTGCCGAGCACTTTACCTGTCGCATTTCCTCCGAAGTGCACTCCTTCCCCACCACCAGGTGCGTGGTCAGGATGTGGTGCTCGCCATCCAGCGACCAGAGGTGGGTGTCGTGGATGCCCTGGACAAGGGGGAGCCGGAGGAGGGCCTCCTCGACCCCCCTGAGGGTGACGGACGGGGGAACACCCTGCAGGAAGATGATCAGGGTCTTCCGGAAGCTCCGGAGCACGTTCACCAGGATAAAGATCGCGAGAACGACGGAGAGGAGGGGGTCCAGCACGGGCAGGTCCCAGACCATGAGAATGATGCTCACGACAAGGATCCCTGCCCATCCCAGCACGTCGTCCACCAGGTGCCAGGTGACCATCGTCTCGTTCATCGTCTTCCCCCGGTGCACGCTGTACGCGGCGGCACCGTTCGCAAGGATGCCCAGGACGGCGAGGAGGATCATCCCCTCAGCGTTCACCGGCTCGGGGGAGATGATCCGGGGGATTGCCATGGCCAGGATCAGCACCGAGCCGATGATGAGGATGATGGCATTCACGAGTGCCGATACGAGGGAGAACCGCCGGTACCCGTAGGAGAAGAGCGGCGTCTTCCCCTTCGCCGCAATGCGCTCAAAGAACCAGGCCAGCCCGAGCGCGAAGGAGTCCCCCAGGTCGTGCAGGGCGTCTGCGGTGACGGCCAGGCTGTTTGTCAGGATCCCGCCCGCGAACTCGATGATCGTGAAGAGGAGGTTCACGAGAAAGGCGGTGCGGATGTGCTCCTCGCTGCGGGGCATGGGACGGTTCCTGAAGTCTCTGTACAGGTGCCGGGGATGATATAGTGTAGGTTGAATGTGCCATCTGAACGGCCAGTATCCCGGGATCTGTGGAGGCGCCCCGTTCACGTCTCTTTCTCATTGGGGAAGGGACCGGGAGGGGGCAGGCACCCTCCCGTCAGTATGGCACGCACCTGCACAGGAGTGAACTAATCAGGGAGCAAAAGAGGAGTTGGATACGGTGAGGGAGGTTCCCGGTCCCTCCTTCCGACCGGGGTATACTCCCCCTTCCTGATGAACGGCGACTGTCTTCTCAGAGGGGACCCATGAGGGTGGGCAGGAACCACCCGACGACAGAGGTCACGAGCCATACGACCACCGCAATGATCAGGGACTTGACCCAGCCGATCGAGTACAGATACTGCAGGGCCACAAGCCACACGATACCTGCGATCAGAGCCGCTATCAACCCGTTTCCGAGCAGGTAGTAGACGATCGCGTAGATCACTGTTCCGATGATTGCGGCGATCAGTGCGGTGGTGATTCCTTCCTTCTCGCCGAACAATTTTGTGAT
>JAJRDA010000083.1 GCA_028678665.1 Methanomicrobiales archaeon | reverse complement strand
TTATTGGGGATACTACCGACCTTCTTCACCGGGCTGTCGCTCACGGGATGGTTTCTCCGCGAACCCACTCCAGGTAGGGTTCGTGGCCGGCGAGAACCGGGAGCACAAGGATCTCCGGGACATCGTACGGGTGGATGGTCTGGAGCCGTGCAATCACCTTCCGGGCCAGGTCCTTCCGGGTCTTCATGATGAGCAGGTCTTCCTCTTCCGTGCAGCACTCCCCCTTCCAGAAGAACCGGGAGGTTACCGCAGCAGCGTTTACGCAGGCCACCAGCCGCTCCCCCACCAGCGCGGATGCAATCCGTTTTGACGCGTCCCTCGGGACGGTCGAGATGACAAGCACGATCTCTTCAGCCATACCGGAACTCCCCTCTCCAGGCCCCCCCACGACGGCCTTTCCGTGGGGGGTTCTGCCTGCAGGGGGATCACCCCCCCGGCAGATAATCCCTCCCTTTTGCCCTCCCAGGTCGCCGTGGGACTGAGGGATTAATACCCCCGCCGGTCGAAAGAATATGGATGTATGCGGATCGCCTGGATGACCTGCCCCCGTACCTCTTTGCGCGGATCGACGAGCTGAAGGCCGAGCAGCTGCGCCGGGGAGTGGACGTCATCGACCTGGGCGTCGGCGACCCGGACCTCCCCACCCCCCCGCACATCGTCGAGGCCCTCTGCACCGCCGCACGGGACCCGGAGAACCACCACTACCCTTCCTACGTGGGGATGCCGGAGTTCCGGGCTGCGGTGGCGGAGTGGTACCGGCGCCGGTTCTCCGTTCCCCTGGATCCCGAGACCCAGGTGGTGGCCCTGATGGGGTCCAAGGACGGGATCGCCCACATCCCGGAGGCCTTCGTGAACCCGAAGGACACCGTGCTGGTGCCGGACCCGGGCTACCCCGTGTACCGGACCTCCACCCTCTTTGCCGAGGGGACCGTGTACCCGATGCCCCTCACCGCGGAGCACGGCTTCCTGCCGGTGCTGGACGACATCCCTGCAAAGGTGGCCCGGAAGGCGAAGATCCTCTTCCTGAACTACCCCAACAATCCCACCGCGGCGGTGGCGCCCCCTTCGTTCTACCGGGAGGCAGTGGAGTATGCCCGGGAGCACAATACCGTCATCGTATTTGACAACGCCTACTCCGAGGTCTCCTTCGACGGCTACCGGGCTCCCTCGTTCCTGGAGACCGACGGTGCGGTGGAGGTGGGGATCGAGATGCACTCCCTGTCCAAGACCTACAACATGACCGGCTGGAGGATCGGGATGGCCTGCGGGAACGCGGAGGTGCTGGCGGGCTTGAAAAGGGTGAAGACCAACGTGGACAGCGGGGTCTTCAACGCGGTCCAGCACGCGGCCATCGCGGCGCTCCTGGGTCCCCAGGATGTGGTCCGAAAATCCTCGCGGATCTACCAGGAGCGGCGGGACGTGCTGGTGGCCGGCCTGCGGGGCCTGGGCTACCGGGTGGATTCCCCGAAGGCCACTTTCTACGTCTGGATGGCGGTGGAGGACGGGATGGCCTTCTCCCGGCGGCTCCTCTCGGAGGCAGGGATCGTGGCCACGCCCGGTATCGGGTTCGGTGACTGCGGGAAAGGGTACATCCGGTTCGCCATCACCCGTTCCGTGGACCGGATCCGGGAGGCGGTAGACCGCATCGGGAGGCTCCGGCCATGAGGCTTCCTCCCCACCTCTCGGTCCGGAACGGGCACCTCCACATCGGCGCCCATGACACCGTGGCGCTGGCCCGCCGGTACGGCACCCCCCTCTACGTCACGGACGAGGAACGGGTCCGGGCGAATTACCGGGAGTACCGCGACGCCCTGCAGGCCCGGTATCCCCGGGTGAAGGTCCTCTTTGCGGCGAAGGCCAACGGGAACCCGGCGATCCTCCGGGCCCTGGCACTCGAAGGGGCCGGGGCGGACGTCTTCTCGGCCGGCGAGCTCCTGCTTGCCCTCCGGGCCGGAATGGCGCCGGGGGACCTCCTTTTCAACGGCTCATCCAAGAGCCCCTCTGACCTGGCCCTCGCCGTGGAGAAGGGAGTCCGGGTCTCGGTGGACTCCCTGGACGAGCTGCGGCAGCTGGACCGGGCGGCGACGGAGGCAGGGCGCGAGGTGGAGATCGCCTTCCGGGTGAACCCGGCGCTGGAGGTGCCCACGCACCCCAAGATCGCCACCGGCCTCGCCACCTCCAAGTTCGGCATCCCCCACGGGCAGGTCCCCGACGCCTACCGGGCGGCGCTCTCCTGCCGGTCCGTCGTGCCCACCGGCATCCACTGCCACATCGGGTCCCAGATCCTGGAAGTGAAGCCCTTCGCGGAGGCCGCGGCGGTGATGACCCGCCTCGCGGCCGCCGTCACCGACCTGGGGGTCCCGCTCACGTTCATCGACCTGGGCGGCGGCCTGGGCATCCCCTACCACCGGACCACGGACCCTGCCCCTACACCGGGCGACTATGCGGCAGAGGTGATCCCGGTCTTTCTGCAGGGGGTCCGGGACGCGGGGATCTCCCCGGAGCTCTGGGTGGAGCCGGGCCGGTACCTGGTGGGAGACTCCACGGTCCTCCTGGCCCGGGTCAACTCGGTGAAGGAGGCCCACGCACGGTTTGTGAACGTGGACGCCGGGTTCAACCTGCTGGTCCGGCCGGTGATGTACGATGCCTACCACGAGATCATGGTGGCGAACCGGGCGGACAGCCCCGCGGCCCAGTCCAGCTCCATCGCGGGACCCATCTGCGAGACCGGGGACCTCCTGGCCCGGGACCGGGCACTCCCCCGGGTCCAGGCGGGCGACCTGATCGCGGTGCTGGACGCGGGCGCGTACGGGTTTGCAATGGCCTCCCAGTACAACCAGCGGTGCCGGTGCCCCGAGGTCCTGGTCCGGGGGAAGGAGGAGGCCCTGATGCGACGGGGCGAGACCCTGGACGACCTGCTGGCCACCGCAGAGGAACCGCCCTGGCAGCACCGGGGGTGACCGGCCATGTCCTTCCACTACGCGCTGGTGGATGACCTCCTCTCACGGGAGGAGTTCGACCGGCGCGTGGAGGAGACGATCACCGCCTCCGGGGACCTGCTGGATGAACCCACCGCCGCGATGCTGGTGGTCAGGGACCTGGGCCGGAACCACGTGAAGGTTGCACAGGTGGCCTCGGGTTCCACCCTCTCCTGCTTCTTCGGGAAGGTGGTCTCGGTCTCCTCGCCGAAGGAGTTCAACCGCTCCGATGGCACCACCGGCCTCGTCTCACATCTCCTCGTCGGGGACGAAACCGGCCAGGCGAGGGTGGTCCTCTGGGACGAGCGGGCCATGGCCGTGCAGGAGGTGGCCGTGGGCGAGGTGCTGGAGATAATCGGGAAGAAGGGCAAGGACGGGGCACCGGAGGTGCACGGGCTTGCCCTCCGGAAGGCCGACTGCGAGATCTCCTGCACCATGTCCCCCGACGACCGGTTCCGGCCCCCTGAGGAGATCCCCGAGCTGGAGGTCCGGGTCCTCTCCCTGGCCCCCCCCGCTGCCTTCACCCGCCGGAACGGCGATCAGGGGGAGCGGGTGGAAGCGGTGGTGGCCACGGCGGACGGCACCCGCCGGCTGGTCTGCTGGGCACCGGCGCTCCTGGAAGGGACCATGGCCGGGCAGGCAGTCCGGATCCGGGGCGCTACCCGGGTGACGAGGGAGAGGGGGGAGGAGTACCACCTGGACCGGAACGGGAGCGTCGCCGCTTCCGATGCCGAGATCGAGGTCCCGATCACGCCCATCGCGGGGATCACCGAAGGGGTGGCCCTCTCGGTGCAGGGGACCGTGGCCCAGGTCCGGCTCACCAGGCCGTTCACCACCCGGCAGGGGGAGACATCGTGGGTCCGCAACCTTCTCCTCCGGGATGCCACCGGGTCGGTGGCAGCCGTCCTCTGGGGGGACCATGCCCGGGCTGACCTTGACACGGGAGACACGGTGACGCTTCACCACGTCACGGCCCGGCAGGGCAGGAACGGCTCCCTGGAGGTGCATGCGGGCAGGGGGAGTGCGCTTATCCTCCCGGAGGGGGAATCCCTTGAGGTGGAGATGGAGGGGACGGTGGTCCCGGTGGCAGCGGGGCTCTGCCTGGACGACGGGACCGGCTGCCACCCGCTGGAAGGCGATCTCCCGGTCGGTGCACGGGTCCGGCTCCGCGGCATCCGGGAGCGTCGCCGCATCATCCCCCTTTCCCACGAAGTGAAAGAACCCGATGCCGGCGAGGTCCAGGAACGGCTGGGGCGGCTGCTGGCCTCCCTGGGCAGCTGACCCACCGGGATTCACTTTCGCGGCGCATGCCCGCCCCTCTATAAGCCGGGAGGGGGGAGGGTGTTGTGGAATCATCCCTGCAAGTTGAGTGAGGATGCATGACAGCAAACCAGCAAGAGATTGAAGACCTGCCCGGTGTGGGGCCGACCACGGCCGACAAGTTGCGAGAGGCAGGGTATACCACCATAGAGAGCATCGCCACCATATCGCCGGTCGAGCTGGCGGAGGTGGCCGAGATCGGCGAGTCCACGGCGAAGAAGGTGATCCGGGCCGCGAGGGAAGTCGCGAAGGTGGGCGGCTTCAAGACCGGGACGGATATCTTCGAGCAGCGGAAGAACGTGAAGAAGCTGAAGACCTTTGTACCGGAGCTGGACGAGCTGCTGGGCGGGGGGATGGAGACCCAGGCCATCACCGAGATGTACGGGGAGTTTGGATCAGGGAAGAGTCAGATCGCCCACCAGATGGCGGTGAACGTCCAGCTCCCTGAGGAGCGGGGCGGCCTTTTCGGGAGCGCGCTCTTCATCGACACCGAGAACACCTTCCGCCCTGAGCGGATCGAGCAGATGGTGAACGGCCTGGGGGGTGATGTCCCCCCCGTCCAGGAGTTCCTGGACCACATCCACGTGGCCCGGGCGCACACCTCGGACCACCAGATGCTGATGATCGACACCGCCCGTGAACTGGCCAACGAGCTCCGGTCCAGCGACAAGCCGGTCCGGATCTTCATCGTCGACTCCCTCACCGCCCACTTCCGGGCCGAGTACGCCGGCCGGGGCACGCTGGCCCCCCGCCAGCAGAAGCTGAACCGGCACATGCACGACCTCTTCCGTCTCTGCGACGAGCACAACGCGATTGGCCTCGTCACCAACCAGGTAATGTCCAACCCGGCCGTCTTCTTCGGTGACCCCACGAAGCCTATCGGCGGGAACATCGTGGGCCACTCCGCCACCTTCCGGCTCTACCTCCGGAAGAGCAAGGGCGGGAAGCGGATCGCACGCCTGGTGGACAGCCCTAACCTGCCCGAGGGCGAGGCCACCTTCATGGTGGAGCAGGCCGGCCTCCGGCCCGTGGCATAGGGCGCGGATCCCTCCCCATTTTTCAACAGTCTCTTTTCTGCGACGGCAGGATAGGTTCGTCTCATCCATGCGAAGGGAGGTTCATGGACATCGTGTGGGAGGGGGCTCTGCCCCCTCCCGGTCCCTCCCCCGATGAGGATGGTTCTCCCCATCGGTAATAACCGAAGATCATCCCATCCTCTTCGGGGGCGCCCACGCGGCGGGGGGACCGAGAGGATCCCCCCCTGGAGCGTCCCGGTAGTACTCGGCAACCACATGACACCGCCAGAGCATGATGCATGACGACCGAACAGCATGAGGTGCATGGTCTTATGCCAGGAGAAACGAACCTACCTGTCAGGTGGGATACAGTCTGAACAATCCAGCCGACAGCACCCGCATCAGGCTCAGCGCCCTCGCGTGCGACCTGGACGGTACCCTGACCGATGAGGACCGGCGGGTCAGCCTCCCGGCCCTGGACTGCCTGAGAGGACTGATCCGGAAGGGTATCCGCGTGATCCCGGCCAGCGGGAACACGGTCTGTTTCATGGATGCGTTCTCCCGGCTGCTGGGATCCGACGGGACCCTCATCGCCGAGAACGGCGGCGCGTACCGGATCGGGTTCACCGGCCCCATCCGTGTCTTCGGCGATCGGAACGAGGCGTGGGACGCGTACCATACCGTGGAACACCATTTCGCCGTGAAGGGGCAGGTCCTGGAACTCTTCAGCCCGAACTACCGGTTCTCAGACGTGGCCTTCGCCCGCACGGTTCCGGTGGACGAGGTCCGGGCGGTGCTGGACGGGACCCCGATCCGGGTGATAGACACGGGCTTTGCCATCCACCTGCAGTCACCGGGCATCAGCAAGGGCACGGGCCTCCGGGCCCTCGCTGAGGAGCTGGGTCTCCCCCTGGAGCAGGTGATGGCGGTGGGGGACTCGGCCAACGACCTGGAGATGATCCAGGTGGCCGGGATCGGGGCGACGGTGGCGAACGGCCACCCCGCGGTGCGGGCGGCTGCCGATATGGTGGCGGAGAAAAGGTACGGTGATGGGTTTATTGAGGCGGTACAGCGGTATCTTCCCTACTTCTTGGAGAGGTAACGGTCCACGACGATATAGTCCTTGATATCCTTCACTGCCTCGAACGGGATGAACATCCGGTCCCCGTCCATACGGTACCCCTCGGCGTTGAAGCTGGGATCCGGTACCACGATGAGGTCTATCACCTGACCCGTGTCGAAATCCACCATCACGTTTCTGAGCGTACCGATGAGCATCCCATCATTGCTCATCACCTTCTTTCTCGAGAGGTTCCGGGACAGTATGAGACTCATATACACACAAAGGTTACTTATTAATATTTAAAATATTTGAAAACCGTGCAAACGGAGAATTCAGAGAATTCCGCCCGCGGCAGGAAATTTTCACGGGAAATCTACCGGAGTATTTCAAATGCCATCTTGAGATCGGCATCGGTCACCGTTTTCCGCCCTGCATGGGTGGACAGCTTGACCGCCTCCCTGGCGAGGACAAGCGCGTACTCTTCGAGGAGCGCGGCTAGCGCCTCCCGTGCGCCGGCACTCACCCGTTCTGCCCCTGCCTTCTTCATCAGCCTGCCCATCGGTGAAAGTGGAATCTCGGTCATGCTCTTCTCCCCTCCTCACTCCCCCCGTGCCCCGGGGGAATACTCCACAGATCATGGGTGGGGCCGGTGTAAATACCTGCGTCCTCCTCCCGGGCAGCCGTACTCAGAGGGAGGGGAAGACCCCGATGATGTCTGACTGGGTCAGGATGCCCACCGGAACGCCCCCCTCCACGACGATGAGCCGCCCGATCTGCCGTTCCTTGAACTGCTTCACCACCTCGTAGAGCCGGGTGGTGGGTTCGGCAAACACCACGTCAGTGGTCATCACTGACGCCACGCGGCTCTCCAGGTCCATGCCCCGGGTCAGGCCCTTCGCGATATCGGTGAGGGAAACGATCCCCCGGAGCGTACCGCCCTCGACAATCGGCGCCCCGTGGATGTGGTGTTCGGTGAAGAGCCGGAGGGCATCCCCGAAGGTGGATTGCAGGGACAGGGTGAGGAGGGGAGAGGACATGTAGTGCTTCACCGGCTGCTTGGGGAGGGAGAGCATCTCGGTGATGGAGAGGACGAGCGACTGCTGCACCTCGTCCTTCCCGATGATCTCGCCCCGGAGGATCAGCTTGTTCACCGGTGTCGGGCCCACCGTGACCTCCTCACCGATGTCAAAGGCCTTCACGCTTCCCACGAGCTTGATCACCGCGTGGCAGAGGTCCGGGTGGCAGAGGGTGACAAAGTCCACCTCCGTCACCCGGACCCCGGGTACCTGTTCCCCCTTCCGCATGAGGGGCACCGAGGCTTCCTGGTCCAG
>JAJRDA010000082.1 GCA_028678665.1 Methanomicrobiales archaeon | reverse complement strand
TGAGCGGGATCCCTTCATCAGGTGCAACACAACGATATCCTGGCTTGTGGCAGCCAGGATTTTTCTCTGGATCCTTCCGAGACCTGCGGACATCTCCACCCCCCTCATTATCGCTTTTATGGCGAACTACCTGCCGATCCACGTTGACCTTGAAGATCGCAGCGGCGAGGAGTACGGCAAGAAGAGGCGTCGTAGGTGAGCAACGCCCATTACGATCGGCACGTTCACTGCTTAGATGGGATCAGTTGCCTTTAAATGATAGAAGACGTTTAAGGAATGTGAGAAGCGACACACATGAACAGAATCCTGTTTATTGGTGGATTGTGTATCGCATTGGCGGCGGCTGCCCTCCTAGTTTTCAATATCATTGAGTCCGGAGTCGCTGCGATGATCGGTATCCTGGGTATCGGGCTGATTGCTGTATCCGGTAGATTATAACCTCGTTGTGATCTTGACAGCGGATGTTTTGCCAAAAGTCCTGCCCGAAAAACATGAGAACGCCCAGGTCGGAATTCGAATCCGAGTCGTCGGCGTGACAGGCCGACATGATAGGCCACTACACTACCTGGGCACGGGTTGCACCTGGAAATGGGATCCCGCCTCCCGGATTCGAACCGGGGACATCGCGGTAGCTGCGCAGTTACCTCGGCGGTAAACCAAACTACAGCCGCGCACTCTACCAGGCTGAGTTAAGGCGGGCAAGTGCTCTGTAAGATTGGAAAACCCGCTTATTAAACATATCGTTCCCCGCCAGACGGTGCCGTTCCCGTACGACCTTTTTATAGGATGACCGCACACCGGTTATCCATGTCCCAGGAAACGAAGGCTGTGGGGTATTGTCTTCTTCACCCCTAGACACACGAGCACGCAGATCACTGTTTTCGACACGACCCTCCGGGACGGGGAACAGACACCTGGCATCTCCTTCACGCTGGACCAGAAGCGGGAGATAGCGCAGCAGCTCTCCGACATCGGGGTCCACGTCATCGAGGCCGGATTTCCCGCTTCCTCCGACTCGGAGCGGGAGACCGTGACCGCCATCGCCCGCATGGGCCTCTCGGCCAATGTCTGCGGCCTGGCCCGGATGACGAAGGGCGACGTGGACGCGGCGCTCTCCTGCGGGGTGGACATGGTACACGTCTTCATCCCCACGTCGGAGGTGCAGCGCATCCATACGATCAAGAAGAGCCGGGAGGAGATACTGGAAGCGACTCTCGCAGTGGTGGGTTATGCCCGGGAGCGGTGCGACCAGGTGCTCTTCTCGGCCATGGACGCGACCCGGACCGAGTGGGATTACCTTATCCAGGTCTTCCAGACGGCGGTCGAGGCAGGGGCCACCACCATCAACGTGCCGGATACCGTGGGGGTCATCACCCCGTCGGCGATGGTCCAGCTGATCTCCCGGATCCGGGAGTCGGTGGACTGCCCCATCGACGTCCACTGCCACAACGACTTCGGCCTCGCGGTGGCGAACACCCTGGCCGCCGTCGAAGGGGGTGCCTCCCAGGTCCAGGTGACGGTGAACGGCCTGGGCGAGCGGGCAGGGAACGCGGATCTGGCCCAGACGGTGATGGCCCTCCACTGCATCTACGGCAGTTCCACGGGGATCGATACGAAGCGGATCGTGGAGACCTCGCGCCTGGTCTCGCGCTGCTCGGGATTCCCCATCCTCCCGGTCCAGCCCATCGTGGGGGAGAACGCCTTTGCCCACGAGAGCGGGATCCACTCCCACGGCGTCATCGCCTGCTCCGATACCTTCGAGCCCGGCATCATGACGCCGGAGATGGTGGGGCACCGCCGCCGGCTGAAGCTGGGGAAGCACGTGGGGAGGCACGCGGTGCGGCAGATGCTCTCCGAGGCACACCTCACCCCGACGGATCCCCAGCTGGACGACATCGTGGAACGGATCAAGGCCATCTCCGGACGCGGGAAGAGGGTGACGGATGCGGACCTCTATGCCATTGCCGAGACGGTGATGGGTGTCACCGCGAACGGCAAGATCATCGATCTCCAAGATATCGCCGTCATCACGGGGAACCACATCATCCCCACGGCATCGATCCGGGCGCTCGTCAACGGCGAGGAGCACATCCACAGCAGCGTGGGGAACGGCCCGGTGGATGCCGCCATGAAGGCGATCCTGGGCATTCTCCCGGCCAAGGTGACCCTGAAGGACTTCAAGATCGAGGCGATCTCCGGGGGATCGGACGCCATCGGGCACGTCACCATCGCCGTCGAGGACGAGCACGGCCACATCTTCGACGCCAGCGCGTCAGGAGATGATATCGTCATCGCCTCGGTGGAGGCGATGGTGAACGCCATCAACCTGCTGCAGCGGGTGGCCTGAGGGAACAGATCCGGTTCGCAGGAAAGGAGAAGCCGACAGGTGGGTTATCCTCACCGGGGGAGGGACCGGGAGGGGGCCTGCCCCCTCCCGTTCGACATCCCGGGTAAGAACGGGAAGGAAAGATCCTGTTCTGATGGTTCTTCAGTACTGAATGATGAGTGAGAAAAAACGAGAAGGGGCTGATCAGTCCGCCTCGGGGATGGGCTTCTTTCCCCCTTCCAGGACGCCCTTGATCTGGGTGGAGAGCTGCTCGAACCGGGCCTGCATCGCCTTCTCCTGCTTCTCCAGGGACTTGACCCGCAGCTCCAGGGATTCCACCTTCTCGTTGAGGCCCGTGAGCACCTTCTCTTTCTTCTGCTGCACCATGACGGTGCCGACGTTGGAGAAGACCTCCACGTCCTCGGGGAGATCCTTCAGCTCCTCGATGGCCCGGCGGGACTCGCGGATCGCCATCTCGTACTGGGCTTTCTGTGCGGCAACGGTCTGGAGCTGCTGCTGCAGCTGCTGGAGCATCGCCAGCTGGTTCTGTACTTTCGGGGATATGTTCTCCATGGCCCTTCTCTCCTGTACCACAGCGTCTCTCGGTTCCTGGGCAAACCCTTCCGGGGAATCCGGATGCCACGCTCTGTATACTATGGGGAGGATCCACTTATGAATCCATTGGGTAAGGGGCGCTCACCAGTCGCTGGCAGGTGAGACGCTCCAGGGACAGATCCCGTCCCGTCATCCCGACACAGGGGATGAACGGGCGTATCAGACGGTGGTGGCCCGGTGGCGGGACGGTGCAGGAGGGGAGCGCTGGCTCACCTCCACCATGGCAAGCAGCCAGATACCGAAGGCCACGACCGCCAGGTTCTCCACCCAGGGCCGTTCCAGGAGAACGAAGAACACCCCGAGAGCCACGTACGCCACGCCGGACGCCCGGCTGATGGGCGTGGAGATGCGGTCTTCGGTTACCGAGAGGTGGTAGAGCACCACGGCAAGAGCAGAGGCCGGAAAAAAGAGCGCAGCAAAAAAGGTATGAAAGGGTTCCACGCCCACGGGAAAGATCCCCACACCGGCAAGGGCAGCCGCGGAGGTGAGACCGCTTGCGGTCCCAAGCGTAACCCGGTCCCGGTTGCCCAGGACCTGTCGCAGGGAAGCGAAGTACAGGGCCAGCAGAACGGCAGTTAATACCATGCCGGCATTGAAGAGAAGGCCGGAGACCTCGCCGGTACCCAGGTTGGAGAGGTAGTTCATGAAGATATGGTAATCGGGCTTCAGGAGCACCGACCCGGCAACAGTCACGATGAAGGTGCAGATCGCTCCGATGGCACTCAGGGTAACCCGCCGGTTCAGCGCCTTCCTGTCCATCCGGGCTCCTTTCTCCTGCAGGAGCTGTACCGTCAAGCAGGGGATAAATCCTCGCTTTCAGGAGAAAATGTAGAGTGAGCCGGGGCAGGCTGCATTCGGGAACCTGCATCCCGGCACCCTGTGCCAGCACAACCCTGGCCGGCCGTGCATTCTTCCCGGCAGAGACAGGGGATACTTCATCGGGTGCGAGAAGGCGAGGGATGGGCTCGTCGTGATTCGAACACGAGACCTCCGCCATGTCAAGGCGACGTCATAACCAGCTAGACCACGAGCCCGAAGAATTTTTCCGGACTACCGGTATGTGATCTCCCCGTATAAAAGATTGCGTGGAAGGTTGTCAGATGGTCAGATCCTCGCGAACTTGGCGGTGAAGATGCCGACCTTGGTCCGGATCTCGTCCATCACCTCGGGAGGCACCTCGGAGTCCACGTTGAGCACCATGATGGCCTCCTCGCCCTGCCGGATCCGGCCCACCTGCATGCCGGCGATGTTGATCCTGGCCTCCCCCAGGATGGTGGACGCCCGGCCGATGACCCCCGGCTTGTCCAGGTGGCGGGAGACGATGACGAAACCCTCCGGGATCATGTCCATCGTGTACCCCCCGATGGCCACGATCCGGATCCGGTCCTTCGTGAAGACGGTGCCTGCCATCGTCTCCTCCATCCGGTCGGTCTTCAGCCGGATCGTGACCAGGTTCCGGAACCCCTGGGACTCCTCGGTGAGGGTCTCCCGCACGCTGATGCCCCGTTCCCGGGCAATGAACTCGGCGTTGATGATATTGGCCGGCACCTGGAGGATGGGGTCCATGATCCCCTTCAGGGCGAGACGTGTGACGAACCGGGTGTTGGGGGCCATGGCAGCGAGCTCCCCGCCATAGGTGAGCTCGACCGTCTCGACACGGCCCTCCACGAGCTGCATCAGGAACCGGCCCATCTTCTCGGCGAGAATGGCGAAGGGCTCGATCCGGTCCAGGAGGTCGGCCGGGATCATGGGGGCGTTCACCGCGTACTTGGCCTGCCCGCCTGAAAACACGGTGATCACCTGCTTCGCCACCGAGACCGCCACGTTCAGCTGGGCCTCCACCGTCGATGCCCCCAGGTGCGGGGTGACGATGACGTTGTCCAGGTCCAGGAGCGGGGATTTCGTGGGCGGTTCCTCCTCGAAGACGTCCAGCGCAGCACCCGCCACTTTCCCGGACTTCAGGGCATCGTACAGGGCCTTCTCATCAATGATCCCTCCCCGGGCGCAGTTGATGATCCGGACGCCGTCCTTCATCATGGCGAACTTCCCGGCATCGATCAGGTGGGTGGTCTCCTTGGTGAGGGGCGTGTGGACCGTGATGACGTCCGCCTGCCGGATCACGTCGTCCAGGCCCATCAGTTCCACCCCCATCTGGGCGGCCCGCTCCTTCGTGAGGAAGGGATCGTAGGCGATGCACCGCATCTCCATGGCCTTGGCCCGCTTCGCGATCTCCCGTCCGATGCGCCCCAGGCCCACGATGCCCAGGGTCTTCTCGTTCAGCTCCACCCCCATGAACTTCGACCGCTTCCACTGCCGCTGCTTCAGGGATACATTTGCCTGCGGGATGTTGCGGGCCAGCGAATACATCATGGCAATCGTGTGCTCGGTGGCGGCCAGGGTGTTCCCCTCGGGTGCATTCACGACCGGAATTCCTTTCTTTGTCGCAGCCTCCACGTCGATGTTGTCCACGCCGACCCCTGCCCGCCCGATGATCTTCAGGCGGTGGCCGGCCTCGATGATCCGCGCGGTGACCGTCGTTCCGCTGCGCACCACCAGCGCATCGTAGCCCCCGATGATCCGCACCAGCTCCTCCTCCGGGAGGTCGGTCTTCACATCCACGCTGCACTTTTCCCGCAGAATGGCCAAGCCCTCTTCTGCCAGGGGGTCGCTGACCAGCACCTTGAACGCCACGGCAAATCCCATATTCAGTCGGCCTCGCCCCTCATCATGGTTTTCATGGGAAGCACCGCAGGGTACCGGGGAACGGATTCCGGAGGTTATGGGAGGAGCATCGGGAGAGATCACGCCCTGTCCACCGGGATGCCGTGCCGGTAGGTACCCCGCTACTCCCCGCTGGCATTCGATACTTCCTCCTCCGCCCTGCCTTCTGCCGGGAGAAAAGTAGCAACATATATCCCTTGGGGGGTAAGGTTGTATCACAACCCGCGAGGTGACGGTGTATGAAGAAGGCCCCTGACATACTCAGGCTTGAGGAGATCCAGAAAGAGGATATCCCCTCGGTGGGGGGGAAGGGTGCATCCCTGGGGGAGATGTTCTCCATCGGGCTTCCGGTCCCGAGGGCATTCGTGGTGACGGCCCAGGCGTTCCGCAGGTTCCTCATGGAGACCGGCATCGAGGATCGGCTCTTTGCCACCATGACCGACCTGAACGTGGAGGACTCCGCAGCCCTGGAGGAGGCGTCCCGGAAGGCCAAGGAACTGGTGCTCTCGGCAGGGATGCCGGCCTCCCTCCAGAAGCGGATCCGGGAGGCGTACCGGACCATGGGATCCGACACGATCGTGGCGGTGCGGTCCAGCGCCACCGCCGAGGATCTCCCGGATGCCTCCTTTGCCGGCCAGCAGGAGACCTACCTGAACATCCTGGGGGAGAAGGACCTCCTGGAGGCCGTCCGGCACTGCTGGGCCTCGCTCTACGGCGGCCGGGCCATCTACTACCGGGCAAAGCAGGGGTTCGATGACCGGACCGTGAACATCGCGGTCGTGGTCCAGCAGCTGATACCGTCAGAGAAGGCCGGTGTGATGTTCACCTCCCACCCGGTGACCGGGGAGCCCCTCACGATCATCGAGGGGTCCTGGGGCCTGGGGGAGGCCGTGGTATCGGGCACCGTGTCCCCGGACAAGTATGTCTTTGACCAGCGGTCCGGGAAGGTGGTGGACCGGCTCATCGCCCAGAAGATCCAGATGATCATCCCTGAAGGGAGGAAGGGCACGCGCCTCGCGGAGGTGCCCGGCCCGCAGCAGGCGAGCCCCCTCCTCTCGGACGAGGAGGTGGCAAAACTCGCCATGTTCGGGAGGATCGCGGAGCAGCACTACGGGGTTCCCCAGGACCTGGAATGGGCGATCGTGGGACCCGAGTTCTTCATCCTCCAGTCCCGGCCCATCACCACCATCAAGACCGCAGCCGCGCCCCAGGCCGCTTCCGCTTCCCAGTGCGGGGAGGGGTCCGTTCTCGTGGAGGGGCAGGGCGCCTCGCCGGGGATCGGGAGCGGGCGGGTTGTCATTGTCCACAACATCAAAGACGTGGGCACAGTGAAGGAGGGGGACATCCTGGTGGCCCGGATGACGAACCCGGACATGGTGCCTGCCATGCGCAAGGTGGCTGCCATCGTGACGGACGAAGGGGGCATGACCTGCCACGCGGCCATCGTCTCCCGGGAGCTGGGTACCCCGGCGGTCGTGGGGACGAAGAAGGCAACGGCGGTGCTCCGGCCGGGGCAGATGGTCACCGTGGACGGGGAGAAGGGGCACGTCTACGACGGGGCACGGGAGGTCCCGGCGTCCGAAAGGAAGGCAGTCGCGGTGGCAGCGGTTGCCGCTGCCCCCCTGATCACCGCCACCGCGGTGAAGGTGAACGTCTCCCTCCCCGAGGCGGCGGCGAGGGCAGCCGCCACGGGGGCAGACGGCGTGGGCCTGCTGCGGATCGAGCACCTGATTCTCGGCCTGAACAAGACCCCGGGCTGGTACGTGAAGCAGGGGAAGGAGGAGGAGTTCATCCGGGAGCTCCACGACGGGATCAAGATCGTGCTGGATGCCTTCCCGGGGAAGTCGGTCTGGGTCCGCACCCTGGACGCCCCCACCGACGAGTTCCGGAACATGCTGGGAGGAGAGGACGAGCCCCATGAGCACAACCCCATGCTGGGCTGGAGGGGGATCCGGAGGGACCTCGCGAGCCCTGATCAGTTCCGGATGCAGGTGGAGACCTTCAAGCGCCTCTGGAAGGAAGGCTACAGCAACCTGGGGATGATGTTCCCCATGGTCTCCCACCCGGACGAGTTTCTGAAGGCAAAGCAGCTGATGCAGGGGTGGGGGGTGGACGTGGAGGCGGCGACGCTCGGGATCATGATCGAGATCCCTTCGAGCGCCCTCCTGATCGAGGACTT
>JAJRDA010000081.1 GCA_028678665.1 Methanomicrobiales archaeon | reverse complement strand
TCTCATCTTCTCAGACGACTTCATCGGGGGCGCGGCGGGGGCGGAGCCCCCAAGAGCGTCTCATCAGTACCTACGCAAATCCCGGAATCCGATCAATTCTGGATTCCTTTGCGGGCACAATCTTGAGATAGCAGTCCGAATTAGCCGACGGACAGAGGCCAGGAAAAAGGACAATTATATCCCCGGTGCGCGTCACCCGTACTTCAACTTCAGCGTGAGGAGGATGCCGACGAGGCCGATCGTGGTGGCGTTGGAGGCGATCATGGGGAACGAACCGATCTCCATCCCGTAGAAGGTCCAGAGCACGATCCCGATGAGGAAGATAATGAGCATCCCCGTGGACAGGTCCCGGGTGGACCGGCTGCGCCATGCCCGGATCACCTGGGGGAGGAAGGCGAGGGTGGTGAGGGTGCCGGCCAGGAGGCCTACCATGGTCGTGCTGTCCATATGACCAGAACCCTTGGCTCCGCGTGATGATAAACACGATGCCGGCGGGATGCGAAGGTGATTCTCTTCAGACCAGGGGGTCCGGCGATCCCTTTCCGCCCGCGACCGGGAGGCGCTCTCCCTTCACGAGGACGGGTGACCCGGTCTCGCGCAGCTTGGCAAGGATCACCTCCTTTCCGGCCGGGGTGAAGGCAAAGACGGGAATCGCGGTCCCTGCCTGCATGAGGGCTGAACCGCCCAGGTCCCTCAGGTGGCGGGACGCGCAGACAGTGACCAGGTCACAGGCCCGGACCATCCGCTCCGCATCCTCACGGCTGATCCCGGTGGTGTGGACGGCACAGATCACCGCCCGCGGATGAAGGGCACGGATCCGCACGGCATCATCCGCTGATGCCACCGTGACCGCAAACCGACGGTGGCCCCGCACCGCAGCCAGGTCGGCGCCGGACGGCATGTCGATAGCGCCGCCGCGTGGGTCCAGCACCTCACCGCCAAGGGAACGGATCCCGGCGATGACCTCCGGGATCGGGGCGGTACGGGCCAGGCCCGACATCCGGCCCCCGATCCCCTGGACGAGGTCGGGGCGGGTGACGACCACGGTCCCCGCTCCGTCACAGGCCAGCACCACCGCGGAGACGAGGCCGGCCCGCAGCGCGGTCGCGAGGAGCTCCGATGCACCGAAGAGCACGAAGTCCCGGTCCGAGAGGAGGTCCCGGGTACCGGTGCACATCCCGAAGGAGGCGATGCGATGCTCGATGTTGGCCCGGATAGCCTCCGGGGAAAAGTCCGTGACCGGCACGGCAAAGCGCCGGGCGAGGGGGCAGTCCCGGATCAGGGGTTCCCCTACCTCCACCACCTTCCCCTGCCGGATCACGATACGCGTCCGGCCGATGGCCTCCACCACGTGCTCATCCTCCCGGTGCCCACCCGACGGTTTTCTGTCCCTGCCCTGCTCGCCCATACTCTCTCTTCAGGTTGCGGCTCAAGAGGCATGAATCTCACCCTGTCACCCTTGGATGGTGTGGTGGGAGGGTGCCGCCCCTGGGATCAGCCGGAGGAGATACGGGTGCCTGCAGGCCATCGTGTCGTCCGGTGGATGGCTAGAAGAGGGGCGGGAGCTGAAGAACCGGTGGAGGAGAGAAGGGCCCATGGACCTGATCCCTGCACGATGGTTTCAGCCCTCGCCGCACGAACGGTTTCCCGAGATCGACCTCGCACGCGGTCTCGCCATCGCGATGATGGTGGTGTACCACGCGCTCTTTGACCTGGCGTTCACCGGCGTGGCCATGATCCCGGTGACCACCGGCTTCTGGAAGGGCTTCCAGCTGGCCACGGCCACGCTCTTTCTCGGAATCGCCGGGACCTCCCTCTCCCTCTCCGCTGCGCGGGCAGGAGCGCGCCTGGGGAAGAAGGCGTTTTTCCTGAAGTATCTGGAAAGGGGGATCGGTCTCCTTGCCGCGGGCATGGTGGTCACCGTGGTCACCCTGATCGTCGTCCCCGGTGCCCCGGTGCTCTTCGGTATCCTCCACTGTATCGGCATCTCGATCCTCCTCTCCCCCCTCTTCTTCCGGTTCCGGAGGTATCTGCCGTTCGCCGGGGTAGCGGTGATCCTGCTGGGGGTGCTGGTATTCCCCGTGGAGGGGCCGTTCCTGCTCCTGCCCCTGGGAGTGTACCCGCCCGGCTTCTCCAGCCTGGACTGGGTCCCCCTCTTCCCCTGGATGGGGGTGGTCATGCTGGGGATAGCCCTCGGAGATGCCCTGTATCCCGGCGGGAAGCGAGGATTCCGTGTCCCCTCCACCATCCGGGAAGTTCCCCGGGGAGCGCTCTGGCCTGGCCGCCACTCCCTGCTCCTCTACTTCCTCCACCAGCCGGTACTCATCTGCCTCCTCGCCATCCTCGTGCCGGGATTCTGGCCGGGCCTCCTTAACGTCCTCTCCGTGTGACGGTGCGGGGGCAGCCGGGTCATCCCATGGGAAACGCTTATCGGACGAATCAGCTGATATTTCTGGAGAACGTTCTCTCCTTGCTTCTCATGCAGGTCTGGAATCACTGTGTCCCGTACTCTCGCCGTTCTCTTTCTTGCCCTCGCTCTCCTGGTCCCCCTCGCATCAGCACAGGGTGAGGCTGGCGATAACCTGGTGGGGTACTACTACACCTCCGACGGGTGCAGCCACTGTGCGAATGTGAATCCCCACCTCATGGGTGACTGGCTGGAGACCCACCCGTCCCTGGTGGTGGTGGAATACGAGCTGGCCACCCGGCCCGGGAACTACGTTGCGTTTGAGGAGCTGGACCGGACCTATCATACCGGCCTCGGGGTGCCGGTCGTGTTCGTGGCTCCCTCCCAGATATTCGTTGGGGATTCTTCCATCCTGTCCGGGGTCCCGCCCCTGCTGGAGTCCCTGGAGAGGGATCCCGCCTCACTCCCGGACGGATCACAGAGCCTCGATACCCTGGATATGGTCTCGCTGAAGGGAATGCCACGGATCTGGCATGGCGACCGGATCCTGATCCGGACCGGGCCGGGGGGAGACAACGAGGTGCTGCGCAGCCTGCTCGCGGACCCGGATCCAACCCGAGTGCTGGGGGGAACCCGATGGACACGGATCACACCCGAACTGGTCACCCACCCTGGCGTTGAGGCCCCCTTTCAGCATGCGGTACAGCTGAACGGGTGGATATTCCAGTGGAACGGGGAGGATGTGGTGGGGGACGGGAACGATGCCACCATCACCCCTGAGCCCACCGCCACGACCCCGGGCGAGTGCGAGGTGCCCCCACCCCTAGAGGTCGGGAAGATTATGGCGCTGGCAGCCGTTAACGCCATCAATCCCTGCGGCCTCGCCGTTCTTGTGGTCGTGCTCCTCTCCCTCATCACCCGGGCCCCTGACCAGCGAAGGCAGGTGCTCCTGGCGGGTCTCGCCTTCACCGCAGCCGTCTTCATCTTCTATTTCCTGTACGGGATCATCATGGTGACCCTCTTCCAGATGGTACCCCAGCTGGCCTCCATGCGGATCTGGTTCACAAGGGTGCTGGGGGTGGTGGCCATCGTTATCGGGTTCCTCTACATACGGGATGCATTCTCCAGGACCGCTCCCGCTCCGTCCACCGCCATCCCGACGGGATGGAAGGGTTCACTGAAGGGCCTCCTGGACCGGGTCTCATCACCGGCGGGTGCCTTTCTGATCGGAGCCGTGGTTACCCTCTTCCTCCTCCCCTGTACCATCGGCCCTTACCTGATCAGCTGCGGGATCCTCTCGGCGTACGACACGGCGGCTGCGCTTCCGTACCTGGTCCTGTACAACGTTATCTTCGTACTCCCGATGCTGGCTGTCACGTTGGTCGTGTATCTGGGCATTTCAAGGCTCTCCGACGTAAAGCAGTGGAGGGACCAGTCTGTACCCCGGATGCGCCTGGTGGCCGGTATCGTGATACTTGTGCTGGGTATCCTTATTGCGCTGGGTCTTCTCTGATCGCAGGTTTCCCTAAGGGGCTCATGTCCGGGATCCCCTGATGCGAATGACGTTCAGGGCGTGGAACCGTTGCCGGCAAAGACCGGCACGTCCTTCCCCGTCGCCACGTCAAAGAGCCCCCGTGGGGTGACACGGAGTGCCGGGATCACGGTGAGGGCCAGGAACGAGAGGTACATGAAGGCGTGCGGGATACCACCCATCCGCTCCACGTGCCGGTCCAGTTCCGCGAGCCGTGCCGCCACCCGGTCGCAGGGCTCCAGGGACATGAGGCCTGCGACCGGGAGTGCGAGCACCATCTCCCCGTCACGGCCCACGGCCACGAGCCCCCCCTGCAGGGAAATGACCTTCCTGATCGCCGCACCGATCGCCTCCCTCTCCACGCCCACGGCCACGATATTGTGGGCGTCATGGGATACCGATGCCGCGATGGCCCCTTCCTGCAGGCCGAAACCGTGGACAGGACCAATCCCGGATCCCGCGTCCCGGTACCGGTCGCAGACCACCGCCGTGAGGATGTCCCGCCCGGTGTCCGGGATCCCCTCCTCCTCCACCGGACACCGCAGGTCCCGGGTCGTGATCTGGCCCGGGACAAGGCCGATGACCCGGGCCTCGCCGGAACCGGTGATCCGGATCCGGTCCGGGCCGGGAGGTGTGCAGGCAAACGGCCGCCGTATCCCCCGGGGCTTCCGGTAGGTCCTCTCCCCCACCGGTTTGCCCCGTTTCCAGGTCTGCGCCACGGTGAACTCCGGTCCCGATCCCAGGATGCAGAAATCGGCGAGGCGGCCGGGGGCGAGAGCCCCCCGGTCCGTGAGCCGGAACCGGTCGCAGGGGGAGAGGGTGGCCATCCGGAGGGCGAGCTCCAGCTCCACGCCGGCCGAAACAGCCGTCCTGATGCAGTCGTCAATATGCCCGTCAGCCATGAGCAGGTCCGCGTGACGGTCATCCGTTGCCAGGGAACAGCGGCACGCGGTGCAGGGGGTCACTGCCGGTGCCAGGTCCCGCAGGTTCCGTTCGGTGGACCCTTCCCTGAGGAAGAGGTACATGCCCCTCCGCAGTTTCTCCCGCGCCTCCGGAAGCGTGGTGGTCTCGTGATCGCTCTGGATGCCGGAGAAGATGTAGGCGTTCAGGTCCTTTCCTGACAGGGTGGGCGCATGGCCGTCGCGGATCTCCGAGAGCCGGATCTTGCGCCTCACCTCCGCATCGCCGGAGAGCACACCGGGCACATCCATCATCTCGCCCAGGCCGATGACCCCTTTCCTTCCCAGGAAGGGGAGGAGGGCGTCCGCGGTGAGGACAGCCCCCCCCGCGTCAGATGGGGTGGCCGGGACACAGGAGGGGAGCAGGACCAGGATATCCAGCGGGGTGGCCCTGCCCTCGTGGAGGATGTATTCGATCCCCTCCGCTCCCATGACGTTCGCGATCTCGTGGGGATCGGCGATGACGGTGGTGGTGCCCCGGGGGAGGACTGCCCGTGCGAACTCTGCGGGGCAGAGCAGGGAGGACTCGATATGCACGTGGGCATCCACGAGACCCGGGACCACGCGGGAACCCGAGAGGTCCTGCTCGGCCGTGCCGTGGTAGCCCTCCCCCAGCCCCACCACCAGGCCGTCGCGGACAGCGAGACCTGTCGTCTCCCAGCTGCAGTCCAGCGGGTTGAAGATCTCGGCGTTCCGGAACACCGTGTCGGCGGGGACGGTCCCCCGGGCCGCTGCCAGGTTCGGGTCCATCCCCCTACACCGTGATGTCCCGGATCACGCTGGCCTTCCGGTCATTGTCCACGATCAGGTAGATGTAGAGCTTGTAGGACCCCGGCGGGAGGCTGAGCGGAATGGTGTACTCGTGCACCCCGCTCGCCAGCTGGATCGTCCGGGTCTCGGTCACCACCTCGGCCTGTGCCAGGTCCTTCATACGGAAGACGGTCACCTGGATGGCGGCCTCCCTCGCCTCGCCGCTGTTGGATGCGCGGACGGAGAGGGCGGAGCCGTCGTAGCGGACATCGTTGATCCCCAGCGAGAGGCATCCCGGAAGGGTGG
This sequence comes from Methanomicrobiales archaeon, assembly GCA_028678665.1. Lineage (GTDB taxonomy): Archaea > Halobacteriota > Methanomicrobia > Methanomicrobiales > JACTUA01 > JAJRCY01. The sequence continues at coordinate 1,990 of JAJRDA010000081.1, read as the reverse complement.
CGCAGATGGCGAGCGCGAAAAGGAGGAGAATAACCCGGTGCCGTGGGGGCATTAATCTTGAATGTGCGATCTGCAGGAGATAAAGCTATGGGATCAGGGCTTCTGCAGGGAGAAGCCCCTTCACAAACGTCTCCAGTGCAGGGAGGACGTTGGTGCCCTCCCGCGCCGAGACCGCGTGGACCGTGGCCCCGTCCAGGTGTGCGGCTACCCCCTGCGGATCGGCCCCCTCGCAGTCACACTTGTTGGCCATCACCATGAAAGGAATGTCCTTCCCCTTCAGCCAGACGCAGAGGTTGTAGGTGTTCTCGTCCACGCCGAGGGTTGCGTCCACCACCACGATGGCACCGTTCATCCCCCGGGAGAGAATGTTCCGAACAAACTCAAACCGCTCCTGGCCCGGGGTGCCGAAGAGATAGACCACGTGGCGGAAGAGGACCACCCTGCCGAAGTCCATCGAGACGGTGGTGGGGGAGTCATCCTCCAGGGCCTCGATGTGGCGGGACTGGGGATCCAGGCACTGGATGAAGGTGGATTTTCCCGCACCGTGGGTGCCGAACACCACGATCTTCAGCCTGCGATCCTCCATCTGCACGTACATTCGGAATCCCTCACCAATAACCTTTCGCAATTTTTTTCGCATCGATGAGGTGCCGGCACCGGGCAAATCCTCCCAGTGAAGAGTTGTTTTGATGTGAAAACATGTAGAATCATCCTGAATAACGAATCACAAATCGAAAGCTTCACTATAAGAATGGAAATCAAATCTGTGCGGGGGCTCTGTGCCTGAGATCATATGTCTCCTCCCGGAGGCAGGGAAGAAGGGGGATCAGGGCGTTCCGATCACCTGGTGATCGACGAGGGTCTGCGCAGGGAGCCGGAACCGTACGTGCAGGCATTTCACAGGGAAGAGCTCCTCCATCACCTGGAGCGAGCACCGGTTCTGGATCCCCCCGAACGTCACGTCACAGAGTGACTCCTCCCGCTCGAAGAACCGGATGAAGGCCTCCGCAGGGGTGCTCCCGGGGCCTGACAGGATCCCCTTTACGAACCGCTGCCCGATCTCGACCGGGATCTCCAGCGGGGTATCCTCGGCCCAGAGGGTGCACCACTTCACCTCCACGAGATCCCGCGTGACAACGGTGAGGGCGCACTCGATGTCCAGCAGGAGGAGGCCAAGGCGGGCATGGGAGACCAGGTTCTCGAAGCTCTCGAGGAAGAGCCGGTGGGACTGCTCCAGGTCCCGGGCGAGAGCCTTCCCTGCCATATCCCTGGCCTGCTCGGGAATCACCGTCTCCCGCTGGATCCGCTCGAGAAGAAGCGTCTGCTCTGAAAGGTGCTGGAGTACGGTCCGGAGGTTCTCATACCGGTTCCAGAACTCCTTTTCCTGGAAGAGGTGATTCAGGTAGATTTCGTCTCCCATGGCGCCTCATTTCCCGGCCCTGGCTGGGACCGGTTCCTGTACAGGATCCTGGTGGAGACTTCTCATGATATCAATCCGCCGGTGGTGGCGCCTGATATCGTTGAACACCACGGTGAAGTTGGCCCCCACCACCATGCTGACCAGGAGGAGGCTGATCCCGAGCATGACTCCGGTCGAGGTGAGAAAGACCACCCAGAGCAGGGTGACGAAGGAGATCAGGTAGAAGATCAGCCAGGTTTTCAGGGTGAAGACGTCCATGCTCTTAGAGTTTAATTATCTTTATTCATAATAAACATTTCTATTTTACTTTAACTGTTAAATTGTTTATTTTCTTATAATATCTATAAATAAATGATATAATACGATTTCGCCACATTTTCATGGCTTTTCCCCTTCCCCGGCATCATGTTCCTGTTCCCCTGCATCTCCTCCCCCGGTAACAATGCATATATCAGAGCATGCCCCCATACCGGTGTGGATCGCGGGAATCTGGTTACCCTTCTGGCCGCGGCCGCCGTCGTTTCGATGGTCCTCCTCCTCGCACATTCCCTTCTCATCCCCCCCACGGTA
>JAJRDA010000181.1 GCA_028678665.1 Methanomicrobiales archaeon | reverse complement strand
TCCGATGAGCGCGGCATCGACGTGGTCCGCACCCAGATCAAGCAGTTTGCCCGGACCACGCCGCTCGCCGGGGCCACCTTCAAGATCCTCTTCCTGGACGAGGCGGATGCCCTTACCTCCGACGCGCAGGCCGCGCTCCGGCGTACCATGGAGAACTATGCCCAGACCTGCCGGTTCATCCTCTCCTGCAACTACTCCTCCCGGATCATTGACCCGATCCAGAGCCGCTGCGCCATCTACCGGTTCAGGCCCCTGGATGAGAGCGCCGTTTCCGAAGAGGTGGACCGGATTGCGAAGAGGGAGGGCCTCCATGTCGACGAGGATGCCAAACAGGCGATCCTGGACATTGCCCAGGGCGACATGCGGAAGGCCATCAATGCCCTCCAGGGTGCAGCGATTCTTTCGAACGAGATCACCGAGAAGAAGCTGTACGAGATCACCGCCCATGCCCGCCCCGACGAGATCGAGGATCTCCTGAAGGCGGCGCTGGCCGCAGACTTCGAAGGGGCGGAGGCAGCCCTCTCCCGGCTCCTGGACGAACGGGGGATCGCTCCCCTGGAGCTGCTCCACCAGATCTACCGGGCGATCCTGGACCGGAAGATGGACCGGGCCCTCAAGGTGAACCTCATCAGCCGGATGGGAGAGGCCGACTTCCGGATCAGCGAGGGGGCCGACAGCGAGATCCAGATGGAGGCACTCCTCGCCGGGTTCGTGCTCGCGGCTCTCGACACGGGGAACAAGGGGTGAGGGGATGGCGCAGCAGGTGCAGCAGCCACAGGTGACGGACATCGCCGCGGAGTGGCACCGGTTCCTCACCAGGCATTACAAGCGCCAGATGGAGGAGCTCCGCAGGGAATACCCCCACCGCAGATCCCTTGTCATCGATTACGGGCAGATCCGCCCTGTCAGTCTCGCGGATGCTGTCCTGTACACGCCCGGGAAGGTGATCGAGGATATCCGGGACGCCCTGCACCAGAACGGCACGATCGAAGAGAAGGACAAGCACCGGATCAATGTCCGGTTCACGGGCCTGCCACGGAAAACCCCGATCCGGGAGATCCGGGCTCACCAGATAGGCCAGCTCCTGACGGTGGAGGGGATCCTGCGGAAGACCACCGAGGTCCGGCCCCGGATCGTGGAGGCGGTCTTCCGGTGCACCTCCTGCAACCGGATGCTCTCCATGGGGCAGGGATACGGCAAGTTCCAGGAGCCTGACACCTGCCCCCACTGCGAGAAGAAGACCCGGATGGAGCTGGTCCCTGCCCGGTCCCGGTTCATCGACGCCCAGAAGATCCGGATCCAGGAGTCGCCCGAAGGGCTCCGGGGCGGGGAGCAGCCCCAGACCCTGGACGTGGATGTGACCGATGACCTGACCGGGAACGTTGCCCCGGGGGACCGGGTGGTGATCAACGGGATCCTGCGGTCCCTGCAGCGGATCACGGCGGCGGGCAAGTTCACCCTCTTTGACATCTACCTGGAGTGCAACTCCCTGGAGATCTCGGAGAAGGAGTTTGAGGAGGTGTCCATCACCGAGGAGGACGAGAAGGCGATCCTGGCCATGAGCCGGGACCCCCAGCTGACCCACAAGATCGTCCGGTCCATCGCCCCCACCATCTACGGGAACGAGGACGTGAAGGAGGCCATCGCGCTCCAGCTCTTCGGCGGCATCCCCAAGGAGATGCCCGACGGCTCCCACCTGCGGGGGGATATCCACATGATGCTGGTCGGCGACCCCGGTATCGCGAAGAGCCAGCTGCTCCGGTACGTGGTCACCCTCTCGCCCCGGGGGATCTACACGAGCGGCAAGTCCTCCACCTCTGCCGGCCTCACGGCCACGGCGGTGAAGGACGAGTTTGGCGACGGTCGCTGGACGCTGGAGGCAGGGGCCCTTGTCCTTGCCGACATGGGAATCGCCGCGGTGGACGAGATGGACAAGATGCGCCCCGAGGACCGGTCGGCACTCCACGAGGCCATGGAGCAGCAGACTATCTCGGTGGCGAAAGCCGGGATCACGGCCACCCTGAGGTCCCGGTGCGCGCTCCTGGGCGCCGCCAACCCCAAGCTGGGCCGGTTCGACCAGTACACCCCCATTGGCGAGCAGATCAACATGCCCGCGGCGCTCCTCTCCCGGTTCGACCTGGTCTTTGTCATGCAGGACCAGCCGGACCAGCGGCGGGACGAGGCCATCGCCGATCACATCCTGAAGGTCCATTCCGTGGGGGAGCTGATCGTCCAGCACAAGAAGCAGCCCATCCCGGGGGTGGACGACGAGTTCATTGCCCGGGAGCTGGCCCCGGTCACCCCGGACATCGAGCCGGGGATGATGCGCAAGTACGTGGCCTTTGCGAAGCGCACCTGTTACCCCATCCTCTCGGACGACGCGAAGAAGGCCCTCATCACCTACTACCTGCGGCTCCGGGGGCTGGCCGATACCAACAAGCCGGTGCCTGTCACCGCACGGCAGCTGGAGGCGCTGGTGCGCCTGGGGGAGGCCTCTGCCCGGATCCGGCTCTCGTCCAGCATCGACCAGGAGGATGCCGAACGGGTGATCCATATCGTGGATACCTGCCTGCGGCAGGTGGCCTACGATGCCGAGAGCGGGGCCTTTGACATCGACAAGCTGGTGACCGGTGTCCCCAAGGCCCAGCGGGACGTGATCCGGGCGGTGAAGGAGGTGATCCGGGACCTTGGCGGC
>JAJRDA010000080.1 GCA_028678665.1 Methanomicrobiales archaeon | reverse complement strand
GGGTACACCCTTTGCGGCGGCACGCAGACCCTCTGCGGTTATGGTGCAAACCAGGCGCCCATGTTCTGCCACGAGCCGCCGGTGACCGTGACCCCGGCGACGGTCCAGGTGCCCCAGAAGTGCCCCCCGTCCTGTTCCTGCTACACGCGGCAGCAGGGCACACAGATGGGGTATACTCTCTGCGACGGCACGCAGACCCTCTGCGGCTATGGTGAAAACCAGGTGCCGATGTACTGTCACCAGCCGCCGGTGACCGTGACCGTGCCGGTCGTCGGACAGGCAACCCCTGCTCCGTGTTTCGAGAGCTATGTGGGATCAGGATCATTGAAGACCAGCAGCGATGGGTCCCTGAACTGTTCCGTCCAGATAACCGCAAGTGACAGGCACGGGGCTCTCCTGCTCCAGCAGGGAACGCAGGTCCTGGATTCCACGAACCATCCCGTCATCACGCTGAGTATCGTGAGGGCCGCCTCGACAGGTCTCCCCGACATTCCTCCTGATGAACATTTCAGGTACCTGGGGTACGCATATCACTGTCTCCCGGAGGGAGCCCGCTTTGACAATCCCGCGGTGATCAGTATCTCACTCAGTGAGGATGAATGGGATACGGTGAAGGGAGAGGATCTCGTCATCCGGGGTTACAATACCCGGGAATCCCTCTGGGAAAACCAGCCGACCACCATCCACCCCGAGGGAAGAAGTGTCACGGCAATCGTGTACCATTTCAGCATCTTTGCCCTTTTCTCCCGTCAGGCAGATACTGGATCCCCGGATGATACTTCCATCACCCAATCCGGAAACATCCAGTGGATAGGAATACCCGCAATTCCTCTCGAACGTGCGTCTGTCGCAGGGCTGGTGGTGGGGATGATCACCATTATCGGGGGAGCATTTCTCTCCGATTCCGGGGTTTTCCGACGACTTCAAAAATCTGACCTTGTCAGGTCCTCCCTGAAAGGTGAAACGGCAGGCATGATGAGCCGGGTGGAGATAGAGAAACGGAAGATCAGTCCCCAGGTATCCGGTTCAGAAGTATCGATCCTCACGGTCCGGGAAATTGCTGTCATTGCAGGCAGCGCAGCAGTATTCGCCCTGGCCTTCCTCATCAAGTATAAAATTGCGGTTCCATGGAGTACACTCCTCATTTTCCTTCTCATGGGGGGAATCGCAACCATCGTTCATGAATTGAGCCACCGCCTTTTCGGACGACATTACGGCTACCCGTCAGAGTTACAGTTCTGGGGTCTTGGTGCGATCACCATGCTCATCACTTCGTGGATTTTCGGGACGGTATTCGCCCAGCCCTCCCGAACATTGATGAAGGGAAAGGCGGATGCATCAGACCTGCAGGAAGTGATCGTGAGGGTGGCGGGGCCCCTCGTCAATCTTCTCTTTGCAGGTATCTCTTTCCTGTTACTACCGCTGGGAGGGTACCTGACGGTGATGGGAACTGCCGGATTTTCGATGAACCTTCTTACCAGCGTTGTTGCGTTGATGCCCGTGAAACCGATGGATGGAGAACGGATCTTCCGCTGGAACAGGCTCATCTGGGCGGTGATCTGGATCCCGATTTTTGTGATATACTGTTCGTTTTTTATATTTTAGAGGGACAGAAGGTCATGATTACACGAAATTGTCCCGGGTCAGGGGAAAATCAGCCTATTCACAGCCAGCAGAAAGGGCTGGGGGATCTCCCGGATGAATCAGGACCGGTTCAGTGAAGACCTTCCTCTTCCTTTACGATCAGTCGGGAAATACCAGTTTTTTCTGGAAAAGGGATTCTCACCCGGACCCCCGATGCTCGCCATGGGGATGTGAACTTCAATATACCCACTCAAAAAAAGTGTAAAAAGAGTGTTGTTGGAGGGTGTCACCTTCAATTATTTTACGATGATCTGTCCCTCCATTGCGGGGTGAATGGCGCAGCGGTACGGGAACAGGCCGGTCGAGGTAAAGGTAAAGGAGTAGCTCTCTCCTGTTCCGAGAGGACCGCTCTCAAATATCTGACCCAGTCCGGGATTAAAACCACTTCCACCAGGATCGTTGATAATCTGGTGTGGGGTGGGATCCTGGTTCGTCCATGTGACCGTTGTCCCCTTCGAAACTGTGAGAATTCGCGGGCTGAAGCCGAAGTTCCTGATGGTGACGGACACATTGGTCTGGTTTAACAGGGTGGCCGTCACCTGGGGCGTGGGGGTCGTCGTCATCACGGGTGTGGCGAGTGTTGTTGCTGCGGGTATGGCGAGTGTTGTCTCTTCGGGCGTGGGTGCAATGGTAGCCTGGGTTGTAGCCTGGGTTGTAGTCTGGGTCGTCGATCCATATGGCGACCCGGTGCATCCGGCGATGAGCACAGCCAACAGGATTGCCATGCCGAGCATCGGAAACCTCTTTCGTACGATGTCATTGCTCATCGAGATTCCTCATGTCATGATAGAATCTGTGGAATAAATATGATCTCATCCGGTTCTTTTTTGTGTAAGGTCGATTGCCAGAGATCTTGTGAGGCAAAAAGCGAGAAGCGCATTTACCCTCAAGGCCAACTGCGACGACCGGGCTGTCTCCTCTATCGATTTCGAGAACAGGAAATAGACCGCCAGTGAGAAGTGCTGCTATGGGGATTTGAACCCCAGTCACGGGCGTGAGAGGCCCGCATGATTGGCCGGTCTACACTATAGCAGCGCTCTTACTAGGTAGTCCGGGTGGTTCATAAACATAGCTCCCGTCTCCGTCTGTGATATGGGGTGGTGGGAGGAGCCGGGAACAGTGAGGGGGGTGCGGGGAGGATTCGCCTGCACCCCAAATGTTCATCTCCGCGCCGTTCCCATTAAAATGAAATGACCGGCCTCGAAGAGGAGATCCGGGCGATTGAAGAGGAGATCAGCTCCACCCCCTACAACAAGGCCACGTCCAAGCATATCGGGCGGCTGAAGGCCAAGCTCGCGAAGATGAAGGACGATGCGGTCCAGCGGGCGTTAAAATCCGGGGGCGGTGGCGAGGGCTTCTCGGTGAAGAAGAGCGGAGATGCCACCGCGGTACTCGTGGGGTTCCCCTCGACGGGGAAATCCACGCTCCTCAACACCCTCACCGGCACCGAGTCCGAGGTCGGGTCCTATGCCTTCACAACCGTGACCGTGATCCCGGGGGCGCTGGAGCACCGGGGGGCGAAGATCCAGATCCTGGATATCCCGGGGATGATCGCCGGGGCGGCGATGGGCAAGGGCAGGGGTAAGGAGGTGATCTCCGTCGTCCGGGGCGCGGATATCATCGTGCTCCTTGTCGATGTCTGGAGCGAGAAACACTACGACATCCTGATCCGGGAACTGGCCGACGCCGGTATCCGGATCAACCGGGACAAGCCGGACATCACCATCAAGAAGACCTCTATCGGGGGCGTCCACGTCGGATCCGTCGGCGACATCGGGATGGACGACGACGAGATCCGGGCCATCATGGCCGAGTACCGGATGGTGAACGCCCATGTCCTGATCCGGGGCGGGGCCACCCAGGACGACCTGATCGACACGATGCTCGGGAACCGGATCTATGTCCCGGCCCTCATCGCCGTGAACAAGGTGGATCTCGTTGACGGCGAGACGATGGAGGCGATACGTAAGGACCTGAAAGCCCGGTTCGGGCACGAACCCGTGATGATCTCGGCGGTTTCCGGCTACCACATGGAGGAGCTGAAGGACGCCATTTTCGACCACCTTGGATTCATCCGGGTGTTCATGAAACCCCAGGGGGAGGAAGCGGACCTGGAGGAGCCCATGATCCTGCGCAGGAATGCCACCGTTGAGGACGTGTGCCGGAAGCTGCACCGGGAGTTCGTGGAGAAGTTCCGGTACGCCCGGATCTGGGGGGATTACGTGAAGCACCCGGGGCAGCGGGTGGGTCTCCACTACAAGGTCCATGACAAGGACCTGGTGACGGTCATCACCCGACGGTGAGGCAGCGGTCCCCGGCCGCGGAAATGTCTGTTTTTCAGGAAGGTACTGTGAACCACAACGTCACCGGATACTGGAGAGGAAGGTGACGAAGATCTGTTCAGGGCAGAGAGACGGGAGGGGGGAGACCCCCCTCCCGGTCCCACGCCCCACGAGGATAGCGAGTTGTTCGGTTGATAAAAACTGATGATCTGCCCGGTCTCTGAGAATGATGGATCTGAAGATCCCGGACAGGATGGAAGGGATATTCCTCACGGGGGAGGGACCGGGAGGGGGCTGGCCCCCTCCCGTCAGCAGATCCCCGAACAGGATCGAAGATTCTCAAAGCGCAGGAACCGTAGTACTTGCCAGGTCCCAAAGAATGAGGGGTTTACTCCCCCCCGATCGCCCGCTCTACTTCCCCGATCGGCGCATCCGTCTTCAGCACCGTCCCCGAGTAGTGGGCCCGGGAGGCCCGGTAGCCGGACGCCTCCAGCCGCCCGAGTACCGTCTCCATCGGGGGCGGGGATACCCGGAGGTTCCGGGCTACCACGTGGTAATCGTAGTGGGTGGAGGTGGGGAGTTCCTCCCGGAGGAGGCGGACCAGCCGGGTGAGGGCTGGCGATTCTGCCAGGGTGTTGTCGGGGAGGAGGCGGGAGATCCCCTCCAGGGTCGCCGGGTCATTCACCGGCCCCAGCCAGAGGGGGCCGATGGGCGTGAGGGGGCCCCCGCACCGGGGGCAGGGATCGCAGGAGGGGGCAAGGCCGAAGGCCTCCTCCCGGTGCAGGCACTTCTGGCAGTGGAGGACGAAGCCCACCCGCCCGAGAGTGGCATCGGCCTTCGCGGCGCCGGGCAGGACTCGGAGGTGGACCCGGTGGAAGTGCTGGTGGGAAAAGCAGAGGAGCGGTTCCATGCCCCGGTCGTAGCGGGCCAGGCTGCGGGCGATGAAACCGAGGAGGGTCCGCAGGCCCACCTCGGCATGGTACTCCGTCTTCACGAGATGGACCGAGTAACGGCGCATCCCGGCCTTCCGGTGGGCGCCGCAGAGGGGGGCCGTGTCGGTGGCCGTGGCAAAGAGGTAGCGCCGGGCCGAGCGGCAGGCCGAGTCCAGGTACGGGGCCGGGGTGCCGAAGGGGTCCAGGTCCACGGCCTCGAACCGCCGGGAGGAGAGGAGCACGTTGGCGTCCTGGTCCAGGGATTCCACCGGCACGCCTGCGAAGGCGATGTTCTCCCGGATCAGTTCGGCTGCCATGGGGTCCCGGTCATTGATGACCACCGGGACACTGGCCTCCACCGCCGCCCGCAGGCCCCGGATGCCGGTGGCGCCCATGGTATCCAGGTACTCACGTGGCTGGAGCAGGCTCAGCAGGATCACGGTGGCGTCCCGGGAGAGGGCTGCCTTCGGGTTGTAGAAGACCCGGGCGGTGCCCGGCGGGAACTGGGCCAGGGCATCCTGCCGGGGAACGAGCACCTCCGTCCTCCCTTCCCGGATCCGGTCGCATTCCATCCCTCTTCCTCCCCTATCCACTACCCTTATACCTCATCCGGGGAGATAATATAGGAAGGGCTTGTGGCCTAGCCTGGACAGGGCGTTGGCGTCCTAAGCCAAATGTCGGGGGTTCAAATCCCTCCAAGCCCGTCAGGATTCACCATGCAGGGGTCATCCGTTCCCTCGGCGAGGGTTGTTCATCTTCTCTCCATGACTTCCCGCTCCTTCCGTTCAGTTCCGGAATGCCGTATCGAAAGAGCGGGGTTGAAGAGCCCCTGCGGAGAAAAGGGGAGCAGGTGATAGCATTCCCGAGTCCAGGGAAACCGGCGGGGAAACACGGGGCGCGGATGCCCCCTCCGATCCCACCCCACCGGACTCTGCCTCCCCTTCCGGCTCGTCGGGAGAGGGCCAGGCAGCCGGGACCGGAAAGGGCAATCCTCCCCGGGAACCATCTCCCCTCCGCGGGGCGATCAATGCCATGGGGGTGGTCTTCGGGGATATCGGCACCTCCCCCATCTATACCCTCACGGTCATCTTCCTCCTGATCCCCTCCACTCTGGAGAACATCCTGGGGATCCTCTCCCTCATCATCTGGACCCTGATCGTACTCGTCACCGTCCAGTATACCTGGCTCGCCATGCAGCTGGGAGAGAAAGGCGAGGGAGGGACCATCGTGCTCCGGGAGATCCTGCTCCCGATGCTCCGAACCGGGAGGGGGACTGCCATCGCCTCGCTCCTCTCCATCGTGGGGATCTCGCTCCTGATCGGGGACGGGGTGATCACGCCAGCCATCTCGATCCTCTCGGCGGTGGAGGGGCTCCGTCTCATCCCCGGCGCCGCAGGGATCGGGCAGGTGTACCTGGTGTGGATCTCCGGGTTCATTGCCGTCGGCCTCTTCTGGGTCCAGAGCCGCGGGACGGAACGGGTGGCCTGGGCCTTCGGGCCTGTCATGCTTCTCTGGTTCCTGGCCATCGCCGGCTCCGGTCTCATCTCGCTCTTCCAGGCACCCCAGGTGCTCCTGGCCGTCAACCCGTTCCTGGCGGTGGACTTCTTTCTCTCCCACGGCGTCGAGGGGTTCCTGATCCTCTCCCAGGTGGTGCTCTGCGCCACAGGGGGCGAAGCCCTCTTTGCCGACATGGGGCAGCTGGGGAGGAAGCCCATCGTGAACGCATGGGTGCTCGTCTTCGGTGCCCTCGTGCTGAACTACCTGGGCCAGGGGGCCCACGTGCTCCTCCATCCGGATGCCCACAACATCCTCTTCGAGATGGTCTATTCCCAGTCGCCGCTCCTTTACATCCCGTTCCTGCTGCTCTCGGTCACTGCCACCGTCATCGCCTCCCAGGCCCTGATCTCCGGCCTCTTCTCCATCGTGTACCAGGCGATCAACACCCGGATCCTGCCCCTGCTCAAGATCGACTTCACCTCCCAGGTGATCCGGTCCCAGATCTATATCGGAACGGTGAACTGGCTCCTCCTCTTCTCGGTCCTTTTCATCCTCCACGAGTTCGAATACTCGGAGCGGCTGGCCGCGGCCTACGGCCTGGCGGTGATGGGGACCATGCTGATCACCGGTATCATGATCACCGCCATCTTCTACCGGAGGGCCCAGTTCGGCAGGATGGCGGTTGCCGGGATCGTGACCCTCATCGACGTGGTCTTCTTTTCCTCCACGCTCTTCAAGATACCGGCGGGGGGTTACTGGTCCCTGATCATCGCCTCCGTTCCCTTCTCCATCATCCTCATCTACATCTACGGCCAGCGCCGCCTCTATTCTGTCATGAACCCGGTGGACCAGCAGGAGTTCCTGGAGCGGTTCCGGCTCGTCTATGCCACCACCCGCAGGATAAAGGGAACAGCCCTCTTCTTTACACGGGAGATCCAGAAGATCCCCTCCTACATCTCCCACACGATGTTCCAGGATGGCATCCTGTACGAGGACAACGTGCTCATCACAATCCAGGTCCTGGACTCGGCCTTTGGCCGTGACAGGCAGTTCCAGGAGGAACTGGCCCCGGGCCTCCGTGTCTTCCAGGTCCGGTACGGGTACATGGAGCTGATCGACCTGACACATATCCTCAGGGAGGCCGGTATCCAGGAGAAGACGATCTTCTTCGGTGCCGAGGAGATCGTCTCGGATAACCTGGTCTGGAAGGTCTTTTCCATCGTCAAGCGCCTGGCCCCCAACTTCGTCCAGTTCTACCGCCTCCCCACCGGAAAGATCCACGGTGTCGTGACCAGGTACGAGATGTGAGCCTGACCATCCGCAGGGACCGGTTGCTGTCAGGGAGGGGGGGTTCGGGACAGGTATCGGAGCATTGAAAATCCAACGGTGAACGGCGTGACGGGAGGGGGCATGCCACCTCCCGGACTCTGTCCCGGTAAGGATATCCGTTTCCCCGGCTTTTCAGATGACCCTTAAGAATCGGTGTCCAGGAGCCGTTCCCATGCCTTGAAATAGGATTACTGAGAGACGATCACCTGTTCCATGAGCGTTAGGGGCCTCGTCGATCTCACCCGGCCGGTGAACGCCGCCGCCGCGGGTCTCGGTGCACCGGTGGGGTACCTGATCGCCACCGGGACG
>JAJRDA010000180.1 GCA_028678665.1 Methanomicrobiales archaeon | reverse complement strand
TGTCCATCAGCTTTTTGAGCTCTCCAAAGAGGCGGCTGTCGTCATGGTCGGCCCGGTACGCTGCCCGGGGGCAGTTCACCGATACCACCTGCCAGGAACCCATGGAGAAGTGCTTTCCCGCCGTGAAGTCCAGCTTGGCATCGAAGTCGGTATCCTTGTCCGCAACCGTGGAGAACTGGTAGGCACAGCACTGGTAACAGGAGATCCCCTTGCCGGCGCCCCGGTACTTTGGCATCTGGTTGTCGTAGTAGGGTGTCCCGAACTTGGATGCCAGCTCGAAGGTGAGGAGGTAGAGGTCCCGGTAGGACGGGAGGTCGGGGTGGGCCTGGTTGAAGGCCTCGTCCTCCTTCATGAAGTCCGGCTCGATGGAGATCTCCGGCTTCGGGAAGTTGAAGGGCTTGCCCCAGGCGTCTCCCTCCAGCATCACCTCCATCATGGCCTTGAAGAGGAGCCGGACCTCCCGCTCGAACTCCCCGTAGGTCCGGAGCGGCGCCTGCTTCCCGTCATAGATCCTGCCCTTGTACACCACAGGCCGGTCCCTCCAGAGGGAGGGGACCCCCGGCGAGAGCTGCACCGACGAGAAGACCAGCTGGCCGCCCCGGGCCACCATCATCTGGGTCATCTCGTACACAAACATCTGCATCAGCTGTCTGATCCCGTCGTAGGGCATCCCCTCGAAGAACGGGGCCAGAAAGGTGAGGAAGTTGTAGTAGCCCTGGCCGCCGGCGAAGTTGGTCTGGGCCGAGCCCAGTGCCTTCACCGCGTGGAGGACAGCCACCTCGGGGCGCTTCGCCGGCCCGGCCACGGAGGCCTTGGTCCCGTTCCCGTCGGGCATGAGACCGTAGTACAGGAAGTAGCGCAGGTCCCAGTCCTGGCAGAAAGGCCGGGTCCCGAAGTACTCCAGGTCGTGGATGTGCAGGTCGCCTGACAGGTGGTGGTCGCTCAGCTGAGGCGGGAGCTGGAGCAGGTACTGCTCCTTGCTGATCTTGTCCGCCTTTTTCTTGTGGGAGGTCTCGGCGTTCTCCTGCAGGTTGGCGTTCTCATGGGCTTCAAACCCCCGGCCCACGTCAATCTGGTGCGCATCGTACACCGGCGTCCCCACCCGGGTGCAGACGTTGCGGTACTCGATCAGGCCCTGCTCCAGGAGGACGGTGTTCATGATCTCCCGGATCAGCGGGCCGGAGAGGGAGTCGAGATCCAGTTTCAGGATCCGCTGCTCCACCACCCGGGCAATCTCCCGCGCCAGCTCCTCGGTGGCCGACTCATGGTTGTAGAAGACACCCAGGAGCTTCGTCTCCTCGACGAGCTGCCGGACGATCCGCTCCCGGTCCCACTCCACCATGTGCCCGTCCGAAGAACGCACTCTGGGGAGCGGGGAGAGGAATCGGCCGTCGAGCGTCGTCTGCTGCGGGAAAACTGTTCTCGTGACCGTTTTTTTCTGCCGTACCACAGGGGTCACCTGCTGAATCCTGTTACATACTATTAATGAATTGCTATTTGAGATTATCGAGTTTATCGCATTTCATTTCTTTTTAAACCTTTTCCTGCCTTTATAAGGCCCACTCCGGCCCCCAGAACGGGGTTCTTTTGGAGAAACGACGGCCCGGATCCGTTCCGGGCCGATTTGCACCCCACTGGAGCCAGAACCGGGAGGGGCGGGATCGCTCAGTGGATCCGGTCCAGCACACCTTCCTGCACCTTCCCGCGGGAGAAGAGGTCGTCGGAGGTGAGGAAGGTGTCACCGCCCCGGAGCACGGGGGCCTCCATGGCAAAGACACCGTTCACCCGGAGGTCGGTCAGTGATTCAGCGCTGCCCATGTCCCGCTCGGTGAACAGAATCCCCTTTCCCTTCAGGTACTTCTTGAGCATATCGCAGTTCGGGCAGTTCTCGAGCGTGTAGAGAATCAGGGGTTTCTCACTCAACCGTACCACACCTGTGCAATCGAATACTATTAGGAGCTGGATGCGCACATACTGTTGATGGTCAGGACTTTTATTGCTATTGATCTCCCCCCGGAAGTGACGGACCGGATCCCTCCCTGCCAGGAGATCCTGAAGCGGTCCGCGGCCCGGCTCACCCTCGTTGATCCCCGGAACATCCACCTGACCCTGAAGTTCCTGGGAGAGGTGGAGGAGTCGATGCTGGCACCCATCGGGGATGCGCTCCGTTCCCTCCGGTCCTACCCGTTCCCCATGGCGTTGAATGGTGTCGCGGGCAATCCCCCCCGTGCCCCCCGCGTCATCTGGTGTAATGTCCAGGATGCCGGCCAGTGCGCCCGGCTCCACGACCGGGTGGAGGAGGTCCTGGCCCCCCTGGGCATTCCCCGGGACCCACGCGCCTTCACCCCCCATGTCACCGTCGCCCGGGTGAAGCGGTTCGATCCCTCCCTCCTCCCGCAGGTGCGGGCGGTGGCCCAGACCACCTTCGGCACCTGCACTGTCTCAGGCTTCTCCTTCAGGAAGTCCACCCTCACGCCCCAAGGCCCCCTCTACGAGAACCTGCTGGAGGTCCGGTGGTGACCCGGCTCCCCTGCGAGGAGGAGGTCCTCTTTCGGATCCGGCCCCGCGAGGAGGAGCGGGCACGGGTGGAGAACGTGGCAGGGCGCCTCGTTGCGGCCATTGACCGGGAGGGGCCGGCCCGGGGCATGGTGGTGGGATCGGTGGCCCGGTCCACCTGGCTCTCGGGCGACCGGGACCTGG
>JAJRDA010000079.1 GCA_028678665.1 Methanomicrobiales archaeon | reverse complement strand
TCTTCTCCACGCCGGACCAGAACGCGCTCCACGTCAAGTACGCGGACGAAGCGTTTCTGGTGGGGGAGGCCCACCCATCCAAATCTTACCTGAACCAGCAGCGGATCGTGGAGATCGCAAAGAAAAGCGGCGCAGAGGCCATCCACCCGGGCTACGGCTTTCTGGCCGAGAACCACCGGTTCGCGAAGCTGGTGGAGTCCGAGGGGCTGATCTTCATCGGGCCCCACTGGCGGACCATCGAGGCCATGGGGAGCAAGATCGGCTCAAAAAGGATGATGAAAAAGGCCGGCGTCCCGGTCCTCCCCGGCACCGAGGAGGGCACGACACCGGAGATGGCGGCGATGGTGGCCGACGAGATCGGCTACCCGGTGATCGTCAAGGCCTCGGCCGGCGGCGGGGGCATCGGGATGCACATCGTGAACGATCCGCAGGCGCTGGCAACGGCCATCGAGGCCAGCATGCGGATTGCCCAGTCCGCTTTCGGGGATGCCACCGTCTTCATCGAGAAATACCTGGTCCGGCCCCGGCACATCGAGTTCCAGGTGCTGGCCGATGCCAATGGCCACACCGTCCACCTCTTTGACCGCGAGTGTTCGATCCAGCGCCGGCACCAGAAGCTGGTGGAGGAGGCGCCCTGCCCCATCATGACCCCGGAGCTGCGGGACCGGATGAGCAAATCCGCGGTGCGGGTGGCAAAGACCGCCGGCTACACGAACGCCGGCACCGTGGAGTTCCTGTACTCGGAGGGCAGCTACTACTTCATGGAGATGAACACCCGCCTGCAGGTGGAGCACACGATCACCGAGGCCATCACCGGGTTGGACATCGTGAAGCAGCAGCTGGCCATCGCCGCCGGGAAGGACATCCCCTTTGACCAGGAGGACGTCACGATCCGGGGGGCCGCCATCGAGTGCCGGATCAATGCCGAGGACCCCCTCCAGAACTTCCAGGCAGACCCGGGCAAGATCGTGCGCTACCGTTCGCCCGGCGGCCCCGGTATCCGGCTGGACTCCGGGATCCACATGGGCTACTCGATCCCTGTCCTGTACGACTCCCTGATTGCCAAACTCACGGCATGGGGCATGGACCGGCCCGAGGCGATCCAGCGGATGAGGAGGGCTATCTCCGAGTACGTGATCCTGGGGGTGAAGACCACGCTCCCCCTGCACCTGGCCCTCATGCACCACCCGAAGTTCATGAAGGGCGCCACCCACACCCATTTCCTGACAGAGGAGGGGGTGATGGAGACCCTGCCGCGCTACGTCCGGGAGGACGAGACCCGGATGGCGACCCTCGCCGCCTCCCTCAGACAGGGGAAGGAAGTGGTGGCCATCACCGCGGCGGTGAACGCCTACCTGGCCGCCCGGCAGCAGGGCGGGAACCCGGGGAAGTGAACAAGGGAGATCGCCCCCTTGTTATCTCTCGCCTGTGCGCATACGTTCGACCCCGGCTCACCCTCTCCTCACGCGGGGGTGGGGGTCCGTGAGGGGGCCGAAGCCCCCTCCCGTCGTTATTCAGCGGGATCCGGTGATGAGCGGGATCTCAGAAGACCCGGGAATCACCCTCATGCTGCGGGAGGGGGAGACCCCCTCCCGGCCCCTCCCCCCGGGGGATCGTCAGATGGGAGGCGTATGGGATCCTGCAAGTGCCTGAGTGGGGCAGCGGCCGGCCGGCAAAGCCTTTACCGCTCACGGGCGCGATTCTTCCTGAGAGACCGGTGTATGCCATGGGAGAGGCCGCGTGGAATGACAGCGACACAATCTTCACAGAGCATCGGCTCACGGACCGGGCACTCCGCCTGACCATCCCCGTCCTCATCCTGGCCCTCTCCCTGCTGGCGCTTGCATTCGCCTTTGGCACACGCACCATGCTGGTACTGGCCGGTCTCATGCTGGCCTACGAGCTTCCGCCGGCCGGCAAGGAGACGATTATCCCCCTCGGGATCCTGCTCGGGTACCCCTGGTGGGCGGTGGCCGGGTCGATCGTCGTCGTGGACCTGGTGATGGGACTCTTCATGGTCTGGAACTTTGATCTCGCGGAGCGGATCCCGATCGTGGGACCGTGGATCACCCGGTTCATCCACGGCGGCCATGATTTCCTGGCCGACCGGCCGTGGCTCTCCCCGCTCTACTTCTTTGGTGTGGTATTCTTGGTCATGGTGCCCTTCCTGGGATCCGGCGGTGTCCGGGGCGCCATCATCGGCCGGTTGCTGGGCATGAGCCGCCTGATGGTGATGGGGGCCATCGCCACCGGTAGTCTCATCGGATCCTTTGGGATTGCTCTCGCCACCCTCTTCCTGCAGAAGGCATTCCTCCAGAGTCTGTACCTGGGGGCAGCGATCCTCCTCGGGCTCATCGCTGCCGGTGTCTTTCTCTACTGGCTCGTGGACCGCCATTATCGTGGGAAAAAGACCCCGTGAAAAGATTGCCTATGGCCGGGGGTGATCCGCCGGTACCCATCCCCCATCGCGGGAGGGACGGTGGAGGAAGGTCTCCTCACCAGGATGAGAAGGGGCAGGGGCGATCCGGCCGGCAGGGCTTCTGTACAGATGGAAGTGGAGTGACACCCCGAGGGTCTCTCATCCAATAATTGAGTAATCTATTTATTCAAATGAGTAATTATTCTACTCAATGCTTCGGAAGCTCTTTACCTCCGGCACCCGGGTGCAACTCCTCACCCTCTTCCTCCTGGACCCGGACCGGGAACACTATCCCCGGGAGATGGAACGGGTGACCGGCGAGAACATCAACGCCGTCCGTCGGGAGCTCCGGAACCTGGAAGGGATAGGCCTGCTGACCAGCACCACCCGGGGAAAACAGCGGTTCTACGCAGTGAACAGGGATTTTCCTCTCTACCCGGAACTGTCGCGGCTGGTCCTCAAGACCGAAGGGCTCACCCTCGTGATCCGGCGGGAGCTGGAGGTGCTGGGCGGTTTCTCCTACGCCTTCCTCTACGGCCCTTCTGTCCGGGAGGGCGGCATCTGGACCGGGGATCTGAACCTCTTTCTCATGGGGGAGCCGGACCCGGTCCGGTTCCCGCAGGCAGTCCAGAAACTCCGGGAGCGCCTGGGCCGCGAAGTCCGGACCCGGGTCCTCAGCCCGGGCGAGTTCCGTGACCGGCTGGGGAAAGCGGATCCGGTACTCCGGGCCCTCATGGAAGGACCGAAGGTCGTGATCATCCCGCTGTCGTGATGGGGGAGAGATCCCGATTTCCAGGATTGTCCAGGGATTGAACGGGAAGGGACTGGCCCCTCCCCGGGCCCCTCATGAGAATCTTTATCCCTGCGGGTTGCCTGTCTATAATGCAACTTTAGCGCTGCGGTGGCCTAGTTGGTTAGGGCGCCAGACTCATAGGGTTTTCTGGTGAATCGGAAGCGCCATCATCTGGGATATCTGGAGGTCGCGGGTTCGGATCCCGCCCGCAGCATCACGTTTCCCTTTTTTCAGCCTGAGGGTTCCGGCGAAGCCCCGGCGCTGCCTCCCGCTCCCGCACCCCCGAAGAGGGATGCGGCCATGGCCACCTGTTCGGCCGTTCCCTGGATCACCACGATATCATGGGGCTCCAGCCGGGTTTCTCCTCCCGGGCTGGTGATCGTGGTGTTGAACCGGACCACCGCGAGGACCAGGATCCCGTAATTCTTCCTGAGGTTGATCTCCCCCAGGGTCTGTCCGGCCACCGGCGAGGAGGGATGGACCGTGTAGGAGATGATGGAGAGGTCAGAGACCCGGTAGATCAGGTCCGGAAGGGACGACGGCATGGCTGCCGGGTTCCGGAGCACCTGGTATGCCCCTGACCGGATCTCGGCGATGAACTGCTCGATGCGGTCCCGGGGAACCAGGTACTTGTGCAGCACCCGGGTGAAGATCTCAACGGAGGTCTCGAACTCCTCGGGTATCACCTCGTCGGCACCGAGATCCTGGAGCGGTTTGACCTCGCTCAGGTACCGGGTCCGTATGATCAGGTAGAGTTTCGGGCTCATCCCGCGGCAGGCGGCCGTGATCCTCCGCACCGAGACCGGGTCATTGATGGCCACGACAGCGATCCGTGCGTCGCTGATCGCTGCCTCGCGGAGCACCGCGTCGTTGGTCGCATCCCCGAAGATGATGGGCTTCCCGAGAGCCCGTTCCCTCCTCACGGTCTCGGGATTCATCTCCACGATGATGTGGGGGATGTGGCCGGCCGCCGCCGCCTGGGCCAGGTTCTTTCCGGTCATCCCGAACCCGATGATGATCAGGTGATCCCTCAGGCGGGGGCGCTCTGTCATCTGGACCGGGCAGCGTGCACCCAGGGTCCGGTTGATGAAGGGGATCCGGCAGAGCCGGTCGGCAATCCCGGGCCCGGCTGCGATCAGGAAGGGCGTTGCGGCCATGGTGGCCAGGGCGGTAACGAGGAAGACCTGGTAGGTATCCAGGGAGAGGATCCCGTAGTCAAGCCCGCTCTTCGAGAGGATGAACGAGAATTCTCCCACCTGTGCCAGGGCCAGGGAGACGAGCACGATGGTCCGCAGCGGGTACCCCAGCACCACCGGTACCACGGCAGCGGTCATGCTCTTCAGCAGGATTACCCCGACGATGAACAGGAGCACAATCCCCAGGTGTGCCTGGAGGAACCGTATGTCCAGGAGCATCCCTACCGAGACAAAGAAGAAGCTGATGAAGATGTCCCGGAAGGGCAGGATGGCACCGATTGCCTGGTGGCTGAACTCGGATTCCGCGATGAGGAGACCGGCCACGAGGGCGCCCAGTGCCAGGGAAAGGCCGGCCAGGGAGACGAGCCAGCCGACCCCGAAACAGATCAGGAGCAGGAGGAGCAGGAAGTACTCCCGGCTGCGGGTTTTCGCGATCCTGAAGAGGAGCCAGGGGACTCCCCACCGGGCAGCGATGACCAGGATCACGATGATCAGGAGGTCCTTCCCCAGGACCACCGGCAGGGGTTCGCCGGATGCCATGTCCGCGAGGGTGGGAGAGGCGAGGCTGGTCAGGAAGGGGATGGCCATCATCATGGGGATGGCGGCGATGTCCTGGAAAAGCAGGATCCCGAAGGTGATAGAGCCGTGGGGCGACCCCGTCTCCCCCCTCTCGTCAAGAATCTTGAGGACGATGGCAGTACTGGAGAGGGAGATCAGGAAGCCGAGGAGGATTGCTTCGCCGGCGGGCCGTCCCAGGAGCGTGGCGATGACAAAGGAGACCAGGAACGTCAGGGAGACCTGGATCAGGCCCCCGACCATGAGCATCCTGCGGAGTTCCCAGAGACGGTGGAAGGAGAACTCGAGCCCGATGGTGAAGAGGAGCAGCACGATCCCGATCTCGGCCAGAATGTCCACTTCCGCTGCGCTCCCCACAAGGGAAAGGACCTGGGGCCCGGCAATGATACCGGTAAGGATAAATGCCACGAGAGGAGGGATCCTGAGCCGGGTGCAGACGAGACCCACAAGGAGTGAGATCCCCAGGATCAGCACCACGTTGCTCACGAGAGGGACTACCGTGACCTCACCTCCCCCGACATACCGCCCGCGGCCGCGCAGGTCCGGGGGTTTCCGGACCCCATTTCGGGAGATACATCAGGGTAGGGCGCCATGGGAGATAAGGGATCAGGAGAGATAATCCCATGGAGGACCGTGGACCTGGTACCGGCACCGGGATGCCCCCCCCTGCTCCGTATCACAACCCTTAACTGATCAGGGGATCCATTTCGCTTTTCGCCAGGGCATCTGCCTTCCTGTCATCCCGGGTTTATCCAGAGACCGTGACCGCCTCGCCGGGTCCAGGCCTCCCGGTTGGCAGCCGGGCTGCACGGCAGGTGCCCGCCATGCAAGGGATTCCACGAGTTGGAGGTGCACCACCCATGTTCCACACCCTTTCCGTTGACCGGGCCCTGGAGGTACTCCGCTCCGGGGCGCAGGGGCTCTCCGATACCGAGGCGAAGGCCCGCCTCGCCGAACACGGACCGAACCGCCTGCAGGAGCAGAAGAAGCAGAGCCTCCTCCTCCTCTTCGCCCAGCAGTTCACCGACCTCCTCATCGTGATCCTGGCCATCGCTGCCGTCATCTCGGGGCTCCTGGGCGAATGGGTGGACGCGATTGCTATCATCGCCATCCTGGTCCTGAACGGGGTCATCGGTTTTGTCCAGGAGTACAAGGCGGAGAAGGCCCTGGAAGCGCTGAAGAAGATGACCGCCCCCATGGCCCGGGTCATCCGCGGGGGAGCCGAGGCGAACATCGATGCCCGCGACCTGGTGCCCGGCGACATCGTCCTCATCGGCGAGGGTGACCGGGTCCCCGCCGATGCCCGGCTGCTGGAGACCGTCGCCCTGGAGGTGGACGAGGCCGCCCTCACCGGGGAGTCGTCACCTGTCCCCAAGGACGCGGGGCAAGTCTGCGCGCTCCAGGACACCATCCACTGCCACATGAACATGCTCTTCCTGGGCACTGTCATCACCCGCGGCCGGGGGAAGGCCCTCATCACTACCACCGGCATGAACACGGAGCTCGGCAAGATCGCGAAGGTGGTGGCCGAAGAGCCGGATGAGGATACCCCCCTCCAGAGGAAGCTGAACTATCTCGGGAAGCAGCTGACCGCCGCCGCCCTCCTCATCGTGGCAGCGATCTTTCTCGTGGGCCTCCTCCGGGGCCAGCACGCCTTCGAGATGTTCCTCATCGCGGTCTCCCTTGCCGTCGCGGCCATCCCCGAGGGACTCCCCGCAGTTCTCACCATCACCCTCTCCCTTGGGGTGCAGCGGATGGCGTCCAAGCACGCCATCATCCGCCGCCTCCCCGCGGTGGAGACCCTGGGCGCCGCCACCGTCATCTGCACCGACAAGACGGGGACGCTCACGAAGAACGAGATGACGGTGCGGCGGGTCCTCGTGAACGGGACCTTCCTCCGGGTCACGGGCGAGGGCTACTCGGTACGGGGGGACTTCATCAATGAGAATAACGGCGGTACCATCGCAGCTCTCGCGGTCCCCGGCATGAAGGAGCTCCTGGAGGCCGGGGTGCTCTGCAACAACAGCAGCCTGACGGTCGACGCGGCAGACGGGAACGGGACAATCCTGGGCGATCCCACCGAGGCGTGCCTCCTCGTCGTTGCGGCGAAGGCGGGGCTCGAGCAGGGCCGGCTCCTCGCCGCCCACGCTTTCGTGCGGGAGATCCCCTTCGACTCGGCCCGGAAGATGATGACGGTGATCCGCACCATCGACCACCGCCACCGTGCCTACGTGAAGGGAGCGCCCGAGGTGCTGGTGGCGAAGTGCACACAAATGCTCCACGACAATGGTGAGAAGGACCTCACCCCGGCGGACCGGGACGCAGTTCTCTCGGCCACCACCGCCATGGCCTCGGAATCCCTCCGGGTGCTGGGTTTCGCGTACCGCGACCTCACCGATCCCGGGATCCCTGATGCCGAGGTGGAGAAGGATCTGGTCTTCATCGGCCTCGCCGGCATGATGGACCCCCCGCGGGCCGAGGCCAAAACCGCGGTGCAGGCCTGCCGGGAGGCGGGTGTGCGCGTCGTCATGATCACCGGCGACAATCCCACCACCGCGGGGGCTGTTGCACGGGAACTGAACCTGGACTACGGGGGTGCCGGCGGGATCATGACCGGGTCCGAGCTGGACACGGCCAGCGAGGAAGAGCTGAAGGGCCTCGTCGAGCATGTGGGGGTTTACGCCCGGGTCTCCCCCGAACACAAGCTCCGCATCGTGGACGCCCTGAAGTCCCGGGACGAGGTCGTGGCCATGACCGGGGACGGGGTGAACGACGCCCCGGCCATCAAGAGGGCCGACATCGGTGTTGCGATGGGGATCACCGGCACCGAGGTGACCAAGGAGGCGAGCGACATGGTGATCACCGATGACAACTTCGCCTCCATCGAGCGGGCTGTAGAGGAGGGCCGGGTGATCTACGCGAACATCTTGAAAGCGGTGAACTACCTCCTGTCCTGCAACATCGGCGAGCTGATCACGATCTTCACCGCCATCATCGTGGGCCTCCCGAGCCCCATCACCCCCATCCAGATCCTCTGGATGAACATCATCAC
>JAJRDA010000078.1 GCA_028678665.1 Methanomicrobiales archaeon | reverse complement strand
TCCGGATCCATGGCCAGCACCCCGGCGATGGCGACCCTCTTCTTCTCCCCGGCAGAGAGCCGGTGGGGGGGCCGCCGCTCGAACCCCGTGAGACCCACGTTCCGGAGGGCGTCCCGGACCACCTCCCGGACCCTTTCATCGGGGTATCCCAGGTTGACCGGGCCGAAGGCCACGTCCTGGTACACCGTGGGGGCGATGATCTGACGATCCGGGTTCTGGAACACGAACCCGACCCGCCGGCGGAGCTCCCGGAGGGAGGCGGCATCGTACCGGAAGGGATCGTTGTCATAGAGAAGGGTGCCGGAGTCCGGGCGGAGCATGCCGTTGAACATGAGAAGGAGCGTCGATTTCCCTGCGCCATTCGGGCCCACCAGGGCCACCTTCTCTCCCCGCCGGATATGGAAGCTGATGCCCCGGATGGCATCGACCCCGCCGGGGTACCGGTACCGCACGTCACGTGCCTCCAGGATGATGCGGCTCATGCCGGCCCCCAGGGAACACTGCCGGTTGCCGTTGCCAGCAGCAGGGCCGATGTCGCCAGCAGGAAAAGCCCCGCAGTGGCGAGGTGCCGGGCGTGTACCGGCGCACTCTCCTCCAGCATGGCGAACCGGCCCTCGTAGCACCGTGCATCCATGGCACGGATCAGGTCCTCCCCGCACTCCCAGCTGGCAATGAAGGATGCCCCGCAGAGGTTTCCGAAGGAGGCCACCGCCTCCCGGGCCGAGGAGTAGCCCAGCCTCATCCGCTGGGCGGAGAGTACCTGGTCCACCTGGTCCGAGAGGATGAAGATGGACCGGTACACGAACATGGTCAGGTTGACGAGCCCCGGGGGAACCCGGCACCGCCGCATCACGATGAAGAGTTCCGTCATGGGGGTGGTGAGGGCGATGAAGAAGAGGGCCGACATCCCCCCCAGCACCCGCGAGAAGACGAGGAGTCCCTGGGAGATGCTCCCGGCGGTGAGGGAGAGGGCAAACCCGAAAACCGGCTGCCAGGCCCAGAAGACCTGGCCCCCACCCGTCACCAGGACCACGGCCGCGACCGACAGCACCGCAAAGAGGAGCGGGGCAGCGAGCAGGTGGACGTAGAGATGCGGGTCGATACGGGCCAGGAGGAGAACCGCCATGCCCAGGCTCACGGCGATGAAGAGGGGTGTCACCCAGGTGGGTGAGAGGAGGACGAGGAGGATCGCCCCCAGGCCCACCGCCAGCTTCACGTACGGGGAGACACCGGCGAGGCCGTTCTCCTGTGCCACGTTCTCCAGAAAGCCGTGATCCATGTTCATGCCCCCGGCCGGTCAGCCCGGCCTGTTCCGGTCCGATTCACCTTTCCATCGGCCAAAGATGTAGCCGGCAACCAGGCCCCCGCAGGCCGCCTGCAGCGCAAAGAGGGCCGCCTCGATCTCGGCGCTGGGGGGTTCCCACTGGGGGACCAGGGGAGTGAAACTCGCCATATCTCTCCCGGTGAGGGCAGCGATCTGCGAGGATCCCACGCTGTCGGACCCGGCGAACTCTGCCCCGGGTGCAGCCACCGTCGTGAACAGGAAGAGGGCGATAAACCCGAAGACCGCCACGAGAGTAAGGATCTCCAGACGGTACCGCATCAGGCTTCACCCCGTGCGGCCCGGACAGCCTCGTCGGGAAAGATCCGGAGCCGGGAGATGATCTCGGGCTTCAGCTGGATGATGTACTTGAAGACCAGGGCGAGCACGATCCCCTCGATGATCGCCAGGGGCACCTGGGTGATCGCGAAGATCACAAAGAAGACACCGAAGGAGGTGGCCACCCCGCCGACTTCGGCAGGATACGCGAGTGCCAGCTCCAGCGAGGTGGTCATGTACGTGAAGAGATCCGCGACGGCACAGGCGAAAAAGACCGTGAAGTACAGGTTCACGCGGGTGTCCCGGAGCGCCCGGTAGACCAGGTATCCCGCGAGCGGGCCCACGATCCCCATGGAGACAATGTTCGCCCCCAGGACCGAGAGTCCCCCGTGGGCGAGAAAGAGGCTCTGGAAGAGGAGGACCACCAGGCAGACCACCGAGGTGATGGCAGGGCCGAAGCATATCGCCGAGAGGCCGGTGCCCGTGGGATGGGAGCAGCTCCCGGTGACAGAGGGGAGCTTGAGGGAGGAGAGGATGAAGATGAAGGCCCCGGTGATACCCAGGAGAGGGAGGGCTTCCCGGTCCGCGGCCAGGATCCGGTTCAGGCGGACCACTCCCCAGGCCAGGAACGGCAGGGCAATGATCCACCAGACCAGGCACCATTCCAGGGGAAGGAACCCCTCCATGATATGCATGTAACCACCCTGTTAACACAAATTTACTTGTCTTAATTCTATTTTAATGTACCCGAGGTAGGGGTGGTGGGGAAGATTTGAGGGTCGGGTTTGTCTCTTTCGGCCGCATCCCGGGCCGGTCCAGGGTCAGAGCTGGCGGAGCATCTGCCCGAACCGGGGAAGGAAATCCTTCTTCCGGGAGAGGACGCCCTCCAGGCGGACGGGCTGGTCACGCATATCGAGGGCGGTGAGGAGGGTATCGTCACCGGCAGCAAAGAGCAGGCTCGCGTCCTCCAGGACCCCGGTGAAGAGGGCCAGGTACAGGTCCACCCCCTGGGCATCCTTCTGGCGTGAGAGCTCCCTCCGGATCCCCTCCGCTTCCGTCTCCGGGTAGCGGAACGAGGGCACCATCACCTGGGCGATCACCACCTCCCTGCCGGAGAGGCTGTACCGCTTGGTGTCCCGGGTCAGTACCTCCGACAGGGGCTGGCCCTCCAGCTGCATCCCGTGCTGCACCAGTTCCGCGCCATAGGACATGGGATCCTTTCCCGCAATCGGGGCCAGGAATCCCACGGCCTTCCGGTCCGCATCGGTGGTCGTGGACATCCGCAGTACCAGCGTGTCGGAGAGGATGCCCGAGAGGAGCGCCCCTGCCGCACCGCGGGTGGGCTCGATTCCGGCCTCCATGAACCGCCGGGCAATGATCGTGGAGGTGGAACCCACCGGCTCGTTGGAAAACTTCACCGGGGCCAGGGTGGAGATGGCCCCCAGGCGGTGGTGGTCCACGATCTCCAGGATCTCGGCCTGCTCGATCCCATCCACTGCCTGGGCGGCCTCGTTGTGGTCCAGCAGGATCACGGGCTTCTGGGTCTCCTCCATGAGGGCGGTGCGGGAGAGCATACCGACAAACCGGCGATCCCTCTCCACCACGCACGCGGTCCGGTACCGGGACCGGGAGACCAGCTGCGTGGCGAGGGCGAGGGGATCCCCCCGCGAGACCACGGGGACGTCGGTCTCCATGAAGCGATCCGCAGGGGCAGAGAGGTGGATCATCTTTCCCACGTTGAAGGCGTCCAGAGGGCTCACGATGACGGTGACGCCCTTCTCCCGTGCAGCCGCCGCCACCCGCTCCCCCACCGGGGCTCCCTCCGCGACGATGAGGGCCGCGATCCCTGCGGAGATGAAGGAGAGCTGCGCCGGTTCGTTGTCCCCGACAATGGCCACGTCACGGGCAGTGAGGCGGGAGAGGGTCACGTGGAGGGCATCGATGGCGGTATAGACCCTCCCGGCCAGGGAATCCCCCGCTTTCACCAGGATCCGGGCGGAGAGGAGGGTGGAGAGGGCTTCCGGGGTGATGGGCCCCACCGCCAGGGGTTCCGCCTTCTGAGGCTTCACGTAGGCCCGGGCCAGGCCGTACTCGCTGACCAGGCCCCGGAGCCTGCCCGACGCATCCACGATGGGTACATTGCGCATATCGCCCTGCTCCATCATGGCCGCCACGTCCGCCACCGGGACATCCTCCCGGGCGGAGCGGGTGTCCAGGGAGCGCACGTCAGCCACCTCCGGTTCCACGCTGTCGATGAGGAGCGGCTCAGGGAGATCGAAGGTGGTGAGAGCGAACCGTGCTTCCGCGTTCACGTCGCCGCACCGGGCTGCCAGGTAGCGCCCGGGCTCCGCGTGGTTCAGCAGCTCCGCGTACCCGATCACGCTGCAGATACTGTCGGTATCCGGCTGGCGGTGCCCGATCACATATACCCGCTGCACGTAACTCCCCTCTCCCCCAAACACACTATTCCCCTCATTTGGGAACCGGGCGATGATATCGTTTGCGGGGAGAGAGGCGGGACCTATGGGAGACACCGGGAACAGGCCTGTCACCTATTTCATCTCCCCCACGACATGGTACCTGCAGGAAGGGGACCGTCATGGCGGCAGGGATGTTCCCGCAGCAGGCGCAGGGCTGCGAACGGGGGATGAGAGGAAGATTCCCGTGAGCGAAAAGGAGGTGCCTCTGGCCAAAAAGCGTATCCAGGTCCACGAGGTCGGAGCGTGGGACACTGGGGAGATCGTTGCCCTCTACCGGGCCGGCGGATGGTGGGACGAAGAGCGGGACTCCCCGGAGGAGATCCCGGCACTGATCCTGGGGAGCCTGGCTTTTATCGTGGCCACGGATACATCGACGGGGAAGGCTGTGGGGATGGGCCGGGTCATATCCGACGGTGTCTCTGACGGGTACATCCAGGACCTGGTGGTGCTCCCTGAATACAGAGGGCAGGGGGTGGGGTCGGCGATCGTGCAGGCCCTTGTCGCTTCCTGCCGCCGTCAGGGGATACGGTGGCTCGCCCTGATCGCAGAACCCGGCTCGGACCGGTTCTACGGGGACCTGGGGTTTGCCATGGACGAGGGTGACGTGCCGATGCGGTACTGCGGGGATCTCACCGATGATCAGGGGCAGTGACTTCCGGCCCATCACCCTGGCCGACGCCCCGGTCTTCAGGGAGATGTATGCCCGGTATCCCCAGGTGCACAGCGACAACTCGTTCACGAACATGGTCTGCTGGGCGCACTACGCCCACTACCGGTTCCTGCAGCATGGGGATCACCTGATCCTTTCCAGTACCGTGGCAGATCAGACACGGTTCCGCATCCCCGTGGGACCCAGGGACCCGGAGATACTGGCCCGGGTGGTGGAGCTGGCGGTGCGGGAAGGGGAAGAGACCCCCCTCGTCCTCTTTGGCGCGGAGGACAGGGGCTGGTTCCGGGAGCGGTACCCTGAGATCCCGCTCCATCCCCACCGGAACTTCTTTGAGTACGTGTACCTGACGGCGGATCTCGCCGATCTCCCCGGGAAGCCGTACCTGACCATCCGGCACCAGCTGAACCGGTTCCGGCGCAATTGCAATTTCAGGACCGAGGCCGTGACAACGGCCAATACCAGCGACGTGAAGGAGTTCCTCCAGCAGTGGTGCGACTGGAAGGGATGTGAGGGCGACCCGGTGCTCTCCCACGAGGAGGAGGCGGTCCTCTGCGCCCTGGACCACTTCGCAGCCCTGGACCTCTCGGGCCTGATCGTCCGGGTGGACGGGAAGATCCTCGCCATGGCCATCTTCCAGGAGCTGAACCCGGAGACCGCGGTGGTCCACTTCGAGAAGGGCCTCCCGGACTGCGCGGGGATCTACCGGGCCATCAACCAGGAGACGGCCGCCCTGCTCCGGGCCCGCTATCCCTTCCTGAACCGGGAGAGCGACCTGGGGGTCCCCGGCCTGCGGGAGGCCAAGGAGCGGTACCACCCCCACCACATGGTCGAGGTCTGCTACACCCGCCGCGAGGAGATGGAGCGGATGGTCTGAGCATCCCCGGAAAGGAAGGGGGAGGCTTGAGGGAACCGCCAGCGCCCCGTAAGGCGTTGAGCCGGCCACCGGTGGCCACCTTACCGATGAGGAAGGTTACCCATCTCCCTGCATGTGTCACCCGAGCGTCTCCTCCCTGTCCGCACTCTTTAAAAGGAAGAGCACCCACCTGAGTGGGATATCAGCGGGACCTGTGATCATGCAGCAGACAAAGAAACTGGCGCGGTGGGTCTGCCTGGAGTGCGCCTACATCTACGACCCGGCAAAGGGCGACAAGAAGAACGGGATCCCCCCCGGGGTGCCCTTTGAGGAACTTCCCCGGACATGGCGGTGCCCGGAGTGCAACCTCAGCATCGAGAAGATCGGGATCTTCAAGCGGCTGGACGACTGACCGCCCCCCTCAGTCACTCTCTTATCCGATTTCAGACGGATTTTCCCCCTCTCGCCTTTTCCGGATCCCTTGAGGCTATCCCCTTGAGGCTATCCCCTTGAGGCTATCCCCTTGAGGCTATCCCCTTGAGGAGCACGGGGTGGGAAATCAGGATGCGATCCCCTGCCTGTCCCCTCATTGGAGCGGGAGGGGGCTCTTTCCCCTCCCGGTCCCTCCCCCGATGAGGATATGCCGATCTTCGGCTGGCGACACGGAGTGATCTTCCTGTTCCGGAAAACCGGCGGGGGGTGCCCACACGGCGGGGGCGGTGAGCCCCCGAGAGCGTCCCGCCAGTACCATTGAGTTTTCAACAACCTATGGTTCCATTTCTGGGATACGGGACAAGGAGAGAATAACCTCGGCTTTATATGAAGAGCAATCAACCTGAGGAGCGATGGTCTCGACGTTCTCCCGCATCCGGGTCTACCTCCTGATCCTGGTGCTGGTCATTATCGGGGGCACCCTGGGCATGATGCTCCTGGAGGGGCTCGGCCCCCTTGACGCCCTGTATTTTGTCGTCGTAACGATTGGAACCGTCGGATACGGAGACATCACGCCCCAGACCACGGCGGGGAGGATCCTGGTCGTAGTCCTGATCCTCGCCGGCGTCGGCGCCTTCGTGGGGGTCTTTGCCAATGCCATCGAGACGCTGCTGGAACGGGCAGAGCGGAGGGAGCGCCTGCGCAAGATCCACATGCTCATCGGTGTCTTCTTTTCAGAGGTGGGGACCGATCTCCTGGGCCGGATCGCCCGGATAGATCCGTCGGCAGCAGAGATCCGAAATGAGCTGGTGGTGACCGCGGAGTGGACACCGCAGGAGTTCGCACGGCTCCGGAAGCGGCTGAACACCTACCCGTTCCGCGTGGACGGAAACCGGGTGGACCTGGAGTCCTGGCGGACGTTAATCCGGGAACGCCGGGCCCTCTTCATCACGCTTCTCGAAAACCCGGTGCTCTTCGAACACGAGACTTTCACCGATCTTCTCCAGGCGTTCTTCCACCTTACCGATGAGCTGCTCCACCGGGGCGACCTTTCCAGGATCCCGCCTGCCGACAGGGCCCACCTGGTCAGCGACCTGGAAAGGGGTTATGCTCTCCTGGTGCAGGAGTGGGTGTCCTACATGGAGTGGATGAAGGAGCACTACCCGTACCTCTTCTCCCTCGCGATGCGGACCAACCCCTTCGACGAGGCGGCGTCGGTGGTCATCCGGCAGTGACCCGGGCAGCGGGGAGCAGGTTCCGGTGGATCGGGATTGATCCTCGTCCCTGGAGGACTGCTATTCCCAACGCCCACCCCGGGGATACCCCCACGGTTGGAACGTGTCGGAACCATTAAAAGCCCGCATCCCAGACTCCCTGCAACTCATAAAAGGGAGCAGAATGTCATGATGCAGCAAGGCACACCGTTCAGGGCAGGATGCCTCCTCCTGGCGATCCTGGCCATTGGCATCGTCGTTCCGGTGACTGCAGGAACGAATATCATCGGGCTCATCCATATTCCCACCATTACGGAAAAATGCGGCCCCAGTAACGGACCACGTGAGGACCTGAACAAGTGCCTGATCTTCGGGATGGTCCAGGAGGTGGCCAGCACTGCGACCACCCCCGGAGGCGCGGGAAGGGCGACCTTCTCCTTCCGGCTCACGAAACCGGTGGACAGGGCCACGCCCCTCCTCCTGGAGGCTGTTCCCGCCGGGAGGTCCTACCCGAAGGCCACGATCACTCTCGGCGCGACCGGTACCTCCAGTGGGTTCTTCGTGACGCTGGAGGACGTCCAGATCACGGGCGTGAAACAGTACACGAATCCCGATTCCGGGTCGCCTTATGGGGTTCTTGAGGATGTGACCTTCTCGTACGGGAAGATCAGGTGGTCGTACTACCGGACTTCCACCGGCTGGGATATCCTGGCCAACAGGCCCACACTCGCAGCGGCAGAGGGTGAGGCGGAGAGCGCTGTCTAGGGTTCGGCAGCCGAGATTTCATCCTGATTCCAGATCAGAGCCGCGGGGGGACGGAGCTCCTTGGGTACAACCGGAGCAACCCCGAAGAGTACGAGAAGGCACACAGGGCAGGACTCTTTACCACAAAATGCCCGGCATTC
>JAJRDA010000179.1 GCA_028678665.1 Methanomicrobiales archaeon | reverse complement strand
GACACCGCCCATCACCACGATCTTCCCGCAGGAGGCGTAGCCGGCTGCCTCGTCATAGGTGGTGGCGATCCGGGGATAAGCTGCCTCCCCGAGGACCCCCGCCAGCAGCGTGGCATTGAGCCGGGTTACGAGGATCCCCAGGTCATCAGCGGTGCCCTGGTCGATGCCGAGACTCATCGCCGCACCGATATACCGGCGCGCCTCGCCTCCCCCTCCCACCACGACGGCGAGGCGGTGCCGTTCCGCAATCTCGGTGAGAACGGACGCATACGGCGTGATGCGGTGCGCATCCAGATCCGGTACAAGGACCGATCCGCCCAGGGAAAGCACGATCCTCTTCATCCAACCCAGCTATTATCCCCCCGGCGGATAAAGAGATCTCCCATGCTCTGCTGCCCGTCCTGCGGTGCACAGGAGATCTTCGTCGAGACCGGCGGCTACACCGGCATGATCTACCGGTGCAAGCGGTGCGGGTACCGTGGCCCCCTGGTGGTGGAGGTGGACGAGGATACCTCCGGGCACGGGGAGAAGGAAAGGATGTCTGACAGGTAAGGACGCCCGAGAGATCGTTTCACGAGATGCTCCGTACCCAAACCTTCATCATCCCTTCCGGTATTCCTTTCACCGGTGAACCCTATGGCCGAGCCAAAAAACATCGGTGAACTCATCTACACGTACGATAATGCGGCGGGTGAGGCCCTCGGGAAGCGCGAGAGCCACACCCCCCGGATCGATGCTCCCGCGAAGGTGAAAGCCGACGAGGTCTTCGACGTGAAAGTCACCGTCGGGCCACACCCGAACACGGTCGAGCACTCCATCCGCTGGATCGCGATTTACCTGTACGAAGAGGGTCGGGCCTTCAACCCGGTGGTACTCTCCAATATCTCCTTCGCACCGGTCACCGTCCAGCCCGAGGTGATCCTGAAGCTGAAGCTCCCGAAGGGCGGAGTCCTCCACGCCGTGGAGTACTGCAACCTCCACGGGCTCTGGTCCGGGAAGAAGGAGATCAAAGTCGGCTGAGAGTCCTCCGCGGTAACCGGCACGATTTCCTGTCGCCGGCAGGGGATCGCCTGACAGGGGTCAGAGAATCTTCTGTTCGGGAGCCAATGGCCGGGTGAGTGGGAAATGGGCAAGGGCACAGACGTTCCCTTCATGCGGGACCTGATGCAGGAATTCGCGGGAAGTACCGGACTTGATCCGGTCTCCCCTCATCAGGATCGATACCTCTGGACCGATTCGTTCGCGGTGTGCAACTATCTCCAGATGTTCAGGAGTTCCGGCGATACGGCGTACCGTGTCCTGGCACTGCGCCTGGTGGACCAGGTGCACCACACCCTCGGGCGGCACCGGGAGGACGACACGCGGGAGGGCTGGATCAGCGGGCTCTCCGAGGAGGAGGGCAGACTGCATCCCACGGCCGGCGGCCTGAGGATCGGGAAGCCCCTCCCGGAGCGCAGGCCGGATGAGCCGCCCGATGAACGCTTGGAATGGGAACAGGACGGCCAGTACTACCACTACCTGACCCGGTGGATGCATGCACTGAATCGCGTGTCTGCAGTCACCGGCGACCCGGCGTGCCTTCGCTGGGCCACCGAGCTCGCGCGGTCGGCCCATGCGGCGTTCACGTACCGGCACCCTTCCGGGCAGAAGCGGATGCACTGGAAGATGAATATCGACCTCTCCCGCCCGCTCGTCCGCTCCATGGGCCAGCACGATGCCCTGGACGGATTCGTCACGTACAGCGGGCTCCAGGCGGCCGCGGCACGTGAACGGGGGGGTTCCCCGTTGCCGGGCCTTGGCGCCGAGATTGCCGACATGGCTGAGATCTGCCGGGGCGGGGGCTGGGCTACCGATGATCCGCTGGGTATCGGAGGTTTGCTGTCCGATGCCGCCCGGATCTCGCAACTGATGATGCCAGGGAACTACCGGTACGGAAGCCTCCTGGAGCATGTCCTGGAAGCAGCACTCAGCGGCCTTGAGTCCTTTGCGGAGAGCGGCTGCCTGCACCTTCCTGCCGGTCATCGCCTCGCCTTCCGGGAGCTGGGCCTTGCGATTGGTCTGGCCGGAGCCGGGGAGATGCATGGCGGAGTCCGAAAGAATCCGGAGCGGTATGGCAGGGGCAGCAATATTCCTCACCAACTCCGGTCGCTGACGGCGTACCTGCCCCTGGGCCAGGCGATCCTTCAGTTCTGGCTCGACGGCAAAAACCGGGAGGCGGGCACATGGACCGACCACCGGGAGATCAACAGGGTGATGCTCGCCACGAGCCTGGCACCCGGTGAATTCCTGTCGGTCTGAGTTGCTCCTTCCGCTGCTGGTGAATCTCACCGTACAGGAAAGAAACGGCTATCCTCACCGGGGGAGGGCAGACGGGAGGGGCCATGCGCCCCCTCCCGATCCACCCCCATGTGAGGATATCCCCCCCTCCCTTTTCTCTCCCTCCTCTGATCGCTTCTCATGCCCGCGATAGACACGTTTTATATCCCGGCATCCCAGTACCGGTCAGCGGATGACGGCTGAAGGGGAAGGGAAGGAGAGGATCGGCCCTGCGACGGGGGAAGGGCTGCACGAAGCCCGGCAGTACGCGAAGCGGGAGGATCGGTTCGTCCACTGCTCGGTCTGCAGCCACCGCTGCCGGATTAAGGATGGGGGGCACGGGATCTGCGGCGTCAGGATCAACCGGGGGGGCACCCTCTACGCCGCCACCTACGGGAAGATCTCCTCGGAAGCGGTGGATCCCATCGAGAAGAAGCCCCTCTTCCATTT
>JAJRDA010000077.1 GCA_028678665.1 Methanomicrobiales archaeon | reverse complement strand
GGGGGGGGGGGGAGGGGGTTGCTGATCCGGCCGAGAAGAGGGCCCGGACAAGCATATCGGAGCCGGAGTTCAGGGACCCCACCGAGTTCCGGTAGTGAGCGCCATCTTTGTACGGGTTGTTCCCGTTCAGGGGCACGGTGTAGTAGTTCTTGTAGTCGTAGCCGTCCATCTTCAGTACCACGAAGACGGTGGCGCCCTTCGTGAGGGACTGGACCTGGGTCAACGGCACCGACACCCAGGTTGGGTTCGCGGGGTCCGTGGACGTGACCAGGGACGGCGTGATGGTGGCGGTCGCCAGTTCAGCCCCCCCGATCGCTGACCGGACGGAGACCCGAATGTTCCGTGTCGGGGTACCCTTCCTTGCCAGCGCTACGGTCACCTGCGGGATTCCTGTCTCCGCCGCCTTCAGGGTCTGGGCCTGCTGGTAGTAGACGGTCGAGTACCCCAGGTAGGTGTAGGAAGTGGAGGACTCGGTGGTGATGACAAGGCCCTCAGGTACGGGCGTGGGAGTAGGGGTAGGAGTGGGAGTAGGAGTAGGGGTTGGCGTGGGGGTGGGGTCCACCACCACGGGGAGCCGGAGCTCGTAGGTGGCGGAAGCGGTGTTGCCCCGGTGCCACTGCACCTGGACCTGCGGCAGGTCCAGCCAGAACGGGTAGACCTGCCCGTTCACCCGGACCTTGAAGAAGTCCACGCACCGGGTGTGGTCCCATCCGCCGATGGGCTCAGCGACGGAGAAGGGGTTCGCCCCCAGGCTGTACAGGCCACTGGCATCCGTGGTCCCCTGGACGTCCACCGTGTTGTCGATGTACTTGGGGTAGAAGTCCCTGGATGCCTCGATGATGTTCGGGTCGCTGGATCCCGTCGGGACCCGGTCCGCCCGGTAGACCTGGACCGTGGCACCGGCCACCGGCCGGCCCAGGCTGTCCACCACCCGGAGGGAGTTCTGCGCCGGCATGTGGTTCGCGATGTACCAGCCCAGGCCGGCATGGGCATTGTAGTTGGCCCAGCCGGACTGGGGGCGTTTGCCGGCCCACATGTTCAGGGCCGCCGCCTCCCACTCGGAGAAGACCGGGTCACTGTTCATCAGGGAGGGGGAGTCGCTGTTCACGTGCACCATGTCGCCGCCGCCCGGGTACATCCGGGACCCGCTGTCAGTGAGCACGCCCATCGAGTGCCCGTGGATGTTGAGCGCGTAGGCGTCCACCAGGTAACGGGCATGGAGCATCTCGTGGAGGAGGGAGAGCTCCTGGTTGAAGGGATTGTTGCTGTTGTCGGTGGTGCGATAGAAGTTGTTGGGCAGGATGTCCTGCTCAAAGCCCCACATCATGTCCACGGTCCGGTCCCGGGTGTCCGGGTGGTTCGTGGGAAGCCCTCCGGCAAGGGGGAGCCTATCATCGGCAACCACGATCACCTGGTCCAGGCGCCAGCGGTCCAGGATACCGTTTGGAGAGGATGGGTATACCGCTTCGCCCTGCAGCCGGTTGGCCAGGGCCATCTGCCGCTGGGCCCAGTCCTCCCAGGAGTTGGCCTCGTCCGTGATCCCGAACCGCTGGGTGAAGGCATACTGGTTGGTGTTGAAGTAGTTGTACACCGACTGCTCCACCCAGAAGCCGACGAGAAGCGCGTTGAGCCGGTCGGTGCGCAGGTTGTTCTGCTCCGACTTCTCGCGGATGGCGTTCCCCGGGTCAGCAAAGAACGAGACCCAGTGGTCCCCGCTCTGCCAGGTGTGGGAGAGGTTCACCATCCCCTCGGCACCGGCTGCCAGGGTGGGCCCTGTGCCGGTCGAGACCTGCTGGCCATCGATCCACCAGGAGAAAGCCCAGCCACTGGAAGAGGCGGTACCCCTGTTCCGGACATGGGCCGAGAGCGTCACGATATCGCCGACGGCGGGGCCGGTCTTCTCAGCCCGGAAGTCATACCGCGGCGACTGGCCGATGTACGTCACGTCAATATCCGCCGTGGAGGTGTTGTCTCCGCGGTGGGGGTTGGTGGGTGTGGCGGGTGCCGCAGCGGCGATGCCGGCGAACGCTACAAGGACGAGGACCAGGAGAAACGTGGTCACTCTGGGAAAACGATGGGTGGGATTCACTCCAATCACCGGATTGTGTGTCACAGAGTTTCATCTTCTTATACTTAAGTATTTCTAAATAAATTGGATGTTATTTTTTCTTTGTTTAAGAAATAAAAGGTAATTATTAGTTTTTAATCTTTTCCGGATCCGGGCGTTTTTTCCCTTGCCGGTTAATGACTTCCTGTTTACTTTTCCCGAAAAAAGCTGGGGAAGAATTACCGCACCGGTACGAACTTGGTGCCATAGTGGATAACCCCGCTCTCACCATCGGCAGCGATCCGGCGGAAGACCGGGCGCACCCGGGTCCCCACCTCTATCTCCCCCGGTTTCGCCACCACCTGCGCCGTGAACCGGGGTCCCTCGTCCAGCTGGATGATGGCCAGGACGTACGGGGTCAGGTGTTCGAACTGCTCGCTCGCGGACCGGATCACCGTATGGGTGACCACCTTCCCCTTCCCCGGGAACCGGTAGTCCACGATCCTGCCCTCACGCCGGCACTCGGGGCAGAAAGTGCGGGGCGGGAAGAAGTAGGTGCCGCAGGTTTCGCATCGGGTGCCGATCAGGTTGTAGCGCTGGGGGATCTTGCGCCAGAAGCGTGCCACCGACATTCAGATCGCCTCCAGGATGTGAACCGCGACCGTGGCCCCGGTTCCCCCCACATTGTGGGTCATGCCGATCACCGCGTCCGGCACCTGCCGCTTCCCCGCCTCGCCGCGCAGCTGCTGGACCACCTCGCAGATCTGCTTGATGCCCGTGGCACCCACGGGATGGCCGCAGGCCTTGAGGCCGCCGCTCGTGTTCACCGGCAGGTCCCCGTCGAGCGCCGTCACGCCTTCCTCGGTGAGCCTCCCTGCATCGCCCTTCCGGCAGAAGCCCAGGTCCTCGATGGCGCAGATCTCGGCGATGGTGAAGCAGTCGTGGACCTCCACGAGGTCGATGTCACTGTGGGAGAGGCCGGCGTCCTTGAGAGCCCACCGGCCCGCCGCTACCGTCGCATCCAGGCGGCTGATGTCGGCCCGGTCGTGCAGGCTGATGGTGTCCGATGCCTGGGCCGAGGCCCGCACCTTCACGAACCGGTCCGTGAACTCCCGGGCCCGCTCCAGCGGGGCCACGACCACCGCCGCGGCCCCGTCGGTGATGGGGGAGCAGTCGAAGAGCCGGAGGGGATCGGCCACGAGGGACGACCGCAGCACCGTCTCCACCGTGATCTCCTGACGGAACTGGGCGATGGGATTCCTGGCCCCGTTGAAGTGGTTCTTCACCGCCACCTGGGCCAGCTGCTCCCGTGTCAGGGGGTAGCGGTGCATGTAATCCGTGGCGATCATGGCGTACAGGCCCGGGAAGGTGGCCCCGACAAAGCCCTCCCATTCCCGGTCCGCCGCCCCGGCCAGGGTGTCCACGCTGGTACCGGTGCCCACGTCCGTCATCTTCTCCACTCCTGCCGCCACCACCACGTCCTCCATGCCGCTCGCTACCGCGATGACCGCCTGCCGGAACGAGAGTCCGCCCGAAGCGCACGCTGCCTCCACCCGGGTGGAGGGGATGTGGCGTGTCGCCATGCCCGAGTAGTCGGCGATCAAGGCGCCGATGTGCTCCTGATCGATGAACCTCCCCGCGCTCATGTTGCCCACGTACATCGCGTCGATCTGTTCACCGGAGAGGCCTGCGTCCTCCAGCGCCAGGGCTCCTGCCTGGATGAAGAGGTCCCGGAAGGACGTCCCCCAGTGCTCCCCGAAGGGGGTGCACCCGATCCCGATCACGGCCACGTCTCTCATATCTGCATCACGATCTTGCCCTTGTGTTTCGCATACTGCGCGTAGTCAAGGTACACCGGGTCCTTCAAGAGTTCCTCCACCGAAGGGGCCGCCGCCCGTTGAAAGAGGTCCGGCGACTCGATGGCGTCGGTGACCTCGATGTCAAAGGAGTCGCTCCCTGCACCCGACCCGAATGAGGTGACAAAGATCCGGTCGCCGGCCGATGCCACGTCCAGCGTTGCTGCAAGGCCGATCATGGAAGACCCGGAGTAGGTGTTTCCGAGGTGAGGCACCACGAGGCCGGGCCGTATCTGTGCATCGGTGAATCCCAGCAGCTGTGCCACCCTCCGGGGAAACTTGGCGTTGGGCTGGTGGAAGACCGCATAGGTGTAGTCATCCGGCTTCGCCCCCACCTGCGAGAGGAGGAGCTTCGCCGCAGCCTGCACGTGCCGGAAGTAGCCGGGGTCACCGGTGAACCTCCCGCCGTGCCGGGGATAATCCTGCCCTGCCCGGCGCCAGAAGTCCGGGGTGTCGGTGGTGAAGGAGCAGGTGCGGTGGATGAGGGCGATGGGATCCCGGTTCCCGATCAGGAATGCCGCACCCCCTGCCGCGGCGGTGTACTCCAGGGCATCGCCGGGGGCCCCCTGGGCGACGTCGGAACCGATGGCGAGCCCGAGGGGGACGATCCCGCTCTGCACGAGACCCATGCAGGTCTGGATCCCGGCGGTCCCTGCCTTGCAGGCAAACTCGTAGTCGGCTGCCGTCATGTGCGGCGTGGCCCCGATGGCCTCCCCCACCGTGCACGCCGTCGGCTTCACGGCATAGGGGTGCGATTCGCTCCCCACGTACACGGCGCCGATCTCTTCGGGATCCACCTTCCGCCGGGCCAGGGCGTACCGGGCAGCCTCAACGGCGATGGTGGCCGTGTCCTCGTCCATGTCCGGAACTGACTTCTCGAAGACGCCCAGCCCGCCCGTGATCTCGTCCGCGTTCGCGCCCCAGACCCGGGCAATCTCCTTCACCCGGATGCGGTACCGGGGGATGTAGACCCCGTACGTGAGAATCCCTACCATGGTTTACTCCTGAGTGCTTTCACGATCTGTTCCACTTCCATCCGCGTGCAGAGAACCGTGATCCGGTCCTTCTCTGCGAGCATCGGGACCAGGGGATGGACCTGGTCGGTCGCAATCCCCTGGAGCACCACGCAGCGGGGCTTGAAGGGGGTGACCCGGATCGCCACCATCGGCGACTTCCCGTTGGAGACCTCCACGAAGACGAGGGCCCGCTCCGTGGACCACCCGTAGAGCCGGGAGAACTCGTTGGAGGAGAGCTGAAGGATCGCGTTCAGGCTGTGGATCACCGTGTACCCGTAGATCTGCTGCTCCAGCGACCCGTGCAGCACCTGTGCATCGATGACCTTTGCGAAGTCTGCGAGGGGGACGGGATTCGCGTACTCGTGGAGGTCGAAGATCACTCCTGCATCCAGCTGCCCCGGGAGCAGGGTGGCAAGCTTCTTGGTGAATGCTCCCCCCTTCTCCTCGTCGATGGAGAGGATCGTGTCCACGATCTTGCCCACGACGGCGGTACCCGGGCTCTTCCTCCTCCCGCCCTCGTAATCGCTGATGACCGAGGGGGAGACCCCCAGCCGCTCGGCCAGCACCCCCGGGGGGATCTCGAAGAGGACCCGCCATTTCCGGAGTGCAAACCCCGGCGAATCTGCGAGCGTGATCTCGCCGGCCATCTTCTCTGCCAGCTGCTGCTGGAGGGCGGACTTCATGCCGTTCCTGTTGCACGGGACCACTTAAATAATTACCGTAGAGCTGTTCGACATTTCCCGAAGTCACGGCGACAGGATCGGTGGTGCGGGTGAGAATCCATAAATAGTATGCATCTCAATTATGATACGCATGGTGGACCCCGGTGAACTCCACAGCCTGAAGGCCATCGCCCTGATGGGCGGGTGCCGCGGGCCGGTCTGGATCTCCTCCCAGTCCCTTGGGGAGACGCTCGCCCTCTCCCCCCAGACCGCATCCCGCAGGCTGAAGGCCCTGGAAGCCCGGCGGCTCCTGGACCGGGCCATCCGGCCCGACGGCCAGTACGTGACCATCACCGCGGCGGGGGAGGAAGTCCTCCGGCGCGAGTATGCCGAGTACCTCCGCATCTT
This sequence comes from Methanomicrobiales archaeon, assembly GCA_028678665.1. Taxonomy (GTDB): domain Archaea; phylum Halobacteriota; class Methanomicrobia; order Methanomicrobiales; family JACTUA01; genus JAJRCY01. Next base: position 2,215 of record JAJRDA010000077.1, on the reverse strand, counting down.
CGGCGAAGGGGCCGGCGGCTATACCCTCACCGGCTCGGTCATCGGGGGTCTTGGCGAGGGGCGCTACTACATGAGCCTGGAACCCTACCGGGCCCAGTTCCGTGAACTCCTGGGGTTTGAGCCCTTCCCGGGCACCCTGAACCTCCGCCTCTCCTCCGCGTCCCGGGACATGAAGAAGAAGGTGGACGCCCTGGAGTGGACCCGGATCCGGGGGTTCGTCCAGGAGAACCGCACTTTCGGCGAGGCCCGTGTCCTCCCGTGCCGGATCCGGGAGATCCCGTGCGCCATCATCGTACCCGGGAGGACCCACTACCCGGACGATGTCATCGAGGTCATCTCACCCCGGGAGCTCCGGAATGAGCTGAACCTCTCCGACGGGGACCTGGTGACCGTGGAGGTGGCAAGTGATTGACCAGGCCATCGCGGCGCTCCGGGAAGGCAAGTTCATCCTGCTCTACGATTTTGACGACCGGGAACGGGAGACCGACTTCGCCATCCGGGCCGACGCGGTGACGAGCCGCCACGTGATGTGGATGCGCAAGGACGGCGGTGGCCTCATCTGCACGGCCGTCCACCCGGAGGCCGCACGGACCCTGGGCCTCCCCTTTGCCCGGGACCTGATGAGCACCTATGCCGCGGTGGAGCAGCTGGGCGATATCCCCTACGATCGGAACAACACCTCCTCCTTCTCCCTCTGGGTGAACCACCGGGACACCTACACCGGCATCACGGACCGGGACCGGGCCCTCACCATTACCGCCATCGCCGGCCAGGTGCAGCATGCCATGAACGGGGGAGGTATCCAGTTCGGGCGCATCTTCCGCACCCCCGGCCACGTGGCCATCCTCCGGGCTGCGGACGGGCTTCTCGCGAAGCGCTGTGGCCAGACGGAGCTCTCCATCGCGCTCGCAGAATTCGCAGGGATCACGCCTGCCATCACGATCTGCGAGATGCTGGATGACAGCACCGGCCTCGCCCTCGCCAAGGAGGATGCCATCCGCTACGCACGGCAGCATGGCCTCGTCTTCCTGGAGGGGAGCCAGGTGCTGGAGCGGTGGCGGGAGAGCAGGGGTACCACGGGCCTGTAAGCCGTTCTGACCGTCCCGGGGAGCCCTCCGGCAGTAAAACGGGGGGCCAGTATCTCCCTCTCGATGGCGGTGGGTACCGCACTGATGATTTCCCTGTGGCGGCTGTTCCTTTGACCGGAAAAACGGCGAGGAATGTCGCAAATTTTATTTTCAGTAATTTGATACCGAATTCGGCAAACAAAAGTTATTTAATCGATTCTTCATTGCCATAAAAGATCCCTGCCTGAATTTTCGCAATCCATAAATAACCGGAAAACCAACCCCAAAGTACATGAAGAAGAATGCTGTCGTTTATTTGAGAACAAGGAAAAAGAAGGAGTACGAACGGCAGAAGGGGATCGTGGAGAATTATTGCAAATACCATTTTGCCATCTCCGGAATTTTCCACGATGAAACCGAGGGAATGACGGCCGGGGAGCCGTCGGATACCTACCGGGAGTTCAGGGAGGCCGCAGGGAATGGGAAGGCGGAGCACCTGATCTTCATTTCGCTCCGGGAGTTCCTGAAGGTCCTTCCCGACGGACTTGCGGAACTCCGGCGCCTCACTGACGACGGTCTGGTTGTTCACTTTGCGGAAGGGGACTTCATCGGGTACCGGGACGAGCCGGAACCCAGGCGTGACGCGATCCGGTCATTTCTCTCGTTCATGGAGACCACACGGGAGGGAACACCGAAGAAGGGGCCAGGTCCCCGGGGAAAGAAACCGGCAGGGAAGGGGCGGATCGGGAGGCCGAAGGCGCTCTCCGACAGCCAGATCCGGTCACTGGTGTCGGCGAGGAGGGGCGGGACCACCATCGGCAGGATCTGCAAGGACTTCTCCGTGAGCCGGTCCACGGTGTCAAAGATACTCAGGAATTTCCCGGAGCTGAAGGGAGAGTGGAAGGGGAAGCCCCGGAAGGCCCGGGCTTCCTGAGTGGCACACCGGGGGATATTTCCCCTCCCCCCCCCGCCGTTTCACGCGCCGACCCCCTCCTCACACGATTCGGGCAGGGGGATCAGGAGACTTTGGGGGGGAATATCCCCCTGCGGATGTTCTCTTCACTTCTTTGCGAGATTCTTCAGGACATCGTCGGGGAGGCTCTTCGCATAGTCCGCCTTCGTAGGGCAGCGGCCCATCTTGATCCCCC
>JAJRDA010000076.1 GCA_028678665.1 Methanomicrobiales archaeon | reverse complement strand
GGTCCCGTCCGGCTCAGCGGTGGAGACCGGCACCCGTTTCCCGCCGATCCTTCGGCCACCTCCCACGGCACCGGGGGCGGCCGTCTCCAGGTCCACGATGCCCCGGGTGGCGTGGGCAAGGACCACGGGAAGTGCCTCGGGGGACAGGTCGAACCGGAACCGCCGCGTGACCGGGTCAAAGGTGAGCCACCCGAACCGTTCCCCGTGGGCGATGACCAGTTCCGCCCGGTCCACCCCGCCGGTCTTGTTGAAGAGCAGGATCCGTGGGAGAGGCACCTCCCCGAACCGGGCGGTCACCAGGTCCCGGAGCAGGGCCATGTCGGCCTCAAGTACCGGCCGGACATCGTAGGGTTCCAGGAGCGGGATTCCCCGTCCCTCCGCTCCGCAGCTGCAGGTGCGGGCGATCAGCGGCACGTTGCACCGGTCACACCAGTAGAGCGTCTTCCTTACGGGGGGCTCCCTCATCGGGGAGCTATTCTGTCCGGCAAAGGGGATAAGGGATATGCCGGGCTCCCCCCGTCCCGGGAATGGATATGCAGGCTTTATCTCCCTATCCGTGGTAGTCCCGGTGAAGGGATACGCGTGGGACTGAAAGGGGTATCATGGCAGATCCTCTGCCTCCTCCTCCTTCTCTGCATGGGTGCCCTGGGGGCAGGCTGCCTGAAGGAGAGCCAGCTGGGGGTCCTTGGGATAGACGTGGCAGCAGAGCAGGTCCTGAGCGGGGCGGTGACCCTGAACGTGACGACGACCGTTGAGAACCAGTACGGCTACCCCTCCGGTCCTGCCACGGTGCAGCTGAAGGCCTATCACCTGGGTACCGGGCTTCTCGTTGCCGAGCGGACGGACCCGGCCGGCACGCTGGAACGTGGGGCGGCACGGAGGGTGAGCCAGACCATTGTCCTTCCGAGGGAAGGGTCCTACCGGATCGCGGTCGTCATTTTTGAAGGGGAGGCACGGAAAGCCAGCGGGGAGATCACCGTGAAAAACCTGGAGCAGCTCCCCGCGGATGCGTACCTGACGGGGATTGAGATCCAGGACATCGATTTCATTGTGAAGGCGGTGGACGGCAGACGGGCATCGATCCAGGCAGACGTCTATTTCACCAATAAAGGCGCGGAAACCAGCGGAACCTACGACGTCGAGGTGCGGGCGCGGGAGCTGGATGCGCGCCTCATCGCCGACAAGAAATGGACGAGTGTTGGCAATATCGCCCCGGATGCCACCCTCATCCAGGGTGTCACACTCTCGGTCCCGGACCAGTACAACTACGTGGTGGAGGTGCTCCTCTGGAAGGACCAGGTGATCGTCAAGCGCGGGGAGGGCAGGGTGCTGCTGCGGCCCGGTACCACCCTCGGGGAAGGGGAGCGGTTCCTCTCCCGAAGCATCGAGACCACCCAGTTCATTGCAGAGACACCGTTTCCCACGCCAATCCCGGAAGGGTATGCTGATGCCAGGATGACGCCCGGGTTTGAAGGGCTTCTTGCCATGGTGGCGGTGGCAGCGGTGGCAATCCTTGTGAGGAGATCCCGATGACTGACAGAAGTAACGGAACAGAGGAGCCCGCCGGGAGCGGGACCCTGAAGGAGGAGGCGGGTGGTGGCGGAACAGGGAGTAAGAAAAACCTGCTCTACCATGACAGCCAGCTTGTGCAGGGCCTCTATGCCATTATCCTCCTGATCGTCCTCATTGCCACGCTCCAGCTGTACCTGGCCATCCAGGACGTGATCAACCGGTGGTTCTCGTACGAGTACATCCCGATCTTCACTTCCCTGTACTTCATCCTGGTCATCGCTGCGGGCGTCTACCTGATCTGGCTGCGGATCACCCATCGATGAGTGATCCCCCGCATCCCAACACCTTTTACCTTCCGGGCTCACCTTAGAGGGACAAGAGAGGGATCCGATGCATACCCCCATCCGTTCCGTCACGCCTGCGTCTGCGAACGTCGAGGTCATCGGCTGGATCCACGAGCTCCGGGACCTGGGGGGCCTCACCTTCCTCCTGCTCCGGGACCGGACCGGGATCCTGCAGGTGACGGTGAACCGGAAGAAGGCGCCGGCGGGAGTGCTGGCAGCGCTCGCCATCATAAGCCGCGAGTCGGTGGTGCGGGTACGGGGGCCGGTGAAGGCCATCGACAAGGCGCCGGGGGGACGGGAGGTAACACCGGAAGTGCTGGAGCTGGTGAGCCCCTGCGCGACACCCCTCCCCCTGGACGTGGTGGAGAAGGTGCCGGCAGAACTGGATACACGCCTGGACGCCCGGTTCCTGGACGTCCGGAGGCCCCGGGTGACGGCGGTCTTTCTCATCCGGTCCATGGTGCTGCAGGCCGTATCCGAGTTCCTCTGGGAACGGGATTTTGTGCAGATCACGACCCCCAAGCTGGTGGCGGCCGCCACCGAGGGCGGGACCGAGCTCTTCCCGGTGGCGTACTTCGATAAGGAGGCCTTCCTGAACCAGTCCCCGCAGCTCTACAAGCAGATGATGATGGCGGCGGGCTTCGAGAAGGTGTTCGAGATAGGCCCCATCTTCCGGGCCGAGGAGCACAACACGACAAAGCACCTGAACGAGGCCACCTCCATCGACGTGGAAGTCTCCTTTGCCGACCAGGAGGACGTGATGCGCCTCCTGGAGGAGCTGGTGGCGGCCGTGTACCGGAAGGTGGGAGAGACCTGCGCGGAACCCCTCTCCTGGCTGAAGAAGGAGCTGGAGGTGCCGGCCACCCCGTTTCCCCGGATCCCCTACACCGACGCGATTGAGATTGCGGCCCGGAGGACCGGGGAACCCCTGAAGTTCGGGGACGACTTCGGGGCTGCGGCAGAGAAGGCCCTGGGCGAGGAGATGGGCACCCACTACTTCATCGTTGACTGGCCCACGGCGATCAAGCCCTACTACGCGATGCCGTACAGCGACCGGCCGGAGTTCTGCCGTGCGTTTGATCTGATGCACCCCCGGATGGAGCTCTCCAGCGGGGCCCAGCGGGTGCACCAGTACGATCTGCTGGCAGCACAGATCCGGTCCAAGGGCCTCAAACCCGAGTCCTTCGAGTTCTACCTGAACCCGTTCCGGTTCGGCATGCCGCCCCATGCCGGCTGGGGCCTGGGTGCCGAGCGGCTGGTGATGACGATGCTGGACCTGCAGAATATCCGGGAGGCCGTGCTCTTCCCCCGGGACCGGCACCGGCTCGTGCCATGACGATCATCCACAAGCTCCTGCCCACGACAGTGGTCGGCTCCTACCCGGTGGTACGGTCGCCGTCGCTACGCTCCCTCCTGGACCCGCTCCGTGGCGCGGTGGAGACCGCCGTCTCGGACCAGCTGGCGGCAGGGATCGACATCATCTCGGACGGGCAGGTCCGGGGGGACATGATCGAGGTCTTTGCCCGGGCACTGCCCGGGATCCGGGACCGGCGGGTGGTCTCCAAGGTGATGCCGGCGGCAAAGCCCATCACGGTGCCTGATACCGTCTACGCCCGGAGCCGGCACCGGTTCGTGAAGGGTATCCTCACCGGGCCCACCACCCTGGCCCACGGCCTCCAGATCGCGACGCCGGCGTACCGGGACCGGGCCGACCTGGCGCTGGATCTGGCCCAGGCCCTGGCCGTCGAGGCGAAGGCCCTCCAGGAGGCAGGGATCACCCTGCTTCAGATCGATGAGCCCATCTTCTCCACAGGGACCGCGGACCTGGAGGCAGGGAAGCGGGCCATCGAGGTGATGTCCTCGGTCGTGCAGGTGCCCCTCTGCCTGCACGTCTGCGGGACCCTGGCGGATATCATCGATGACCTGCTCCGTATGCCGGTGGCGGTCCTGGACTTCGAGTTCTCGGGCACCTCCTACAACCTGCAGGTCCTCTCCCGGAAGGACCTGGGGGAGAAGCTGATCGGGTTCGGGTGCATCGACTCCTCGGATCCTGCCGTGGAGAAGGTATCGGTGGTGAAAAAAAGGATCCAGGCGGGCCTGGAGGTCATGAATCCGGATCAGATGCTCATCGATCCGGACTGCGGGCTGCGGATGCTCTCCCGGGAAGCTGCGCTCGGAAAATTGAAGGCGATGGTGGAGGCCACCCGGGAGATCCGGGTGGAGTTCCCTGCCCCTACTTCACCCGCCGGGTCGTCGAAGGTTCCAGGCCTTTGGCGGTGATCAGGTAGGGGATACCCTCCTCAGGCACCTGCTGGCCCCGGTTCTTTTTAATGGACATGACGTGAACGGAATCCGTTCCTGATACAATCTCTCCCAGTTCCAGCACGATATCCACAGCCCGGATGATGCGGGCCATTTCCGTGGGATCATGCACGTCCTTGTAGCAGAGGAAGAGGATATTGGAATCCCGCTTGCGGGTATCCCGGGAGCAGATCGTCATGAACTGGATGGTGATCTCGATGGTGTACTTCTTCACGAGGGTGGAGAGAGAATCGATAACCACACGGTCCCCCTTCATCATGGTGGCGAGCCGGTCCGGGGGCAGGTGCCGGGCATCCACCATCCCCGCATCGGGTTCCGCATCCAGGATCAGGTAGGTGCCGCCCGCCTCCTGCTCCCAGAACTGGCGGGCCATCAGCTCCAGACCCGAGGTGGGAGAACCCAGGATCAGGATGGTGGTGCCCCGGGGGAACCCTCCATCCAGGACATTGTCGAGGCCGGCCATGCCGGTGGCGCGCCGGGACTGGTCGCTGGGTGCGGGGGGCTTTGCTTCCTTCGTGTTCACAGGGGGATTCACTCAGGATGGATGTTGTCACGGGGAGTGATAATACTTCTCCGGGGAAACCGGGGGCAATTCACGGGAAAATCACTCTCCCCTGGGAGGGTGGTTCGAGTTGCGGTTTTTCTGGATCTATGCGGCGGTCTGACAACGACATGGTGCAGGAGGGGGCCAGGCCCCCTCCCGGCCCCACCCCCGTGAGGAGAGCCGATCCATCGGATGACACGGGATGATCTTCATGCCGCGGAAAACCGGCGGGGGGTGCCCACGCGGCGGGGGGCGGTGAGCCCCCGAGAGCGTCTCAGTGGCAGTACGCGAATACTGAACCCTGCCATGGGAAAAAGGATGGATGATGAGGTACTGATATCCGATGCTTACGCGTACTCCGGGGGCTGGACCTCAATCGGGAGACCGCCCTTGAAGTGCTCACGGATCCTGCGGTAGTAGTCGCGGGAGCGTTCGTTCATGGTGGGGTGGATCTTGGCCTTTGCCGCCTCGAAGTGCTTCTCTGAGACGGCGGGAGCCCCCTCCCGCATGGCCAGCATCCCCGCCTCCCGGCAGAGGGCGTCCAGGTCTGACCCCACGTAACCGGGGGTCGCCCTGGCCAGGGTGGCGATCAGGGTGTCCCGGGACGGATCTTCCACCGCCAGGTGCCGGGCGGAGAGGAGATCCAGGACCCGTTTCCGGGAGAGGATCTTTCCCTCCCCCTGGCGGGCAAGCCCCTCTGCCGCGGCCGCGATCTCGCCAGATGCAACAATCCTGTCCTTCCCCAGTTTCTCCCCCAGGTCCTCCAGCGCGGAGTCGGTGAGCGGCTGGAGGGCCGAAATGACGGCATCCAGCGCGGATCCCTCCACCGGCATGGAACGGGTATGGATCGAGAGTATCCGTGCCCGGTCTCCCTCAGAAGGTTCGCCGATGTACACGAGGCGGTCGAACCGGCCTGCCCGGAGGAGTGCCGGGTCCACGATGTCCGGCCGGTTGGTGGCCCCCATGACCACGACCCCGCGGAGCTCGAGCAGGCCGTCGATCTCGGTCAGGATCTGGTTCAGCACGCTCTCCAGCACGTGGGTGCCCATATCCGAACCCCGGGAGGGGGCGAGGGCGTCCAGCTCGTCGAAGAAGATGATGGCCGGGGCCACCTGACGGGCCTTCTTGAAGACCTCCCGGACCGCCCGCTCCGACTCCCCCACCCACTTGGAGAGGAGCTGGGGGCCCCGGACCGGGATGAAGTTGGCGCCGCTCTCGGTGGCCACCGCCTGGGCGATCAGGGTTTTCCCTGTGCCCGGCGGGCCGTAGAGGAGGACACCCTTCGGGGGCTCGATCCCCAGGCTCTCGAACCGTTCCCGTCTCGTGAGGGGGTACTCCACCGCCTCCCGGACCTCCTCCTTCTCGGCGTCCAGGCCGCCCACGTCGTCCCACCGCACGTGGGGGACCTCCAGGAGCACCTCCCGCATGGCGCTGGGACCCACGTCGCGGAGGGCGTCCCGGAAATCGGCGGAGAAGACCAGCATCGTGTCCAGCACCTCCTGGGGGATCTCGTCGGCGTCCAGGTCGATGTCAGGGAGATAGCGCCGGAGGGCACGGATGGCCCCTTCCCGGGCCAGGGCGGCCAGGTCCGCCCCCACGAACCCATGGGTCTGGTGGGAGAGCCGGACCAGGTCCACGTCGGCTGCAAGGGGCATGCCCCGGGTGTGGATCCGGAGGATCTCGGCCCGGTCCACCTCGTTGGGCACCCCGATCTCGATCTCCCGGTCGAACCGGCCGGGCCGGCGGAGCGCCGGGTCGATGGCGTCCACCCGGTTCGTTGCCCCGATCACCACCACCTGCCCCCGCTCCTCCAGGCCGTCCATCATCGTCAGGAGCTGGGCTACCACCCGCCGTTCCACCTCGCCCGTCACGTCCTCCCGCCGGGGGGCGATGGAGTCCAGCTCGTCGATGAAGATGATGGAGGGGGCGTTTGTTTCCGCTTCCTGAAAGACCTCCCGGAGCCGCTGCTCGGATTCCCCGTAATATTTTGAGATTATTTCCGGACCTGCAATGGGGATAAAGTGGGCTTTACTCTCGCTCGCCACCGCCTTTGCGATCAGGGTCTTGCCCGTTCCCGGAGGACCGTAGAGGAGCACCCCCTTGGGCGGGTCGATCCCCAGCTTCCGGAAGAGCTCCGGGTGGCGCATGGGGAGCTCGATCGTCTCCCGCACCCGCTGGAGCTCGTCCTTCAGACCCCCGATGTCCTCGTAGCTGATCCGCTTCAGCCCCTCGAAGCCCGCCGCCGGCTTGTCCGAGAACTCCACCTGCGTGTTCTTGGTGATGATCACCGCCTGCTCGGGCTCCACCACCACCGCCTTGAAGGCAACGAGCTGCGGCTGCATGAACGGGAGCCCCGCCTGGATGGGCACCAGGTCGTTCTTCGCCACCGGGAAATCGATGAGCCGGTGTGCGGCTCCCTGGTAGTTGATGGGGATCTGCCGGGGCATGTCCTCGGGCGGGGCCAGGACCACCCGTTTTGCCTCGATCTCGTCCTCCACCGGCTGGATCCGGACCCGGTCCCCGATGGAGACCCCCGCGTTGGCCCGGGTGAAGTTGTCCACCCGTACCTTTCCCTGGTGCCAGTCTGAGACCATGGAGCGCCAGACCTTGGCCACGGTCCGGCGTTTCCCCTCCAGGATCACGATGTTTCCGGGTGAGAGCCGGAGCTGGAGCATGGTATCGGGATCCAGGCGCACCTTCCCGGCTCCCTGGTCCTCGGGATAGGCGGAGTCGACCTTCAGGTAGATCTCAGGCATTACCTTAATGGTCTCCTATGAGGGGACTTATAGGTACTGGTGACGGATGCGCGTCCTCCTCTTCGATCCCTTCCATGGCGCGGCGGGTGACATGGTCACGGGTGCCCTTCTCTCGCTCCTGCCGGACCGGGCCCCGGTGATCCGGGCCATGGCCTCGGTGGTGGGGGAACCTGACGTCACCGGGGTGGACCGGGCCGGCATCCGGGCGCTGCTGGTCCGGACCCGGGCCGGGAAGGGCCACCGGACCCTGGAGGAGGTGGAGGCCCGGGTCAGGGAGGCGGATGCCCCTGCGCCGGCGAAGGAGATGGCGATCCGGGTCTTCCGGCGGATCCACGATGCCGAGGCCCGGGTGCACGGGGGCGTGGTCCACTTCCACGAGGTGGGAGCCGATGACGCCGTCGCCGATGTGGTGGGGGCCTGCACCGCCCTCCACCTGCTGGATCCCGACGGGGTCGCGGTACGGCCCGTTGCACTGGGGAGCGGCATGGTCCGGGGATCGCACGGCACCCTCCCGGTGCCTAGCCCCGCAACGGCTGCGATCCTGGCCGCATCCTCTCTCCTGGCCGTCTCCGGGCAGGAGGAAGGGGAGCTCTGCACCCCCACGGGTGCTGCCCTCCTCTCCGAGTTTGCCACCCTGCCCCCCCTCTGGGCAGAGCCGGCCCGGATCCTGGCGACAGGATACGGGGCCGGGAGCATGGATCCGGAGGGCACCCCCAACGTGCTCCGGGCCCTCCTGCTGGATACCCCCGGGGACCCGGCCGGGGACCGGGTGGACGTGCTGGAGACGAACGTGGACGACGTCACGGGCGAGGTGGTGGCCCACGCGATAGGGCTTCTCATGGAGGCGGGCGCCCGGGACGCC
>JAJRDA010000075.1 GCA_028678665.1 Methanomicrobiales archaeon | reverse complement strand
TATATCGTTCCCCGCCTCTTCTCCGGAACAGTGGGATTATCTGGGGTGATGGAGGAGAGACAATGGGAAGGAGGAAGGGAAGGTGACGGGCAGATGACGTTCCGGTGCCGGATCTGCGGGGAGTGCTGCAGCCACCTGGGGCTGGTCCACTCCATCCGGGAGGACCACGGGAAATTCGAGTACTCGCTCGTGAACCGGTATTCGGGCGACGTGACCCGTGTCACCGTGGACCCGGACAAGATCCATCTTTTCTCTGACCGGAGCATCTTTGAGAGGGAACCGGAGGCGTGCCCGTTCCTCCGGGATGATCCGGCCCACGACCGGGTATGCTGCATCGTGCATGCCACCCGCCCGGACATCTGCAGGGAGTTCCAGTGCTGGAGGCTCCTGATCCTGGACCGGCAGGGACGGCAGGCCGGGCGGGTGATGGGGAGCCGGCACCTGAGCGCTGAGGACCCCTCACTTGCGCGGTTCTGGGAGGAACGGATCGGGCCGATCTCAGAGGAGAGCGACGCAGCCTGGGACCTGTGCGTGGAACTGGTGCTCGGTGAGGCCGGATACCGGGTGATCAGGGGAGATCCCTGAGAACCGGCTCATTTATCAGCCGGTATCCCCATCGCTCTGCATGAGATCCGCGTTTGTCTTCCTGGTTGTTACAGGAATGCTGGCAGTGATTCTTGCGGCCGGCTGCACCGGCCCGGGCACCCGCCCCGAAGAAGGGTCGAAGATCACAGATCTTTCAGCCGCGCTCGACCGGTTCACGACCGGTGTGAACACCACCCTGCAGGGAATGGATGGCGCCCTCGCATCGTCAGCGGCAGACCTCGGCCGCACCGGCATCGCGGGTCCGGAAGCGAACGCCACGCTGGCACGGCTCGCGGCCTCCCTGCCGCTCGCGGAGGATGCCGTTACGATCTCGGCGGAAGGCCGGATCGCGGCCGTGATGCCCGAGAAGTACTGGGGAGCGGTCGGGGTGTATGTCGGGAACGAGAGCCACAACCGGCAGGCCCTGCAGGAGAAGAGGCCCCTCATGTCCCCGGTCTTTCCGGCAGCCGAGGGGTTCGACGCTGTCTCGATCCGGTGGCCGGTGATGGATGAAACGGGGGTATACCTGGGACTGGTCTCGGTCCTGGTCGATCCGCAGTGGTTGCTAGCTGACCAGGCCGACCGTGCGCTCGCGGGCACCCCTTACACGGCCTGGGTGACCGACACCAACGGGCGCCTGATCTATGACCGCGATCCGGGCGATCTCGTCGGCCGTAATATGCTCACGGACCCGGTCTTCGCCGACTACCCCGAGCTGGTGGCGCTTGCCACGCGGGTAACGGTCGAACCGGCGGGAAGCGGCACATACACTTTCACCCCGGGCGGCGGTGGTTCTCCCGTCAGGAAGGAAGCGGTCTGGGCAACAACCGGGCTCCACGGGACAGAATGGCGGCTCGTGGTGGCCCGCGAGGTCTAGAGGGTTCCCTCAGGTGTCAGGGAAGGAGGGCCGGGCACTTCCCTTCCACCTGTGATGATCAGCAATCCATTGAGGTGTATCGACACCTAGGTGAGAAGTATAGGGCCGAGCGAGCAACGGAGGACGCAATGGAACCCGGAAAGGATCCCCGGAACCGTGCCGCCATCCGGCCGGGCATGATGGTCGATATCGTCACCAAGGGCGACCAGCGGAGCGGCAGGACAATGCGGGGGGCCGTCCGGGAGATCCTGACAGGATCCGGCTCCCACCCCCACGGGATCAAGGTGAGGCTCACGGATGGCCGCGTGGGACGGGTGAAGGCCATCGTGGAGCCGGGGAAGGAAGAGGAGGGATGATCCTTCCGGCAGGGAACAACCTTTAGATGAGGCTCCCTATCAGGTTCAACTGACTGCCGTACCGGTAATAAAAGAGCACCCAGAGGATGAACATGAACAGCGTGACCACTGCGATGCCGATGAAGTGAAAAATCCTGCCCTTAAAAAGGAAATACAGGGATAACGGGATACCCAGCAATGGGAAGAGTGCCGATGCGAGATACGAGACAATGATCTCATTTCTTGATATCTCCTGGGAACTTGAGAGGGATTCTATACTCTCACCCCGCATTCCGGGTACCTCTCAGCTTCCGGGACCGGACGTTCTGTGCCATATTCTGGGCAGGATCCTGCCATGATTGGTACTATCATAAAGATAATTTATATACATTCCTCTCCCTGGTTCTCGTGCATCCCGGGGACTATGGATGGGAAGTTCTCCGAAGCTGGGGATCAGGGTGTTGGGAGAAAGATGGATGCGTGGGAAGGGATTTGAACCCCCGAACTCCTTCGAGACCGGCCCCTGAAGCCGGCGCCGTTGACCGGGCTTGGCAACCCACGCCCTCGATTTCTTGCGCGCCAGTGTGAACCAAAACCTGAATCTTGCGCCTTTGACCTGGCCTGGCAACCCTCGCGCTCATAACGTTCTGCCACTGAAGGCATAAAAGTAGTGCTCTTTCACCGGTGAGCGGCACCAAAGGACGGGAATACCTCATCCTGGTCTGGACCATCCTCCTCCTCCGGCCTGCCCCCATAGGAGCATTGGCAGGCCTTCATCCCTTCATGTGGTGCAGGACCTGCCCCCCAAGTCCCGGTGCGGTCGGCGGGGTGACTGAGAAAGGTGGGGGTTCCCCGGGGCACCACCGTCGGAGAAAGGGGGGAGGGACCACAACCCTTATGAGCTGTCTCATGGACACTCCGGAGTGAGAGCGGGTCCGGATGGCGCAGGGACGGCATGTGTATCAGGGAAACGGCCTCCTCCTCCGTGGGGGCATCGGTATCGTCTTCGGCCTCATGGCGGTGGTCACGCCGGCGATTCTCCCCGGCGGGGGGACCGCCGCCATCGGCCTCGTCCTCATCTTTCTCTCCATGCTGACCGCCATGATCGCCCTCGCCACCGAACCTTCGGACCGGGGACGGAAGGGGACCCTCCTTTTATTCCTCCTCTCCCTCATGGCCGGCGGGGCCATGATGGTCTCCACCAGCCTCCAGGACCCGATGTTCTTCTTCGGCCTCGCCGGCTGGCTCTTTCTCACCGGGATATTCGAATTCAGCCTGGCCTTCTCCGGTGACCTGCAGGAATACCAGGGGGTCATCGCGGTCAGCGGCATCATGAACGTGGCCTTCGGTATGATTCTCCTTGTCATGGACATCCGGGCAGCCGCACCACTGCTCCTGGCCCTGGGGCTCTTTGTCTTCATCTTCGGGATCTTCTCGATGCTCTCGGGGATCCTCGTGCGGATGAGCCCCGGGGTGAGTTTCGACTGAACCGGAGGATGACGGAACCGGCAGGGACGGCAGGGTTCGGGTGACGGCATTACCAATTTCCCCTGACGCTCTGTTTTCGTTTTCAGAAATCCGAAAACCTATGGAAAACATCAGAAGGGCCTATCCTCACTGGGGTGGGACCGGGAGGGGGCTCTGCCCCCTCCCGTCCGCCTTCCCCCGATCAGGATAATCGCCACGGCCTGTATCTTTCGTGCCGCGGTGTCCGATCCTGCAGATGGGAAGGGGACAGAAACCCGACGATCCGACCCCCCCCATTCCTGAGATACGATGAATATCGCTACTGCCAGAACCGGTGGGTCCGGACGTAGTTCCGCTCAGCCTTCAGTATCTCCCGGTAGAAAGCATCCCCCTCCGTCATGGTGGCGAGTATCCGGGACGCGGCCTCCGGCCCCACCCCCTTTGCGGCGAGGGCGATTACCGCCTTTCTCCCGCTGGAAAGCACGATGTTCGCGTTCTTCAGCATCCTCGCTGCGATGGCCTTCTCCTCCTCGGTCTTCTGCTTTTTCCGGGCAATGGCGCAGAGCTCCTCCTCCCAGGGCTTGAGGGCTGCAACCAGGCGGGCGCTGCACTTCGGGCACTGGGGCCGCTCCTCCACCCGGGCCACGGGGACCCGGGACCGCCACTGGTGGCAGTGCAGGCAGCAGAGGATCACCTCCTCCTTCTCCAGCCGGTTCCGCAGCGTCCCCAGCACCGCCTGGTCCGGGACCGGTGGCGGGATAAGGTCCCGGGAGGAGAAGATACCCTCGCTCCCCAGCGGGGAGAGCCGGGCGGTCACCACCTCCACCCCGCCCTCCCGGAGCTCCCGCAGTACACCTGCAGCCCCTTCCACGTCCATGTAATCGATAAAGAGCTCCCGGTAGGCCTCCCGGGCGATGACAGTGCCCTCGAAGAGCTCGATGAGCCGGTGGAGGCTGAACCGCTCGTAGTCCGCGTCCGGGTCGATGGCCCCGAACTTCTTGGCCACCTGCACCAGCTTCCACTTGAAGAGGGCCGTACGTTTCAGGGCCAGGGAGAGGATGCCCTCCAGGTGGGCGGGGTCCAGGGAGAGGAGCAGTTCCTTCACCTCCCGGACGCCGATCTTGCCCGGGAGCCGGAGCAGGAACCGGTAGGCTCCCACCTCAATCCCCACCGTGGTGCCGTACCGGGCAGAGAGGAGGACCGAGAGCGCCCGGGCAATGGCCTCGTTGGCCTTGTGGCCGGCGCAGAGGTTCACCACCACCCCCTCGTCGGAACCCTCCACCGTCACCCGCCGGTCGTGGGGCACCGGCGCCTCCAGCCGGTCCATGCGGGAGAGGAACTGTTCGGCATACGCGATCCCTCCCGGGTCCGCCGGGTAATCGCCAAGCCGCCGGGTGCGCCGGAGCGCCCCCACCTCCCGGGCCACGGCAAGCGGCACCGGGATCTGCTCTCCCTCCCAGGAGGGGATCTCCCCCTCCACCCGTTTCGCCGGCTCGACGACAAGCCGCTCGGGGCTGATCTCCAGCACACGCCAGAGCTGCCCCTTCGCGATGAAGACCGCCCCCGTGTACACCCATCCCACGACAAAGGACTCATCCAGGGTGGCCACGTAGCGCCGGGAGACGATGTCAAAGACCCCGATCTTCCGCTCGTCGTGGATCATGGAGAGGTTGCCGGCCAGGTACTTCCGTGCCCGGAGGGTGCGGATGATCCGGTCGCCGTCCACCCGGATCAGCCGGTGGGACTCCATCTGGGCGATCACGTCGTCAAGGAGCGGCCCTGCCCCCGCGAAGCAGGAGGTGCGCTCCAGGATCTCCCGCACCTGCGCCCGGGTGATCTCGCCGTATTCCACGGCGAGAGCAGCCACCTGGTTGGCCAGCACGTCCGCCGCGTTCCGGTGCGGCACCACCTCCTCCACCTGGCTGGCCTTCGCCATCCGGGTGATGACGAGCGCTTCCAGCAGGTCATCGAACCCGGTGGCGATGATGGTACCCCGGGAAATGGCGTGGAGCCGGTGGCCTGCCCTCCCCACCCGCTGGACCAGGCGTGCCACCTCCCGGGGCGACCCGAACTGGATCACGTGCTCCACGTGGCCGATGTCGATCCCGAGCTCCATGGAGGAGGTGGCGATGAGGGCCCGGATCTCCCCCTTCTTGAACCTCTCCTCGGCATCAATCCGCACCTCCTTCGAGAGCGACCCGTGGTGCACCTCCACGTCCCCCCGCTCGTAGAGCTGGTGCCCCAGGGCTTCCGCCGTCACCCGGGTGTTGACAAAGACGAGTGTGGACGGGAACCGGTCCAGGCAGTCCCCCACCGCCCGGGCCTGCCCCCGGAACTCCTCCCCGGCATAGTGCACGCCGATCTCCAGGTAAGGGGTGACCGGGATCTCCACCACGCTGCAGGGCCGGTCGCTGCAGAGGAACCGGGCGATCTCCCCGGGATTCCCCACCGTGGCCGAGAGACCTACCCTCTGGAACTCCCCCGCGTACCGGGTGAGCCGCTCCAGCGCAACGGAGAGCTGCGCCCCCCGCTTGGACCCTGCCAGCTCGTGGATCTCGTCCACGATCACGTGGCGGACGCCGGCCAGGTGTTTCCGGAGCTGCTTCCCCATGAAGAGGGCCTGGAGGGTTTCGGGTGTCGTGACCAGGAGGTCGGGGGGATGGAGCACCTGCTTCCTCCGTTCCGACTGGGGGGTGTCACCGTGACGGACGCCGGCCCGGAGGCCCAGCACCCCGCACCACCACTCCATCCGGGCCAGGATATCCCGGTTCAGGGACCGCAGGGGAGTGATATAGAGCGCCCGGAACCCTTTCCCCTCCTCCCGGAGGAGCTCGTGGAAGACCGGGAGCATGGCCGACTCGGTCTTCCCGGTGCCCGTGGGGGCGATCAGGATCAGGTGCTTCCCTTTGAGAAGGAGGGGGATGGCCTGCTCCTGGGCATCAGAGAGGACCGTCCACCCCCGGCGGTCCACGGACCCGCGGATCCGGGGGTCCAGGAGCCGGAGGATGTCATTCGGGCCGGAGGGAACCGGCGGTCCCGAGGTAGGTCCCATCGGTCAGGTACACCTCCGCTGCGTCAAAGTCCATGCACCGGGAGAGGGGTCCCAGGTTCTTCCCCCGGAGCTGCTGGAGATCGATCCCCGAGAGCTCATTGAAGGCGGGCATGACGAGCACCCTCGTCGCGGGCGCATCCCCGCCATCCTCCTGACGGAGGCACGGGGTGCTCGCCGGGGCCAGGAGCAGGGCACCGGCCCGGAGGGCACATCCCACCTCGTCCCGGAGGGCCACCATGGGGTGGTGGTGGCCGATAACCAGGGGGTGGCCCGGGAGGTCCCGCGCCGGGTAGGTATGGCCGTGGAGGTACCCCACGCCGTCGATGAGGGCCCCGCGGACCGGCAGGAGCTCACCCTCCTTGAGGAACCGCCCGATCCCGCCGTCGTGGTTACCGGGCGCGACACGCAGGTCCGCCACCTCCCGCAGCTCATGCAGGATCTGGGGGATCTCCCGGAACTCCTGACGGCTGGTGCCTGGCACCTGGTGCTTCACGTCACCCAGAAGGACCAGCAGGTCCGCGCCTGCGGCCCCGATGCAGTCCTTCACCCGCTCCAGGCGTGCCCGGCTCTGGCTGGGGATATGGACCCCGTGGGCGGCCAGGTCCGACTCGATGCCGAAGTGGAGATCCGCAATGACGAGCACCCGCTGCGATCCTTCCACCACGGCGGCAGGCCACCGGTCCAGGAACCTGAGGTGCACCCCTCACACCAGCCTGTAGAATCCCTTCCGGGGCATGTAACAGTCCCCCTCTTCCATGAGCGCTGAGAGGGCCGAGAGCACGGCTTCACGGTCAAGGCCCCGGGCGGCACCGTCTGCCAGGATCTCCTCCAGGGCTACCAGCGCCTTCGGGCCGCGGGCTGCCATCGCCTCCCTGACTGCATCCACGGGATCAGGCGGCGCGGCTATCGGGATGGACACTGGCCTGATGCTTTCCAGTGCCGCCTGTACCATGAGGCCCAGTTCGGCCAGGTCCGGGGTGCCCAGCCGGTACTCCCGAAGCGAGGCCGTCGCCGTTTCGGGAGCATCACTGCCTGCGAGCGCCGCTGCGAGCATCTCCAGCCGGCCGACCGTCGCCACTGCGGTCCGGATGACCCATGCGTCCCGCGTCTCCCGGGTGACGATCCGGATCCCTGCGGGCACCACCTGGCACCGCGCGGTCCGGGCCTGCGCCAGGAGAAGGGGTGTTCCGGTCACGGCCACAAAGGCCGGGGGGGTGATCTCCGAGAGGGCTGCGGTCGCGCCTGCCTCGCTCCTCCCGGCCTTCAGCGTGAAGGCCCCGGTGGGATCCGCCACCCTGGCCTGCAGCATCTCGCCGGGTTTCCCCTCAACCTCCAGGAGGGCCCCCACGAGAAAGAGCCTGTGGCAGCAGAGTCCGGTGGGTGTGAGCACGGCCGGTGCCTGGCCGGATCCCTCCTCCTCCGCACACCGGTACCGTGTCCGGTGGAGCTCGCCGGCGAAGAGCCACGCATGGCTCCCGCTCACGATGTCCCCCCCGCACGCAGTCCGGCACTTGCACACCCCGTGGTGATACAATAATCTGGGATCACACCGATATCCTTTGAAATGACGCTGCCCCCCCTCTCTCCGGCCGGGTCTCCGGCAGGACGGCGGGAGGACACTTCCACACCCATTATATCTCTTCCCGGCGCCGTTTATAGCTGACCACCGCGGCCGCGCCTCCCGGGAGGGATCAGGAGGGAACGATGGAGGAGAACCACAGCATCTGGATCGAGAAGTACCGGCCCCAGCGGCTGGAGGAGATGGTGGGGCAGAAGGAGATCGTGGACCGTCTCCGCTCCTATGTCCGGAGCGGCTCCATGCCGCACCTCCTCTTCACCGGGCCTGCGGGCGTCGGGAAGACGACCGCGGCCGTGGCACTGGCACGGGAGTTCTACGGCGACTCCTGGCAGATGAACTTCCGGGAACTGAACGCTTCCGATGAGCGCGGCATCGACGTGGTCCGCACCCAGATCAAGCAGTTTGCCCGGACCACGCCGCTCGCCGGGGCCACCTTCAAGATCCTCTTCCTGGACGAGGCGGATGCCCTTACCTCCGAC
>JAJRDA010000178.1 GCA_028678665.1 Methanomicrobiales archaeon | reverse complement strand
TCACCGAAAAGGCTGGCAGCGTATTTCAGACTGATTTGGCAACCTGCCTGGAATACCACTGAGAGAAGGATAAAATGGAGGTACCGGAGGTTCATTATCTGACCAGGTTGAGGACACGGATCCCTTTGCGGTTCTGGAAAAGAGAGTGGATGAAGTTGCTCCCGATAAAATCTGCACCGCCGGTGACAAGGATTGTTTTCGCGGTCACTCGGGAACCACCGGGTTTACTCCTCCTTCCTTCTCATGTAGATCATCGCGATCACCGCAACAACCAGCACGATGATCCCGAACAGCACCACCCAGGGGAAGATCCCCCCTTCGCCAAATATCTGCGTCCCGTACTGGCCACCATCAGTGGTATCCTGCCCCAGCCACTTCAGGATATCCGGTGGCTGGTATTCCCATCTCCATTGCTCTCCCCGGCCGGATCCGGAACCGTCACCATTGCCACCAGCCGTTCCGCCGCCGGTGACCGTCGGAGTGGGGGTCACGGTAATGGGGGTCGGGGTGGTGGTCACACTGGAGGTGGGAGTAACTGTCGGGGTCCCGGTAACACCGGTTCCTGTGGGTATGACGCCCCCCCCGCTGTCTATTTGGTCGGGTCCCAGGGGACACGGGGAGTAGATGGTCACCACCTCGTCCATCGCCACGATACCGTTCACCGAGAGCAGGCACCTCACGTCGCCCGCGCTGGCCCCGGTAATCCCGAAGGTCGTGGTGGAATCCTCGGGTCCCGTCTTGGTGCCGTTGTGGATCCAGGTGATGGTCACCGGCACGGCTGTGTTGGTCACCTCATAGTTAATCCGGTAATAGTCATAGACAGCCGCAGTGATGTCCTTGGGGAAGTTCAGGGTGACAGTGCCTGGGCCCACCCCCTGGATGCTCTGCGTGAGCCCTCCAATCTTCGTTTCCAGCTTGATCAGGTTTACATTGTTGCCGACAATGTAGACACGACCATCTGATATGCTGAAGGGATAGTTGAAGTTGGTCAGGTTGTACCACTGGAGGCCCGTGGAGACCAGGTTCGTGGAGGTGAGGGTGTAGTTGAAGGTGCTCCCGTCTGCAAGCCCGGTGATGTCGATGGAAACCGTTTCTCCCGGGCAGACCTGGCTGGGGTGCACGTCCAGCGTGAGGGCACCGGACGGGAGTACGACTGCGGGAAGAAGGAGAACAGTAAGGAGAATCGTGAGGGAGAGGAGGATGCGGGTTCTCATGGGAGGCCCCCGGCGGGGGATACGATATATAGAGATCCTCCGGGGATCCTATAAAGGATTGCTCCCCCGGAAGGGCAGGGATTGTCCCTTTATTCCAGAAATATGGCGTACTGTGGAACCCGGGAGGCATATCGACCCGGCCCTTCGGGTTTCGCCGGGTATGCGGGAACAGGGTAGGGAGTGAATGACCTCACCGGGAGGGGATGACGGGAGGGACTGCCCCCCTCCCGGTCCCACCCCCGTGAGGAGAGAGTGATTCGAGGTTGAAGAGCGCTTTGAGGGGGTCCGGCACACCGCCGGCCGTTGTTCGCACCCTTTTTATATCCTCCGGGTGAACCTCATACAGGAAATTCCGATGGTAGCCCTCTCCCGCTTTTCCGCCCGGCTGCTCCCCGCGCTCCTCCTTTGTGCCGCGCTGGTGGCCGCCTGCGGGGCTGTCACCATCACCCAGAGCCCGTCCGTGATCCACAGAGGTGAGCAAATCCACGTGGGGATCCAGGACCTCCGTGACGGTGCCACCTTCTCGCTCCTCATCGAGGGGAGGTTCGCCGTCACACCCGGCGGGCCGTTCGCGTTCATCACCCGGCAGTTTGCCATGCCCATCACCCTGGAGCAGGGGGAGATCAGTGCCTACACCGAGAACACCGTCTGGACCGGACTCTCGGTGAAGAAAGGGAACACGACAGTCAGCCTCTCCAAGGACTCGGAGAACGGGATCATGAGCCACACCGAGTCGTACAAGGTGAATGCCGGCACCTACGACTACCTGAAGCTGGAAGGGGACGCGCTCGCGGGCCGGGACCAGATCCTCTCGAAGCTGACGCTGAAGGGCACGAAGAAGGGGCCGGATGATTCGCAGCTCAGCTTCACCATCGATGGGATCGATGCCGGAACGGTCCGGATCCTGATCACGGTGGACGGCAGCCTGGCGCTGAACAAGGAGGTGATCGTGGGAACACCCGTGACCACCACTCACGCGACCGCCTCCCCCACCGGTCCCTCGGTGGCCACCTTCACCTCCGCGGACCGGCGGGTAAGCGTGGAGGCCAGCGGCGTGGACTACCTGGGGATCCTCCGGGAGGATATCCTCGGTGCCCCGGCGGGGTGGGAGGTGGTGGCCGGGCCCTACACCCTCTCGCCGCCGGGGGTCGCCCTTGGTGCTCCCGGCACCCTGCGCATTACGGTACCGGAAGAGGTGCTCCGGGCCCACGATCCTGCTACGCTCGGCATCGCCCGGTACCGGGACGGAGGATGGGAGGTGATCCCGTCCCGGCTGGAAGGGGCGATGCTTATCGCCGACATTACCGACAGCGGAACCTACGCCGTAGTGGCGCGTATCCCCGGAACCACCCCCACGACCAGCCCGTGGCGGATGGGGTGGGAGGGGTCGTTCCTCCTGGCTGCAGGGGCTCTCGGGGCGGCGGCCCTCTTCCGGGGCCGGGCCGGGCGACGGGGAGGGATGTAGGGTGCCGGCCGGCCGCCCCAACCTCTACGATGTCCTGCTGGCGATGCTGGACCCGGCCCGGATCCCCTGGGACCTGCGGGTGGTGCTCCTCTGGCTGGTGGTAACGCCGGTCTGCATCTTCGTGCCCCCGCTCTCGGAGAGCGCCCTCCGCGTGCTCG
>JAJRDA010000074.1 GCA_028678665.1 Methanomicrobiales archaeon | reverse complement strand
GGCCTGTCCCGGCTCCGACCCGGAGCCGGTGTTACGGGAGGCGGAGCGGGCAGAGGAGAGGATCACGCACGTGGCAGACAAGTACCTGCGCCGCCACGATCCCCCGACGGTTGCCATCTTCGGGATGTCCGCTCCCGCGGTGTACGCCGCGGAGATGCTTACCACGTACCTGGACTGCGGGATCGCGGCCATCGGCAGCAGGAACGAGCCGGGACCCAGCCGGTTCCCTGTCACGAAGATGACCTCCCTGGAGAAGATCCGGGCCATCCTCGACCAGGAGCAGCCGGACCTGATCCTGGGATCCTCCTACGAGCGGATGGTGCACCCGCAGAGTGCCTTTGTCGGGATCACCCTGCCGCTCCGGGGCAGGATCCAGCTCCGGGCCCGCCCGCTGGCAGGCATCGAGGGCGCACTGGATCTCATGGAGCAGGTGCTGAACGCCTGCATGGACCGGGCCCGGGGGCGGGGGGAGGGGTAACTACCGCGTCTGAACATCCAGAGTAAAGAGAAGGAATACCCTGAAAAGGAACTCCTCGATAAGAATAACATCTCCAGGAAGGACGAATGACACTATGGATCAGGTGCAGAATACTGCGGGAATTGGACTGGTCATCGGTGTCGCCCTGGGCCTTCTCTTCGGCATGATGGTGAACCAGATCGGTCTCGGGATAGCTCTCGGGGCCGCGCTGGGACTGGTGTTCGGGTTTTCCATCGGGAAAAAGAAAGGGACCTCCGGAAGATAACAGGAGCCCAGCCGGAGATCTTCCGGGGGACCCTGATACAGCCATCGAAAGGTATCACAGGTTTCCCTTGGGGAGCAGGGTCCCTCCCCTCCTCCCTGTTCTGTGAAAAGAGATGGATTACCCTCTCGGACGTGGTATTTCACCGAAAAAAAGGAGGATTACTTCTTCATCACCGTGAAGGTGGTCTTCGACTTCCTGCCATCAAGGAAGTGGTGCAGCTTGGCCTCCATGTCAGCGTTGACCTCGCCCAGGACGAGCAGGATCACCTCGCTGAACTTTCCCTCCTCCTGCTGGATCTGCGCCATGAGGAGCTTCAGGTCAGGGAGCGTCAGGAGGTCCCGCTTCATGATGATACCCACGGATTCCGTGGCAGCCGCGGTCTTGCGGTTCACGCCGAAGTCCAGGGTGCCCCCGTCCACGAACTCGACAGCCGTCTTTTTTCCCCCCGAGAACCGGAGCGCCGGGGGCAGTGCCATCTTTTCCTGCACAAACTTCTTCAGGTCGTCCAGGTACCGGGGTGCGGAGTGGTAGACCTTGCGGGGCTGCCAGTTTGAGATGAGACCGCTCACATCCTTCAAGAGTTGCGTTGTCATTGCCAGGCCTCCAGGGAGGGAGCCATGAATCCCCGGCGACCGCTGCGGGTATCCTCCACCGGGGATGCCATGGCGTTCCGTCCCTGATGTATCCACTACAGACTCCGGACCGGAGGGTAATAAATATGGTGATTTTTTTCAACGATGAGGCGGATCCTCCCGTTCTCCTGAATGCCTGCCGGCCCGGCATCATCATCAGGATTATTCCTGGTGGGTGACTTCTGGTGGGACGCTCTCGGGGGCTCACCGCCCCCGCCGCGTGGGCACCCCCCACCGGTTTTCTCCCGGAGAAATATCCTCCACCGGTGAATGCACCGTACTGCTGACTATCCTCACGGGGGAGGGACCGGGAGGGGGCTCCGCCCCCTCCTGTCTAAAAGTGCGACACCTGAATGGGAGAGAAAATTGGAGGGAAACCCCGGTCCCGCCTCACCGCTTCGCGAGTTCCTTCGCGATCCAGTCCCCCACCTGGCGGGTGCCGGCCGCCCCGCCCATGTCCCGGGTGGTGACGCCGGCAGTGACCGACTTCCCGATGGCGGTGAGCACCCCTTCCGCCGCTTCGTGCTCTCCCAGGTGGTCAAGGAGCATGGACCCCGCCCAGATGGTGGCGAGGGGGTTGGCCACGTCCAGGCCCCGGTACTTGGGGGCCGAGCCGTGGATGGGCTCGAACATGGAGGTGCCATCCGGGTTGATGTTCCCGCCGGGGGCGAGACCAAGACCGCCCTGGATCATGGCCCCCAGGTCGGTGATGATGTCCCCGAACATGTTGGGGGTCACCACCACATCGAACCACTCCGGGTTCTTCACAAACCACATGGTGACCGCGTCCACGAAGTTGAACTCGGAGGTGACCTGCGGGTAGCCCCTGGCCACACCGGTGAACACCTCGCGCCAGAGCCCGTACACCTCCGTGAGCACATTGGCCTTGTCCACGGAGGTGACCTTCTTCCTCCGCCGCCTGGCCAGGTCGAAGGCGTAGCGGATGACCCGCTCGGGACCCTCGCGGGAGATGACCCCGATCTGGTAGGCGATCTCGTCGGCGTCCGACTCCGCGTCCACGGAGAACGTGAGCTCGTACAGCTCCCGCTCCACGGTGAGGGTCCGCCTGTCGGTCTCCCGGAACCGGCCCCCGATCCCCACGTAGAAGTCCTCGGTGTTCTCCCGGACCACGACGAAGTCGATATCCTCCGGTCGCTTCCCTGCGAGCGGTGTTACCACACCGGGCAGGAGCCGGACCGGCCGAAGGTTCACGTACAGGTCCAGCGCGAAGCGCAGGCGGAGCAGGATCCCCGTCTCCAGGATCCCCGGCGGCACACGCTCGTCGCCGATGGCACCGAAGTAGATAGCCGCTACCTCCGAAAGGCTGTCCAGGTCGTCATCGGTCAGGAGCTGCTTCGTGGCCAGGAACCGTTCGGCCCCGATGTCGTGCTCCACCCACTCTATCCCGAACCCGTACCGGTGGGCGGCGGCGTCCAGCACCTTCCGTCCCTCTGCGATGATCTCCGGTCCGATCCCATCCCCCGGGATCACCGCGACCGTGTGGTTTTCTGGCATGTCATCACCTCCTCCAGGCCCCGGGCGTACTCGACAAGGCCGCCCGCGGCCACGATCTCCTGCAGGAACCGGGGCACCTCCCCCAGCGGGTAGCTCCGGCTCCCGGCCACGAGCACCCCTCCCCCGGTATCCACCGCAGCCTCTTCACCATCTGAAATACCGGAGGTATCCGTGCAGACGAGCGGGAGCAGCCCCACGTTCACCGCGTTCCGGTAGAAGATACGGGCAAAGGACTCGGCCACGATCACCCGTATCCCGGCTCCTTTCAGGGCCAGGGGGGCATGCTCCCGGGAGGACCCGCACCCGAAGTTCCTCCCGGCCACGAGAATGTCCCCCTCCTTCGCCAGACGGGCGAACTCGTCCCGCGTGCCCTCGAAAGCATGGAGGGCCAGCTCGCGGGGGTCGTAGATGGTCAGGAACCTGCCCGGGATGATCTGGTCCGTGTCCACGTCATTGCCGAACTTCCAGACACGGGGAGGATTCGCCATGGCGATGGTACGCTTCTGCACCGTCTTCCTGCCTGGCACTATCCCACCTCCCGGGGGTCCGTGATCTCGCCCCTGACGGCGCTCGCCGCGGCCGTCGCCGGTGAGCAGAGGTACACCTTCGCCTCTGCAGAGCCCTGCCTCCCCCGGAAATTCCGGTTGGAGGTGGAGAGGGAGACCTCGCCGGGCGCGAGCAGGCCGAAGGCCCCGCCCATGCAGGGCCCGCAGCAGGGGGCTTCGACCAGGGCCCCGGCCACCGTGAACCGCTCGAC
Source organism: Methanomicrobiales archaeon (assembly GCA_028678665.1). Taxonomy (GTDB): domain Archaea; phylum Halobacteriota; class Methanomicrobia; order Methanomicrobiales; family JACTUA01; genus JAJRCY01. The sequence continues at coordinate 4,745 of JAJRDA010000074.1, read as the reverse complement.
AAGGCCGGCCCGGAGCGCTTTTAAGTACTCATCCCGCGACGAAGGGATCACGATGACCCGGACCTTCTCCGAGAAGGACCGGTCCCCCAGCACGTCGGCTGCCTCCCGCAGATCCTCGAACCGGCCGTTGGTGCACGACCCGATGAAGACCTGGTCCAGGGGCGTTCCCGCCACCTCCCCGACATCGACCACGTGGTCCACGTTGTGGGGAACCGCCACCTGCGGAGCCAGGTCCGACACATCGTACGCTCGCCTGTCCGCGTAGACGGCGTCAGTGTCAGCGTCCAGCGGGAACGGCTTCATCTGCCGACGGTCTTTCAGGTACTCCCAGGTGGCCCGGTCCGGTGCCACCAGGCCGGCCTTTCCGCCCATCTCGATGGCCATGTTGCAGCAGGTCATCCGCCCCGCCATATTCATTCCCCGGATCGTCTCGCCCGCGAACTCGATGGCCCGGTACGCGGCCCCGTCCGCCCCGATATCACCCGTGATCGCGAGGATCAGGTCCTTTGGCCCCACGCGCCGCGGGAAGGTCCCGGAGACCTCCACCCGGGTGGACTCCGGCACCCGGAAGTAGAGGGCACCGAACTTCAGGGCAAAGCCCATGTCCGTGGAACCTATCCCGGTGGCGAACGCCCCCGCGGCCCCGTACATGCAGGTATGGGAGTCGGCTCCGACGACGATCTCGCCGGGGGCAGCGAACCCCTTCTCCATCATCACCTGGTGGCAGACGCCTTCCCGCAGGTCCAGGTTGCGGATCCCCTGCTCCTCGGCAAACATCCGCATGAAGACATGGTTCTGGGCCGCCTCGATGGAATCGGCCGGCACCTGGTGGTCAAAGAGGATCACGACGCCTTCCGGGTCCGCGACCCGTATCCCTCCCATCTCCCGGAACTTCTGGATTGCGAGCGGCCCGGTGATGTCGTGGATCATGGCACGGTCCACCGGTGCCATCACCACCTCGCCGGCACGGACCGGTGATCCGCACCTGGCCGAGAAGATCTTCTCGGTGAGTGTCTGCCCCATGCCCATTCCCTCAACTATTCGCAGGCATGGGTTATGGAACCTTCGGGGGAAACGGGGAGCTCCCGCGGGGATTTCACTCGCCCTTCCAGAGCCCGTGGAGATTGCAGTAGCAGCGGACCCTGAGGGGGGAGGTGACCCCCGGGAAATCTGCCCGGGATGGATCGCCCGGGTGCAGGTACTTCCGGCAGACCCCGCTCCCGGTCACCACCTCGATCCACTCGATGAAGTGCCGGTCCTCCATGGGATGCGGAACTTCTCCCACCATCACACGGAGGAAACCATCCCGTTCCTCCACCACCGGCCGGTGCTTCTCGTGGTAGGCCTCGTGTGACTGCTCCGGGAGGAGGATCATGGGTACATCGCAGCAGACCAGTTCGCCCCTGCCGACGCGGGTCACCTCCACCATGTTCCCGCAGACCCTGCACCGGTACACCTGGTACCGCTGGGTCATGGGCCACCTCCCTCCGGACTGCCCAGGGTGCGGTGCCGCTCAGCGATGGCATCCGCGAGGCGGTCCAGGGCGGCCATGTCCTCCCCCCTCGGGAAACCCTTCACCATCACCGGCTCCAGGAGCTCCGCCTTCAGGTGGGGGAGGTTCTCTTTGATCATCTGCAGGGTCTTTCCTCCCCAGCCGTAGGATCCGATGACGGTGACCCAGCGGGTCTTGGGGCGCAGCAGGTTCACGAGGATGACCGCGTACATCGCCTTCGGGTGCGGGGAGAAGAGGGTGGTGGGGGTGGCGACCACGAGGGTGGCCGCGTCCACCAGGGCCTTTGCCAGGTCCCCGGTGTCTGTCACCGTGAGATTGAAGGGCTGCACCGGGATCTTCCTGTCCATGAGTGCATCCACCAGGTGGCGGACCATGGCCGCCGTGGAGCCGTGCATGGAGACGTAGGGGATCACCACCCGGTTCTCCACCCGGTCCGAGACCCAGTCCCGGTAAGCGGCGAGGATGAACTCCGGCTTCCGGTACACGGGGCCGTGGCTCGGGGCGATGATCCGGATGGCCAGGGGCGCGATCTTCTCGAGGTTCTCCCGGATGGAAGACCGGAACGGCATCATGATCTCGGCATAGTAGCGCTTCGCTGCCTCGTATACCGTCGGGTTATCGTCCGTGAAGAGCTCGCTCGTCGCGTAGTGGGAACCGAAGAAGTCGCAGGAGAAGAGGACCCCGTCCCCGTGCAGGTAGGTGACCATGGTCTCGGGCCAGTGGACCCAGGGAGTGATCAGGAACTCCACGGTCCGGTTGCCCAGGGAGAGCTGTTCCCGGTCCTGGATCACAAGGAACCGGTCGTCAGGGATCTGGAGGAGGTCCTTCAGCATGTCCCGGCACTTCGCATTGGTCACCACCCGTGCCATCGGGTAGCGGGAGAGAAGGGTCCCGAGAGTCCCGGAGTGGTCCTGCTCGGCATGGTTCGCCACCACGTAATCGATGGCCGTGACGCCAAGGGAATCCAGGTGGTCAAAGAGGGTCAGGGCAAAGGGGGGGTCCACGGTGTCGATCAGGAGGGTCTTCTCCGAACCCCGGATCAGGTAGGAGTTGTGGCTGGTCCCGTCCGGGAGGGAGATCAGCTCGTCGAAGAGCCGCCGGTCCCAGTCAATGGCCCCCACCGCGAAGATGCCCGGCAGCAGCTCGCGGGCGGTCACGGTATGGCCCCCTGATCCTGGTGATCAGGATGTATCACAGACAATTGTCTGCAATCAATTCTCTTGAAAACGTTTCCCTGCACCCTCATGATACCCCTCGGCGTCCCCACACCCATCTCTTCCACCTGCACCGGGTGTGACGTTACCCCTCGTCCCTCATATTGGTTCCCTCCTGAACCCGCGAGGGATGGGGACGGGGAGAGGATCAGCCGATCTTCTTGAAGAGCCGCTTCTCAGCGCAGCAGACCGGGCAGGTCCAGGTGTCCGGAAGTCCATCGAACGGGATGCCGGGCCGGATGCCCTGTTCGGGTTCGCCCCGCTTCGGGTTATATTCGTGGCCGCAGATCTGGCACTCGTATACGTCCATCCCATATCACTGTTCCCGGGTTATTGCACGATATGGAAGATAAGAATAGGGGGTGGGATCGGGAATCAGGGGTTCAGGACCATGATCGCGTAGTTCAGGTTTGCGGCTATCGTGACCCACAGGATATAAGGGATCAGGAGGGCCCCCGCGGCCCGGGAAATCTTCCAGAACTGGATCAGGGTAGCCAGGATCAGGACCCAGAGGATGAGAATCCCCACAAAACCTGCCAATGGCGACTGGAGGCCAAAGAAGAGCCAGGACCAGGCAACGTTGAAGACCAGCTGGATGGCGAAGAGGATCACTCCCTGCCTGACATCCGGCCTCTCCAGTCCCTTCCGCCAGACCAGGAAGAGGGCGATCCCCATCAGGAGATAGAGGGTGGTCCAGACGGGTCCGAAGACCCAGTTGGGCGGGGCAAACCAAGGTTTCGTGAGACCCGCATACCAGCCGGGGATCCGGGGTGTGGTGAAGATCGATCCGATGGCTGCTGCCACAAAACAGACCAGGATTGAAACGATCAGCCTGGGCAGGTCCTGTTTTGAGTTCCACACTGGTTCTGCCATGTCAGACGCTCCGGAGCAGTGGTGTCCCTCCTGAAGGAATATGGTTTTCGATCCGGATGAGCGACCGATTGAGAGGGAAAACGCCTCGTCGGAGGTTGCCGGGAAGAACGGATCGTCCTCTCCTCATGGGGGTGGGACCGGGAGGGGGTTCTGCCCCTTCCCGTCGCCCTCCCCCGATGAGGATAGTCGCTTCAATCGGTTATTCTTGTCCGAAATGAACAGAAAAAATTGGATATACTTACTTCTTCCCGGCCCGGAGCCGGGCGATCTCCTCGGGCCCCTCGATCCGGAGCAGGAAGGTACCATGGCAGGGCTTCGTGTACGGGAAGACCACATGGGAATTGTCCACGCCGATCAGGATGGGGGGCACGCCGATGATGTAGGAATCAAAGATCTTGTAGCCGGGCTTCACCGTGTACTGCTCCCGGTAGTGGTCCTTGATGTACTCCCGGCACTCCTTGAAGGTGGCCCGGGAGAGGAGGACCTCGTACTTCAGCTCTTCGATGCAGCCCATCCGAACACCTTGTCGATCTTCTGGCGCAGGGCCAGGGGGTTGTGCACCGCCTTCTCCACGATCGTCTCGCAGGGGAACTCGATGGTCTTTGCCAGTTCCTCGGCGTTCCTGCCGAAGATGATGGCGACGACCCGGGACGGCGTGACAGACCCCACCGTGGCCGCGTAGGAGAGACCCGCATCGTTGTGGGCAAAGACCAGGCAGAGGTCCGGCTTCGCGTTCCCTTCGATGAGCTTCTCCATGCACCGGTCAAGGCCGGTGATCCGGTCCACGTAGTGCCGGGCCGGGTCCGAGACCCGGATCAGGTGGAGGACCGAGGGGTTCCCGGCCACCGTCACGTCCCAGCCATCCTTCCGGAGCCGGTGGCAGAGGTAGAGGGCAATCCCCATCTGGACCGGCACCTCGGGGCACCCCAGCAGTAAAAGCGCCTTCTTCGGACCCGGAATCCCTTCCTTCTCCATCCGTGCGTCCCTGTACAGTCAGTTCCCTGCCTCTTTATCCTATCCCCTTATTGGGGATACTACCGACCTTCTTCACCGGGCTGTCGCTCACGGGATGGTTTCTCCGCGAACCCACTCCAGGTAGGGTTCGTGGCCGGCGAGAACCGGGAGCACAAGGATCTCCGGGACAT
>JAJRDA010000177.1 GCA_028678665.1 Methanomicrobiales archaeon | reverse complement strand
GCGTAGCGGGCGTCGCCCCGCGCCACCATGTGGGCCGCCTGGGCCTCGCCCTCGCTGGGCGCCTGGACGGTGGGCAGGCCCAGGAGGTCCAGGAGCTCATGGGAGGACTGGATGACGAAGTCGTCTACCCGGGAGGAGGCCATGGCATGCTTCCGGGCCTCCTCCACCTCGCCCCGGGCCAGGGCTTCTCGCCAGCGCTCACCTGCCTCCCTCCGGACCTCGCGCCGCTCCTGGATGGTCCCTGCCTTCAGGTCCGGCGGGGTGCCGTCGAAGATGAAGACCGGCCGGATCCCCAGCTCCAGGAAGTTCAGCGTGCGGAAGAGGATGCCCGAGAGGTGGGAGGTGACACGCCCCTGCCCGTCCATGAGGGGGGTGCCGTCCGGCTGCCGGATAATCGATAAAAACTGGTAGAGGGCGTTGTGGGCGTCCACCGCCGCGACACCGGCCAGGGACTCCCACCCCACCGGTTTCTTGTAGGGGACAAGGATGTCCCGGAGCGCGACGCCCACGAATCTCCCTCCGGGAGACGATCACCCCAGAAAGGGTGTTACCGGTACATCCGGCGCGAGAGTTCCTGGACCACGCCGTTGATATGCTCCATCGTGGTATCGTACTTCTTCGACATGCCGGTGTGGATCTCCTCCAGGTTCATCCGGATCGAGCGTTCCCGCTGTGCGAAGGAGCTGTCCAGCCGCTCGATCTTGCGGCCCATCGAGAGGAAGAGGCCGGCGAGCGAGACCATCATCAGCGTCGCGGCGACCGAGATGATGAGATCCTGCCAGAGCCGGAGCACGAGCACGAGGGTGGAACCCACCATCACGACGGCCAGGATCACGTCCCCGATGATGCTACGAATCTCCATGCTTTTAGATAATGAAGTCCCATTAATTAAAGTACCTGTACGGAGCAGGGATCTGAAATGGAGTTCCGGAACCTGGTGCCTTTCGCGGCCATGACTGCCATGCTCCTCGCGGTGGAGCTCGCAGCCCTCCTCCTCTCCTACCCCCTCCAGGCAGCGGGTGTGGCAGCCTTCGAGGACCCGACCTCAGTCGCAAACCCATTCATCTTTCTCGCCATCCTGCTCCTCTTCACGCTCTTTCTCCTGGCCCTGATCCGGTTCGGGGTAAAGAGGCTGATCGGCGCCATCATCGCTGTCTCCCTCTTCTTCACGTTCTTGTACGTCTTCGGCGGCCTCGCCGTCTACTTCTTCCCGGAAGAGGCCCTTGCCGGCATTGCAGTGCTGGCCCTCTCCATCGCCGCCACGGCGCTCCTCTACCGGTACCCGGAGTGGTACATCATCGACAGCCTGGGCATCCTCCTCGCTGCCGGGGTGGCCTCCATCTTCGGCATCTCACTGGACATCCTCCCGGTCCTCATCCTGCTCGTGCTTCTCGCTGCCTACGATACCATCGCCGTGTACCGGACGAAGCACATGATCACCCTCGCCGAGGGGGTGCTCTCGCAGCGGGCCCCCATCCTCTTCGTGGTGCCCCGCCGCCGGGGCTATTCCTTCATCCAGGAAGGGGTGGCCATCGGCGACGAGGAGCGGGGGGCCTTCATCATCGGCATGGGGGACCTGATCATGCCCTCCATCCTGGTGGTGTCGGCGCAGGTATTTTTAAAAAGCGGGGGTGCACTGTTCACGGCCCCCGTCCTGGGGGCCATGGCAGGATCGCTCGCGGGTCTCCTTTTCCTCCTCCGGGCGGTGGGAAAAGGGAAACCCCAGGCTGGCCTCCCTCCCCTGAACGGAGGCACCATCGCAGGATTTTTGCTGGGGTGCCTGGTCAGCGGGCAGTGGGCCTGGCTGCCCGTGTTCTGAGTACCGCTTCCAGCACCGCGTCAACCCCTTCACCGGTGGTGGAGGACATGTTCAGGAAGCCTTCCTCCCGCCGGCGATCCGCCTTGTTCACGGCCACGATCACCGGCACCCCCACCATCCCCTGGACAGCAGCAAGGAGCCGCCGCTGGCTCTCCAGGGGATACCCGCACTCCTCGCTGGGGTCCAGGATGAAGAGCACCACGTGGGCCGCGTGCATGAGGGCCGAGAGGGCCTGCCGCTCGATGGGGTTCCGCTCCTCCGGGTCCCGGTCCAGGAGGCCGGGGGTATCCACGAACTGGACCCGGTCCCTGCCGATTGCCCGGTGCCCGATAAAAATTCCCCGGGTGGTGAAGGGATAGGACGCCACCTCCGGCTCCGCGGTGGAGACGAGCCGGATGAAGGAGGACTTCCCCACGTTGGGATAACCGGCCACGACAACCGTGAACTCGTCACTGAGCTCCGGGAGCTCCCGGAGCTGGTTGCGGACGACGTTCAGGAACCGGAGGTCACCGTCCACCTGGTGGATCATGGAAGCGAGCCGGGCCACCGCCCGCTTCCGGATAGCGGGGGAATCGCCGGCCTTCCTCGCCTCCCGCCCCAGCTGGGATCCGAGCCTGCGGGAATGCTTCGCCGCCCACCCGAGAGCCCCCAGGCTCATCCGGATCTTCTCGATGCCGCAGAGGGCCTCCGCCAGGTTCCGGTAGAAGGGGGGGAGGGCATCGAACTCCGGGAATGAGGAGATGATCCGTACCAGCCGGTCGTGGAGCGATGCCCCCACCGCCCGGATGAACTCCTCGTTGGCATGGGAGCTGCCCTTCCGGGAGCTCCCCTTCCGGGAGCCCCCCCTCTGGGTACTCCCCCTTTTCTCCCGCATCCGTGCCGCCGCCCGCCGGAAGGACCGGTCCAGCAGTTCCTCCGCCGTGGGCACGGTGGGAATCTTCTCCAGTTCCACGTCAGATAACCGAATGTATATATGGAATTGATATGATTAATCATTATGGATCTCTCCCTGATCCAGAAGGAGATTCT
>JAJRDA010000176.1 GCA_028678665.1 Methanomicrobiales archaeon | reverse complement strand
TCCTGAGCTCACCATACAGGGTTCAGGGATACGGTGCGGGAGGGGGCTGTTGCCCCCTCCCGGCCCCTTCCCCCGTGAGGATAGACCGTTCTTCGGTTATTTACCGAAGTTCCTCAATCCTGATCAACCGCGGGGCATGCCCACGCGGCGGGGGCGGAGCCCCCAGGAGCGTCTCACCAGTATTGAGCGTACGCGGATTCCCGTTCATCTCATATTCAAAGAATGCGTCTACGGGGGCGCGGCCGGGGTAAAACCGCGAAAAGGGTGTCCCTGAGAAAACGACGAAAAGGCTACCTGCACTTTCCGATCGCTCCGAGGGCCGGTTGATACCTTTAAATGCACTGACTTCCATTTTATATAACCCAGGCTCTTCCCGCACGCGGAGAAGCGCAGGGTGATCCCATCATGACAGAAGTGGTCGAGGTACTGGTACCAGGCGGCAAGGCAACCCCGGGCGCAACCCTGGGGCCTGCGCTGGGACCTCTCGGTATCAACGTGAAGGCGGTTGTCGACGAGATCAACCGGAAGACCGGCGAGTTTAACGGTATGCAGGTCCCGGTACGGATCGAGGTCGACGACAAGAAGCAGTTCACGATCTCGGTGGGCATTCCACCCACCACGGCGCTCATCAAGAAGGAGGCCGGTATCGAGAAGGGATCCGCCCAGCCCAACACCCAGATCGTGGGTGACCTGCCGCTCGAGGCCGCTGTCCGGATCGCGAAGATGAAGGCAAAGGACATGCTCTCGTATGATCTCAAGCACGGAGTGAAGGAGGTCATCGGGACCTGTGTCTCCCTGGGCGTCACCGTGAACGGCCGCCGCGCCAAGGAGATCTTCGCCGCCATCGACGCGGGCGAATTTGACAGTGCACTGAAGTGACCGCAGAAAACCATAGGAGATCCCGTTCCGGGGTCGGAGACTATGGAGGTATCAGATGGTTGAGAAAGGAAAGATCGTAGAGACCGTAACCGCCGCGATCAAGGCTGCGCCGAAACGGAAGTTCCAGGAATCGGTGGACATCACCATCAACCTGAAGAACGTGGACCTGTCGCAGCCCAAGAATCGTATCGACGAAACCATTCTTCTCCCGCACACGCTGGGCGGCGTGAAGATCGCGGTACTCGGCAAGGGGGACATCACCACCCAGGCCAAGGATGCCAAGGTGGAGCTGATCATGGGCCCCCAGGAGATCGAGCGGCTGGGCGGGGCACCCCGCGAGGCACGCAAGATCGCGAACGAGTACCGCTTCTTCCTGGCCGAGACCACGGTGATGGCACAGGTGGGCAGGTTCCTGGGGCCCAGGCTCGGTCCCCGGGGCAGGATGCCGATCCCGATCACCTCGGGCACCGACATCCGGCCCATCGTGGAGCGGCTCCGCTCCTCGGTGAAGATCCGGACCAAGGACCGGAAGACCTTCCACACGAAGGTGGGGTCCACCGAGATGGACCCGGCACTCATCGCCGAGAACGTGGACGCGGTGTTAAAGAGGGTGGAGTCCAGGCTGGAGCAGGGGGTCATGAACATCCGGTCCGTATACGTGAAGACCACGATGGGACCCGCCGTGAGGCTGGTGTAACATGGCGCTGTACACGCACCACCTTCCCCAGTGGAAACGGGACGAGGTGGAGGAGATCAAGCGCCGGGCCAGCGAGTACACGCTGCTGTCCTTGGTGGACGTCCGGGGCATTCCCGCAGCGCAGCTGCAGGCGATCCGCCGTGACCTCCACGCAACAGCCTACGTGAAAATGACACGGAACACCCTGATCACCCAGGCGATCCGTGAGATCGGGGGAGACTTTGCTGCCCTGGAATCCCATGTCACCGGGCAGACTGCGCTCGTCTTTACCAACTCGAACCCGTTCCGGCTCTTCAAGATGCTGGAGAAGACGAAGACCAAGATGGCGGCAAAGCCCGGCGAGATCGCCCCCGTGGACATCGTGGTGGAGAAGGGCCCCACGTCCTTCAAACCCGGGCCCATCGTCGGCGAGCTCCAGCAGGCAGGCGTCCCCGCGGCCATCGAGGCCGGCAAGGTGAAGATCCGGGAGACAAAAACCGTCGTCCGGAAAGGCCAGGTCATCTCCAAGAAAGTGGCCGACGTGCTGGGCAAGCTGGAGATCAAGCCCATGGACGTGGGCCTGCGGCTGCAGGCGGCCTTCTACGAGAGTATGGTCTACCGGCCCGAGATGCTCGCCATCGACGAGGACGCGATCCGCGCCCAGATGGTCCTTGCGGCCCGGCAGGCGTTCAACCTGTCGCTGAACGCGGTCATCCCGACCCGGTTCACGGCACCGGACCTGCTCGCCAAGGCGGTCCGCGAGGCGCGGAGTCTCGCGGTCGAGGCGAACATCTACGAGAAGGATGTCATCGAGCTCCTGCTCGGAAAGGCACAGAGGGAATCGGTCGCCCTGGAAAGTATTGCGGGAAAGAAATAAGGGAAGCATTGAGGATTGGACACACATTAGAGGAACCAGATGAGGTGAAAGGAAATGGATTACATCTATGCTGCACTGCTCCTGCACCATGCAGGAAAGAAGGTTGAGGAGTCGAGCGTGAAGGCGGTGCTGACCGCTGCCGGTGTCAAGGCCGACGACGCCCGGGTGAAGTCCCTGGTCGCGGCCCTGGAGGGCGTGGACATCAAGGAGGCCATCTCGAAGGCCGCCGTCGCGGCCCCTGTCGCCGTCGCTGCCCCGGCAGTTGTCGCAGCCACTGCGGCCGCGGCCCCGGCAGCAGAGGAGAAGAAGGAAGACAAGAAGGCAGATGAAGAGTCCGCCATGGCAGGGCTCGGCGCCCTGTTCGGGTGAGCCTGCTTTCTCCCCCTTTTCATTGCATTCATTTTTCTTCGGTTTTCGTGATGGAACATCATCGGCTGTCTCAATAC
>JAJRDA010000175.1 GCA_028678665.1 Methanomicrobiales archaeon | reverse complement strand
TTGCGGGCGTTCACGCCCCACCAGGAAGGGTCAGCAATGGAGCAACATTCAGCACTCATCCCATCCCCTCACCGCAATACCCAGCTTCACCGCGAGCTCCGCTCCAAGATCCTGATACAGTACACCATCCTCCGGGACCACGAGAACTACGTCTACGATCCCTCAGCCCTCTCCGATTACCTCTGCTACGATCCCGGTGTCCTCCTCTCCATCACCTGACCCTCCTGGGGTGCGAATCCCCGCCCCCATCCTCCTTACCCTCATTTTCCTTCTCCTCCTCTCTTCACCCATTCCCGCCGTACCTGGTGCGGCCGGCGCCTGCGACCGCAGCATCCTTCTCCTTCCCGATACCTCCAATATCCCGGAGGGAGCATGGTACCATCAGCAAGGATTTATAGCAATTTTTCATGACAGTACTCTCTGAGTCGGCCGGGATCAGGCGTTTCGGGGCGCCGGGGAGCGGCAGGAAGGCAGGTGGAGCATGACGGCAGCGGAGAAAAAACGGATCGGGGGAAAGACGGCGGAGGAATGGTGCGAGAAGGGATACCACGAGAAGGACCCGGACCGGAAAGTCCGGTATTATACCCGCGCCCTGGAGATCGATCCCCGGAATCCCCTGGCCTGGTACCACCGCGGACTCGCCCTCTCCTCCCTCGGCCAGTGGCAGGAGGCCCGCCTCTCCTTCGAGAAGGTGCTGGAGATTGCCCCGGGCCATGCGGGTGCCTGGACCGGCAAGGGGAGGTGCGAGGAGGAGGAACACCGGAACGACGATGCCCTCGCCTCCTTTGACCGCACTCTTGCGATCGACGATCGCCAGACGGCGGCCTGGTTCCACCGGGGCCGGGTGCTGGCAGCCCTCGGCCGCCACGGTGAGGCCAGGGAGTCCTACGACCGGGCCCTGGCCATGGATGACCGGGATGCCCGGGGATGGTACTTCCGTGCCCTCTCCCTGGAAGCGGAGGGGCAGCACGAGAATGCGGTTGCCGCGCTGGATCGGGCCGTCGCGCTGGACGGGACGTATGCCGATGCCTGGCTCCTCCGGGGGAGGGTGCTCTCCACCCTGAACCGGCACGAAGAAGCCCTGGCATCCCTGGAACAGGCCCTGGCCCTCACCGGCCGCTCGCCCGATGCCTGGTTCCGGAAGGGCCTCGCACTCCACCGCCTGGGAAGGAATGAGGAGTCCGCGTCCGCCTTCGACCGGGCCCTGGCCCTCGACCCGGCCCTCGCCGCTGCCTGGTATCACCGGGGGATCGCGCTGGATACCGCGGGAAGGTACGGGGACGCCGTGCGGTCCTTTGACCGGGCTCTGGCCCTGAATGACCGGGAGGCAGGAACCTGGTACCACCGGGGTATCGCCCTCATGGAGGAGTCCCGGTACGAGGATGCCGTTGCCTCCTTTGACCGGGCGCTCTCCCTCGACGACCGGGAGATGGGTGCCTGGTACAACCGTGGCCTGACCCTGATCGCGCTGGACAGGCACGCCGATGCGGTGAAGTCCTTTGACCGGGCCGTTGCCATCTCTGCAGGGAATGCCGGTGCCTGGTATAACCGTGGCCTTGCGCTCATCACGCTCGGCAGGGACAGCGAGGCCGTGGAGTCCCTGAACCGGGTACTCTCCCTGGATGCCCCGGATGCCCACACCCTCTCGGTGAAGGGCCTGGCCCTCAAGGCCATGGGCAGGTACCGGGAAGCCCTCACCACCTTTGACCAGGCCCTCCGGAAGGACCAGAAGAACCCGAACACCTGGTACCACCGGGGAATCGCCCTTGCCGAGATGGGAGAGCACGGGGAGGCGGTCGTTTCCTTTGACCGGACCCTTGAGATGGAACCCGCGCTCTCACTCGTGTGGTTCCACCGGGGGCAGTCCCTTGCGGCGGCAGGAAAACCCGAAGAGGCGCTGGACTCCTTTGACAGGGCCATCGCGCTGGACCCCGGGGATGCGGAGCTATGGGTGCGGAGGGGCGAGGCGCTCTCTGCCCTCGGCCGCACGGAAGAGGCCCTGGCATCCTTCCAGGAAGCAACCCAGAGGGACCCGGGGGACGTGGACGCGTACCTGGCACGGGGGCGGATGCTCATGGCCTCCGCCCGGTACCACGATGCCCTCGGTGCGTTCGGGGAGGTCCTGCGGCTGGATCCGCGCCACGCGGAGGCCTGGCTCCAGCGGGGCCTGGCCCTCTTATGGCTCCACCGGTACCACGAGGCCCTCACCTGCTTCGACCGCGTCGAGAGGATTACCCCGGACCAGCCGGCCACCTGGCTCCACCGGGGCGAGGTGCTGGAATCCATGGAACAATTCGGGGACGCGGCGGATGCCTACCGGAAATCCCTGGACGGGGAGCCCGGGAACGCCGGCACCTGGTACCGCTACGCCGTGATCCTGGCCCGCCTTGACCGAAGTCCGGAGGCGGAGGAGGCCCTGGCCAGGTCTGTTGCCATCGATCCCTCCCACGCGGGTGCATGGACCCTCCGGGGCACCCTGGCGCGGGACCGGCACGAGTACAGGGAGGCAGCCAATCACCTGGAAAACGCCGTCAGGATCGCTCCCGATGACACCGCCGCATGGTTTGCCCTGGGGCAGGCTAGGCAGGCGCTTGGCAGGCACGGGCCGGCCGTGGAAGCCCTGGACCAGGTGCTGTCCCGGTCACCCGATCATGCCGGGGCATGGCTCACCCGTGCCCTGTCCCTCTCCGGCCTGGGACGGCATGGGGAAGCCCTGGAAGCCCTGGAACGGGCCGTGGAACTGAACCCCGGGGATGCGTCCGCGTGGGTGCAGCGGGGCATGGTGCTCCAGGGGCTGGGGCGGCACAGCGATGCCGTCGACGCATTCGCGGAGGCCACGGTTCTTTCGCCGGAGGATGCCCGGGCATGGTACCGCCAGGGCCTC
>JAJRDA010000073.1 GCA_028678665.1 Methanomicrobiales archaeon | reverse complement strand
TGATGTGAGGCAGCTGGGATATTCGGCGGATTGTCAACGGCTGGGGGCTGAGCTACACTCGGTGGCTCGTCGAAATGTGAGTTCATGTTTAATTACGGAACACCCATGCAAAAACTCGAAACGTTGAGGTTGTGTGGGGATATATATAAAACTCTAATCTAGTACAGCCCCCCCCTAAAAAAAGATCTCCGACTAATCCTTAGTGAGGATAGGACTCTTTGCCAAGTTCAAAGGGATGATGCAGATCGGCCCGCGGCAGCAGCCGAAACGGTACTGGGTGGAGCAGTCACCGTCGAATATGATGTCGGTGGCCCCAACCTTGGCCCTGTCCCCTACATCACGTGGGATTCGGATTATTGGACGCACTCGTAAAAACAGGCATGTGGGTACGCGGAGAAAGTTGCTATGCAGATGCTGCCCAATGAGAAGGCGGCGGTAAGAAATGAGAATGTATTGCCTACATGTTGATACGCAGTTATCCGCGTGACAAGATAGCCTGAGCCGGATTATCAGTTGGAACCGGCGGGGAGGAACACCTCATGCAGAGGGGAGACGCCCACGCGGGGGGGAACCGAGGATTCCCCCCCAGGAGCGTCCCCGTCGTTGTTCCTGTCGTAAAACAATACAGGAAAACCGGTGAGACCTTCCGCTACTTCTTTGTCGATCTCCCCCGCCGCTTCGCCTTCACCGCCGCCAGCTTCTCTATCGCCGCCAGGTCCACCGATCCCTCACCCTTCACCAGCCGGCCGGATGCGAGGGCCATGTCCGCGAAGGCCTTCCCCTCCGGCGTGCGGACGACCAGGGTGGTGAACCCCTCCGGGCTCCCCACCGCCCCGGCCGAGATATCGGCATCGACGGCGGTGAGATCGGTGCAGGCGTGGCAGCCGGGCCGGACGGTAGCCTCCAGCGACTTCAGAGGGAGGACGAGGGCGGGCTTCTCCTCGAGGGTCACCTCCAGTTTCCCCTTCACATCCAGCCGCTTCACCTCCCAGGGCGCTATCCCGTGCTCCTTTCCAAGAACATTCTCGATGAGGAGCCGGTAGTCAAAGGTCTCGGTGCAGAAGAGGCCCAGGAGCAGCCGGAGGGACCGCCCGAAGGGCTTCACCAGCTGGTGGTCGCTCTCCTTCGCGAGGCGCAGGGCCTGGATGGCGCAGGGGACCCCCACCACGGCCACCCGCCGGTACTTCCTCTCCACCACCGCCTCCTTCAGGGAGGCGAGGAGCGGGACCCACCACTGGTACCGGCTCCCGGCCTCATGGATAAGCGCCTCCCGGGACGTGAGAACGACGGACCGGGGGAGCAGCGTGAACCGGTCCTCGGCAATGGTCACCACGGCGTCGATGAGCCCCTCCTCCAGGGCATGGGTGAGGAGGGCCGTCACCGCCCCACCGCTCTGCCGGCGGGGCACCTCGAACCCGGCCCGAGCCGGCCAGATCTCCCGGTACTCCCCCAGCATCCGCTTCGGGGCCCGGTCACCGGCCCGGGGGCAGACGGAGACACAGGCCCCGCAGGGGACCCCGTCGGTCTCCTCCTTGCAGTACCCCGAGGAGACCGGGGCAGTCCCCGGGTCCCGTGCCGGGAAGTGGAGGGCATCCGCAGGGCAGACCGCGACGCAGGCGCCGCACCCGGAGCAGAGGCCCTGGTCCCAGACCTCTTCCTTCAGGTTCCGGTAGCTCTTCGCTGCCATCCGCTCACTCCCAGGTGTACTTGCTGGCAAACGGCCGGGAGGATGCCGGACCGATGCGCGTGAAGTCTCCTGCCAGGAGTTCCTTCGCGTCCATGTCAAAGTGGGAGGCAAACTCCTGCACGAACGGGGCGATGCGTTTCCGTTCTGCGTCACCGACGGGCAACTTCCTTGCCCCGACCCCCAGGAGCCGGTCCTCCACCGGCCCCCGGATATAGATCTCGCCGCCATGGATCCCGCTCCCGATCCCCCGCTCGGTGACGGCCGCCCCGCCGCCCAGGCCGAAGACCACAATCAGGCCCCCTGCCATGTACTCGCCCAGGTACGCCCGGGCGTTGCCACCCACCATGAGGACCGGCGTCTTGTCATAGTACTCCTTCATGTGGATTCCGCCCCGGTACCCGATGTCGTCCCGGACCAGGACCTTGCCCCCCCGCATGCTGTGGGCCACCGCGTCGCCGGCAGACCCGTGGATCACGATGACCCCCCCGTTCATGGTGTTCCCGGGGGCATGCTCGGCGTTTCCGTGGACGATGCAGGTGGGGCCGGACATGAACATCCCCAGGTCCCCGCCGGCCACGCCATTGATGATGAGCCGGACGGTCCCCCGGAGGCCGTCCGCGATGAAGCGCTGCCCCAGCACGTGGTCCAGGACCACTTCGGTCGCGCCGCTGGCCGCGGCACTCCGGATCTGCCGGTTCAGGGCAGTGTAGTCCATCTCCGCAGCATCGATCCGGATCGTCCCGCCCATGGTCACGCCCCCACCGGCTTCACGTCCAGGACCCTGAGGATCCCCTCGTCCAGCAGGTAGCCCCGGAGCCGATCCCGGTTCCCCCGCAGGGACTCGATGCTGTTGATTCCTGCTGCCCCCATCAGCTCCGACAGCTCCAGGGTCCAGGCCTGGATCAGGTTGGCCACATGTTCTGATTCCACATCCGGGTCCAGCCGGGCCGTGAGATCCTCCCGCTGGGTGGCGATGCCCCAGGGGCAGAGGCCCCGGTAGCAGGTGCCGCAGACCCGGCACCCCATGGCGACGAGGGCAGCGGTACCGATATACACGGCATCAGCACCGAGAGCAATTGCCTTGGCCACGTCGGCGCTCTCCCGGATGCCGCCGCTCGCGACCAGGGAGACCTGGTTCCGGATCCCCTGCTGCCGGAGCTTCTCGTCCACGCTCGCGATGGCCGCCTCGATGGGAATCCCCACGTGGTCCCGGAAGACCCGGGGGGCGGCACCGGTCCCGCCCCGGAATCCGTCCACGACAACGGCGTCCGCCGAGGAGCGGGCGATACCCGCGGCGATGGCTGCCGAGTTGTGGACCGCCGCGATCTTCACAAAGACCGGCTTCTTCCACTCGGTGGCCTCCTTCAGGGACCGGACCAGCTGCTTCAGGTCCTCGATGCTGTAGATGTCGTGGTGCGGTGCCGGGCTGATGGCATCGGACCCCACCGGGATCATCCGGGTGCAGGAGACGTCCTCACAGACCTTCTCCCCCGGGAGGTGTCCTCCGATGCCCGGCTTGGCCCCCTGCCCGATCTTGATCTCGATGGCGGCGCCCCGCTCCAGGTAGTTGATGTCCACGCCGAACCGGCCGGAGGCCACCTGCACGATCATCCGGTCCTGGTACGGGTAGATGGCCTGGTGGAGGCCCCCTTCCCCGGTCCCCATGAAGGTGCCGGTGGCGGCCGCTGCACGGGCCAGGGAGAGCTGGGCGTTCAGGCTGATGGCCCCGTAGGACATGTGGGCGATCATGAGGGGGGTCTCCAGCTGCAGGTTGGGGGTGAGCTCGGTCACCAGCTCCACGTCGTCTCCCCCGCCGTTCCGGATCTCCAGCCGGGAGGGCTTCTTGCCCAGGTAGGTGCGGAGCTCCATCGGTTCCCGGAGCGGGTCAATCGCGGGGTTCGTCACCTGGCAGGCGTCGAGCACGAGGCGATCAAAGATCACCGGGTAGTCGCCGGCATTGCCCATCCCGGCCAGGATGATCCGGCCGGTCCGGGCCTGGTTATAGATCGCCTCCCGAACCTTCCGGGTCCAGACCGGGTGGCTCCGGTAGTCCACGGGCTGCTCCTCCAGGTTAATGGCATCCCGGGGACACATGGCAATGCACCGGTGGCAGGCGGTGCACTGGCGGGAATTCACCGACATCCTCTCCCCGTTCCTGCGGAAGACGCCGTAGGGGCACTCTTCCACGCACCGCTCGCAGAGCATGCACTGGTCCCGGTCGATGGAGACCCGGTACCGGGGGGGCGTGGACCCGATGGTCACCCGTTCACCCTCCCGATGACGGGTTCGCCCGCCCGGGGCATCCAGGTCCGCTCCACTCCTGGTTCCATCCTGCGGATGGCCGCTTCCTCGCTGGAAATATAGAGCCGGTCACCGCACTCGCCTGCCACCAGCGGGCGGAGCTTGATCCGGTCGGTGAAGCCCATCATCATGGTGGGGTTGGCGACAACGATAGCGAAGGGACCGTTCATGAGCGCCGGCCCGTAGGTGAGCCGGATGGCCGTGTTCAGCTTCCGCTCCCGCTCCCCCATGGCATCGATCTCGTCCCAGAACGGCGGGGCCAGGGCCCGGACAGCCATCTTCTCGGGGAGCCCGTGTTTCCGGACCAGGAGGTCAATCAGGTAGGCCACGACCTCGGTGTCGGTGAACATCGTGCAGTGGTAGCCGTAGGACCGGATAAAGCGCTGGTTGGTGCCGTAGGAGGTGATCTCCCCGTTGTGGACCACGCTCCACCCCAGCAGGTTGAAGGGGTGGGCGCCGCCCCACCACCCCGGCGTGTTGGTCGGGTAGCGGTTGTGGCCCAGCCAGAGGTATCCCCGGTAGTCCTGGATCCGGTAGAAGTCGGCCACCTCCTCAGGCCAGCCCGAGGCCTTGAAGACACCCATGTTCTTCCCCGACGAGATGACGAGTGCCCCCCGGTGGTCCGTGTTGATGCGCATCACGAGGTGGGTCACGATGTCATCCTCGGGCGAGGGGGACCAGGACATCAGGCTCCTGTCGGGTTTGAAGAAGTACCGCCACGGCGCATGGATCTTGCGGAGGTTCGGCTGATCATAGGTGGGGATCTGCCCTTCATGGACGATCCGTCCCCACTGCTCAAGGAGATCATCCACCTCCTTCTTGTTCTCGTGGATGTTGTCAAAGAAGACGTGAAGGGCATAGCAGTCCCTGTACTCGGGATAGCACCCGTACACGGCATAGCCGGCTCCCTCTCCGCTCCCCCGCTCGTTCATCTGGGCGAGTGCGCGCCGGATCTGCGTTCCATCCATCTCCTTCCGGCCGCGATCGATGACCCCGATGATCCCGCACATTGCTAATTTCCTTGTGGTTTCACACGAAAAAGGTGCACGCCTGCACCCTCAGTCTCAGGTTCTCTCTCCCCTCTGCTCCGGATCCCTTCGCGCACCGGAATCCCTAACAGCATGGAACACATAGGTATATATAATGTTAGGTAGAAACTAGGTTCCATCTCCGCCCCGGCCCGGCTTCCGCCCGCGGGGCGCGGGACCTGTGAACCACGACACCACGGAAACGGAGACTGTACCTCACAACGGTTAAGTCCACATGAGATGAGTGTGATCTGATGAGAGAACAACCCTCCAGTGCCTCCATTTTGAAGAAGATCAAGGACCAGGATGTCAAGTTCCTGCGCCTGCAGTTCTGTGATATCCAGGGACAGCCCAAGAACGTGGCAATCCCGGCAGAACAGGCCGAGAAAGCCCTCACGCAGGGGATCTGGTTTGACGGCTCCTCCATCGAGGGCTTTGCCCGGATTGAGGAATCGGACATGATCCTCAAGCCGGATCCCCGCACCTTCTCGGTACTGCCCTGGCGCCCTACCAACTCCAAGGTAGCGCGAATGATCTGCGATGTGTACACGTACGACGAGAAGCCCTATATCGGGGATCCGCGCTACATCCTGAAGCGGATGCTGGAGCAGGCCCAGAAGATGGGATACGTCTTCAACACAGGGCCGGAACTGGAGTTCTTCCTCTTCAAGACGGAAAACGGAAAGCCCTCGCTCATCCCCCAGGACTCGGGTGCCTACTTTGACTTTGCCCCCATCGATCTTGCCGAGAATGTCCGGCGGGATATCGTGCTCGCCCTGGAGGAGATGGGCTTTGAGATCGAGGCCTCTCACCACGAGGTGGCGGCAGGGCAGCACGAGATCGACTTCAAGTACAGCGATGCCCTGCACACCGCAGACAATGTGATCACCTACCGGATCGCGACAAAGACCATCGCGCTGCAGCAGGGCCTGCATGCCACTTTCATGGCCAAGCCCATCTTCGGTATCAACGGCAGCGGGATGCACACTCACTGCTCCCTCGCAAAGGGCGGGAAAAACGCCTTCTATGACCCGAACAAGCCGAGGGAGCTCTCCGACCTGGCGCTGCATTTCATCGGGGGTCTGCTCAGGCACGTGAAGGGGATCACCCGGGTGGCCAACCCCACCATCAACTCGTACAAGCGGCTGGTGCCGGGCTACGAGGCACCCGTGTATATCAGCTGGTCGGTGACCAACCGGTCGGCCCTGATCCGGGTGCCGGCTGCCCGGGGCAACTCCACCCGCACCGAGTTCCGGTCGCCTGATCCCATGTGCAACCCGTACCTGACCTTTGCCTGCATGCTGGCAGCAGGCCTGGACGGGATAAAAAATAAGATCTCCCCGCCTGCCAGCACCGATACCAACATCTACCACCTGACCGACCGTGAGCGGAAGAGGAGGAAGATCGATACCCTGCCTGCCGATCTCCCTTCGGCAATGCGCGAACTCCGGAAGGACGCACTGCTCTCAGAGACTCTGGGGACGCACATCATGGAGAACCTGGAGCGGATCACCACGATGGAGTGGGATTCCTTCCGCACCGCGGTGCACGACTGGGAACACCAGCAGTACCTGGACAGGTATTGATCTCTTTTTTTTCTGCCTCCCCGGCCCTGAGAAGTGCAGATGCTGACGTCAGAAGTGTAGCTCCATCCTTGAGAGACCGCCCCTCCTCTCAAGGGGTGGTGTGACGGGAGGGGGAGACCCCCTCCCGACCCCACCCCCATGAGGATGCCCGGACCTTTTGGTATCTGGACCGGGTCCCAATGGCTTTTCCTCAATAGATGGATTTAAATACCGTGGAAGCTAACTTCCTTCCTACGATACGCGAGGTGCACAAATGACAGCCTTGAGAACCACGAGAGAGATCTCCGGCGTGCCGCACCGTGCCCGCAAGGGCCGGAGCCCTCCGGAGCCGGTGATAGGTGAAACGTATGGTACTGGATAGCGGTGATACGGCCTGGATCCTGGCCTCGACGGCGCTCGTCATGCTGATGACGCCCGGGGTGGGGTTCTTCTACGGCGGCATGGTCCGGCGCAAGAACGTCATCTCCATGATCGCCCTCTCGTTCATTGTCTTTGCCCTCGTCAGCATCCAGTGGGTGCTCTATGGTTACAGCCTCTCGTTCGGGCCCGATATCGGAGGTATCATCGGGGGGCTGGGTCTCGCCGGCCTCACGGGCGTGGGGCAGGATCCCACGGGAACGTCGACCATTCCGGCGCTCGCCTTCATGATGTACCAGCTGGTCTTTGCCACGGTGACGCTGGCCATCCTGACCTCGGTCTTTGCCGAGCGGGTGAAGATCTCGTCCTTTCTCATCTTCGGCCTCCTCTGGACCACGCTCGTCTATGACCCGCTGGCCCACTGGGTCTGGGGCGGGGGCTGGCTCTTCGGGCTGGGTGCACTCGACTTTGCCGGGGGCACGGTGGTCCACATCTCGGCGGGCTTCTCGGCGCTGGCCATTGCCCTTGTCATCGGAAAGCGGAAGGGGTTCGGTGTCCACACGATGGAGCCTGCCAACATCCCGATGGCACTCCTGGGCGCAGCCCTGCTCTGGTTCGGCTGGTTCGGGTTCAACGCAGGGAGCGCCCTTGCTGCGAACGGCCTCGCCGCGAACGCTTTCGTGGTGACGAACACCGCCGCAGCGGCAGGAGCCCTCACGTGGATGGCCGCTTCCTGGTACCACGGCAGGCCGGCATCGCTGGGCGTGGTCTCGGGTGCCGTCGCCGGCCTCGTGGCCGCGACACCTGCCGCCGGGTTTGTGGGCCCCCTCGCCGCCATTGTCATCGGAGCGGTGGCAGGGGCCTTCTGCTATGGCATGATGCTCCTCCGGATCCAGAAGGGGCTGGACGAGTCCCTGGACGCCTGGTCCATCCATGGCATGGGCGGCCTCTGGGGTGCCATCGCCACCGGTATCTTTGCATCCGCCGCCGTGAACTCGTATACAGGCCTCCTCTCCGGGAACGTGGGCCAGTTCACGGCACAGATCGTGGCCGTGGGGGTCTCGGTGGGTTACGCCTTCGGGGTCTCCTACGTCCTGGCACGGCTTGTGGATGCTACCATCGGCCTCCGGGTGACGGAGAACGAGGAGTACGTGGGCCTGGACATCTCCCAGCACGGGGAGAGGGCCTAGGAGGGAGGTGATGCGATGAAGATGATACAGGCCATCATCCGGCCGGAGAAGCTGGACGACGTGAAACGCGCCCTCGAAGAGAAGGGCTTCATCGCCCTGACCGTCATCGACGTGAAGGGGCGCGGCGAGCAGAAGGGCATCACCCTCCAGTACCGGGGAAAGAAGATGGAGGTGGACCTCCTCCCCAAGGTGAAGATTGAGATCGTCGTGAAGGACGGAGAGGCCGAGACTGCAATCGGCACGATCCGTGCGTCAGCCCGAACCGGCAGGATCGGGGATGGCAAGATCTTTATCCTGCCGGTGGAGATGATGGCACGGGTCAGGACGGACGAGGTCTGGACCTGAGCCACTCCTCCCTGCTCTTTTTTTCTCCCATCGTCGTCTGTTCCCTCACCGTCCCGGAGGTCCGGGACTTTTTTGAGAAGAGAGAAATCCCGGTGATCC
>JAJRDA010000174.1 GCA_028678665.1 Methanomicrobiales archaeon | reverse complement strand
GCAGCCCGAGGAAGTCGTCATGCACCTTCCCGCCCTCTGTGACGAGAAGAAGATCCCGTACCTTTTCGTCAAGAAACAGAATGATATCGGCGCGGCCAGCGGGCTGGACGTGGGCTCGGCGGCGGCCGCCATTGTGAAGCCCGGGAAGGCCAAGGAGATCATCGACGATATCGCCAAGAAGGTCACCGAACTGAGAGGATGAGGCGATGGTCGGAGATGCGACGCCGGCGGAGGTGATCGAGGTGATCGGCAGCACCGGCATGCACGGGGAGGCGATGCAGGTGAAGTGCCGGATCCTGGACGGCCCCAACAAGGGCCGGATCATCACCCGCAACACCGTGGGCCCCATCCGGGAAGGGGATATCCTGATGCTCCTCGAAACCGAACGCGAGGCCAAGAAGCTCTCGAAGCGGTGATCGGCATGGTCGATACCCACATCTGTAGTTTCTGCGGCGAGACAGTGGAGCCCGGCACCGGCAAGATGTTTGTCCGGAAGGACGGCGCCATCTTCTACTTCTGCAGCACCAAGTGCCAGAACAATTACCGGCTGGGCCGGGTGCCCCGGCTCGTGGCCTGGACCAAAACAGGGAGAAAGGCGAAGGGCAGGGAGTGAACCCCCGTGGAGCGGACCTTCGTCATGATCAAGCCGGACGGGGTCGCCCGCGGCCTGGCAGGGGAGATCATCTCCCGCCTTGAGGAGAAGGGACTGAAACTCGTGGCTGCCCGGCTGGCCCATGTCACCGAGGCGCAGGTCATGGACCAGTACCGGGAGCACGCGGGGAAACCCTTCTTCCCTTCCCTGAAGGCCTACATCCTGAGTGGCCCCTGCCTGCCCATGGTCTGGGAGGGGAGGAACGCGGTTACGGTGGTCCGGCGCCTGATAGGGGCCACCAACCCTGCCGAGGCAGCACCCGGTACCATCCGCGGTGATCGGGGCCTGGACACCGGGAGGAACCTGGTCCATGCATCCGACTCCCCCGAGAGCGCAGCCCGGGAGATCGGGATCCACTTTACCGGGAAGGACATGGTGGAGTACCGGCGGGTCGAGGAACCGGTGCTCTACGAGTGGTCCGAATAATCCCCCTCATTCGCTCTTTTTCCTCTCCCACTTTCACACCGCCCACGCCCCGGGTTGATATGCCCGTGCATCGACCGGGGATGTGCATACCATTACCTTCCAAATCCTGCTCTTTTCGGATGCCCGGGGGGCATCCGGTTTCTCACCTCACACCCGCCGGATCACATCTCCTCTTATCACGTTCGGAACGCCCCCTGGCCCCAGAGATTTCCAGGGACAGGAAGAATGGGCCGGGTGCATGGCAATTATCATCCCGGAAGGAGGCCCGGGGGATGCTGCTCCTTCACAGGGAAAGGGCCCCTCGGGTACGGTGAAGAGAAATACGGGAATGGAACGGTGAGTGTCACGGATTCAGGCAGGGAAGAGGGGAGCACTCACCTGAGGAAGAAGACCTGGATGGCGAGGACCACTGCAAGGATCCCGGCAACGTAGAGGAGGATCCGGAGGGCAGTGTTCATGTTCTGCGACTGGATCTCGGCAGTCCACATCTCTTTAGAGATACCCTTCGCAATGACCGTGTATTCAGGTTCCAAGGGTGGCATGGTCCCTTCCGTGCAATTCCTGCACCGGTAAGGGAATTTCGCCTGCAGGCATGTTAAACATATCGCCTATCCCTCTGCACCCGAGGCCAGGACAGGACGGAGGGGGGTACCCTCCCCAACGGATTGCCCTCGCCCCCAGTCCCGCTGAAAGCCACAGGAGCTGTAGGTTTATTACGACGGCACTCAGAACTGACTACCATGGATACGGATCTTCCGTCCCTGCTTATGGCCGGTATCGGTATCTGCATCGTCCTCGCGGGTATCATCGTGGGAATCATCGCGCTCTCCCCGCAATATCCGGGGATCACCATCCCCTACGCCCCTTACCTGCTCCTCCTCCTGTCCGTGCTGATCGTGGTCTTTGCCGCGGTAGTTGTGATCAGGGGGCTTGACGCAGAAGGGAACCGGGGAAAGCCCCGATGAAGGCCTGTATCGCCCAGTTCCGGAGCACCTGGGAGGATCCCCATGAGAACCTCCGGAGGGCCCGGGCACAGGTGGAGGAGGCTGCCAGCCGGGGAGCCGATCTCATCTGCTTCCCGGAGCAGTTCCTGACCGGCTGGTCCCCCGACGCCGCCCGGCACGCGGAGGGCCTGGACGGCCCGCTGGTGCAGGAGATGCGGGAGATGGCCGCGACCTCCCGCATCCACCTGCTGGGGGCTGTCACGGAGCAGGGGCTGCCAAAGCCCCGGAACACCTGCCTGGCTATCGGGCCGCAGGGGCAGATACTCGCCACCTACACGAAGACGCACCTGTTCACCCCCGGCGGGGAGCATCTCCACTTCTGCCCGGGCGACCGCATCGCCACCTTTTCGGTCGGCACGTGCCGGTGCGGGATTGCCATCTGTTATGACCTCCGTTTTGCACCGCTCTTCCGGCTCTATGCCCTTCTCGGCGTCCACTGCATGCTGGTCCCCGCCGCGTGGCCCTGCCGCCGGATGCCGGCGTGGGACGCACTCGTCGCTGCCCGTGCCGTCGAGATCCAGGGATACGTGCAGGGGACCACGACCACCGGGAAGACTCCCGTTGAGGAGTACTGCGGGGGTTCGCTCGCCGCCGACCCGAACGGCAGGATCATAGCCCGGGCCGGCACCGGCGAGGAACTCGTGGTGGTGGAGGTGGACCCCGACGCAGCCGACGCCCTTCGGCGGCGGATCCCGGTGCAGCAGGATTTCCGTCCGGATCTCTATCACCGCCTGATGCAGGAAGGGGACCGCCGCCCGTGAAGGGAGTCCACCACCTGCTGCTCACCACTGCAACGGGCGGGTTCGCCATGGTCCCCCTTCTCCCGCTGATACCGCCGGG
>JAJRDA010000173.1 GCA_028678665.1 Methanomicrobiales archaeon | reverse complement strand
CGACTTCGTCATCCAGTCCTCCCATGAGCTCCTGGACCTCCTGGGCCTGCCCACCGTCCAGGCGCCCAGCGAGGGCGAGGCCCAGGCGGCCCACATGGTGGCGCGGGGCGACGCCCGCTACGCCGTCTCCCAGGACTACGACCTCCTCCTGTTCGGCTGCCCTCTGCTGGTCCGGAACCTGGCCGTCTCGGGAAAGCGGAGGGTGCGGGGCCGGACCATCTCTGTTTCCCCTGAGCAGCTCCTGCTGGACGAGGTGCTCCAGGGCCTCTCCCTCACCCGGCAGCAGCTGGTGGAGATCGGCATCCTGGTGGGCACCGACTTCAACGAGGGTGTGCGCGGGATCGGCGCAAAGACTGCCATCAAGCTGGTCCAGGAGGGGAAGTTCGAGGCCACGCTGGAGGAGAAGCTCCCCGGCTATGATCCCGGGCCCGTGATGCAGTTCTTCCTGGATCCGCCGGTCACCGATGAGTACCGGCTCCAGTGGAGGAACCCGGACCCGGAGAAGATCCGGTCCATGCTCTGCGATACCTACAACTTCTCGCAGGATCGGGTGAACGCCGCGCTGGAGAAGTTCCGTGCCAGCTCCGGGCAGAAGACGCTGGACCGGTGGTTCTAGGGATTGTTCATCAGGATGTAAGTGTCAAAATACCGTTCCCAGGCCAGTATTCTCTCCGCGCTTTCGCCGGTTTACCGGTTGAATTGGATATCCTCGCCGGGGGATGGCGAACGGGAGGGGGCGGCGCCCCCTCCCGGTCCCACCCCCATGAGGATAGCAGGATCCTTGGATGGTGGTCACCATGAGATTCCGTGGTGTCAACGCATTCCAATATGACTGATATATCAGGTTATTCAGATTATTCAGAAATATTGATAAGGGACCCCAACCCACACTCTCAGCATGAAGCCACGTACTGAGAAAACACCTGCAGAGTGCGGGTGCGAGATCCCCTCGGGCTCGAGGTGTTCTGTTGAGGCGGTGGTGTCCCTGGACGAGCGGGGCCAGATGGTGCTCCCCAAGGACCTGCGGGAACGTGCCGGGATCGCGCCCGGCGAGAAGCTGGCGCTCGTCAGCTGGGAGCGGGATGGTGCCGTCTGCTGCCTGATGCTCCTCCGGGCATCGCAGTTCACCGGGATGGTGAAAGGGCTCGTGGGCCCGCTCCTCCAGGAAGCGGCGGCAGGGGTGAAACCATGACGAGGGAAGAGGAACTGAAGAAGGCCGTCCGGCAGGGCTACGGCAAGATTGCACGGCAGCAGGAACCGTGCTCCTGCTGCGGGCCATCCCCCTGCTGCGGGGGCACGGACCTCGCCGGAGAGGTCAGCCGGAAGATCGGGTACGGCGACGAGGAGATGGCATCGGTGCCGGACGGGGCCAACCTGGGACTCGGGTGCGGGAACCCGGTAGCGCTCGCATCCCTCCGCCCGGGGGAGACGGTGCTGGACCTGGGATCGGGTGCCGGGTTCGACTGTTTCCTGGCCGCAAAGCGCGTCGGGAAGGATGGCCGGGTGATCGGTGTCGACATGACACCGGAGATGGTGGCCCGGGCACGGGAGAACGCGGAGAAGGGCGGGTACTCCAACGTGGAGTTCCGGCTCGGGGAGATCGAGCACCTGCCGGTCGAGCGGGACAGCGTGGACGTGATCATCTCCAACTGCGTCATCAACCTGGTCCCGGACAAGAGGAAGGCCTTTGCCGAGGCGTTCCGGGTGCTCCGCCCCCGCGGCAGGCTGATGGTATCGGATATCGTCCTCGTGGGGGAACTCCCAGAGCGGGTCCAGCAATCCGTGGGAGCATATGTGGGATGCCTCGCTGGAGCTGTCGATAAGGCAGCATATCTTGGTGCCATCCGTGACGCCGGCTTCACTGAAATTACCGTGCATGAGGAGACGGAGTTCCCCCTGGACTGCATGGTGAACGATGGCACCGTCAGTGCGGCTCTCGGGGACCTCCAGATAAGTGGCAGGGACCTGCAGGCCATCGGGACCGTGGTCCGGTCTCTGAAGGTCTCGGCCGAAAAGAAGGGCTGAGGGAGCCCGGAACTTTCGGCCCCCTTGGGTCAATACCGATATATAGGAGAAACGGGAGAGTCCCATATGCCCCAGGGAGGGCTCCATCGCCCTTTCCCTGATTGCGCGAGAGATAAACCGAGGTGGTACTGATGGCGAAGCTCACTGACGAGATGAAGGCGGTATTTGCCAAGAACAAAAACTTCCCCGTGGCAACGGCGTCCAGGGCCGGAGTGCCCAACGTGGCCCCCATTGCGACTGTCCAGATTGTGGGTGATGATACTATCTGGCTGGGTGATAACTACATGGTAAAGACGCTGGCGAACGTGAAGGAGAACCCGAAGCTGGCGATCTCCTTCTGGGATCCCGACACCAGGAAGTGCTTCCAGGTGAAGGGCAACGTGGAGGTGAAGACCAGCGGCCCGGACTACGAGAAGGTGAAGGCGATGATCAAGGCCAAGAACGAGAAGCTCCCCGCGAAGGGCCTGCTGATCCTCAAGATCACCGAGGTCTTCGAGTGCACGCCCGGGCCCGGCGCCGGAAAGAAGGTGGGGTAATCCCCCATCCTGTTTTTTTCCTTTCTATTATCCATCGTCATACCGGCAGTCGGTTTTCCTGATATGGTGCAGGAGGGGGCGAGCCCCCTCCCGGTCCCTCCCCCATGAGGATAGCCCGCCATGTCGGTGTACACCGATGGATCAATCCATCCTCCGCGGGGGATGCCCACGCGGCGGGGGCGGCGAGCCCCCAAGAGTGTCTCACCAGTATTCGTCGGAAAATCGGAAAGAGGGTGTTCGGATCTGAGAGCGCCTCCGCATACTCAACACGGGCTACTCCTTCTTCCGGAGGCGTTCCAGGAACTGGGCCTGGATCCCGTGGTAGCGGGAGACCCCCTCGGCATGGCACTGGTCGATGCAGGTGGAGTCGAAGGAGACGAGATCCGTGGAGTAGATG